>NZ_CP025613.1:334617-669234 GCF_002868735.1 Niveispirillum cyanobacteriorum | reverse complement strand
CTGCTTCAGCAGCGGACGGTCGGCGGGCGTGACCAGCGAGACGGCGGTGCCGGCCCGGCCCGCGCGGCCCGTGCGGCCGATGCGGTGGACATAGGCGTCGGGCACTTCCGGCAGGTCATAGTTGAAGACGTGGGTGATCAAATCCACATCAATGCCGCGCGCCGCAATGTCGGTGGCGACCAGGGCGCGGGTCTTGCCGGCGCGGAAGGCATCCAGGGCGCGTTCGCGGGCATTCTGCGACTTGTTGGCGTGATAGGCGTCAGCCTCCAGGCCAGCACCCGCCAACTGTGCTGCCAGTTTATTGGCGCCATGCTTGGTGCGGGTGAAGATGATGGCGGTTTCCACCGTCGGATCGGACAGCAGCTTCACCAGGGTCGGTGCCTTCTGCGCCATGTCCAGATGGATCACCGATTGGTCGATGCGCTCCACCGTGGTCGCGGGCGGCGTCACCTCCACCCGGACATGATCATGCAGCAGGCTTTCAGCCAGGCCCGACACATCGTTGGGCATGGTGGCGGAGAAGAACATGGTCTGGCGGCCCGCCTTGGGCAGCTTTGCCACAATCTTCTTCACCGCCGGCAGGAACCCCATGTCCAGCATGCGGTCCGCCTCGTCCAGGACGAACAGAACGACATTGTCCAGCTTGCACTTTCCCTGATCCATCAGGTCGATCAGGCGGCCCGGCGTGGCGATCAGGATATCGACCCCCGCTGCCAGCGCCTTGATCTGCGGATTGATCGACACACCGCCATGCACCACGGCATTGGTGAAGGGCAGTTGAATGCCCAGCAGGTCGAAAACGGTGCCGACCTGCAGCGCCAGTTCACGCGTGGGCAGCATGATCAGGGCGCGCGGATAATGTGCCCGCGCCCGCTTGTCGGCCTTGGCCAGGGCCTGCAGGACGGGCAGGGCAAAGGCCGCCGTCTTGCCGGTGCCCGTCTGGGCCAGACCCAGCACGTCACGGCCCGCCAGGGCGGCGGGCAAGGCCTGCGCCTGGATGGGGGTGGGGGTGGTGTAGCCGGCAGCGGACAGGCCGGCGGAAAGCGGGGACAGCAGCCCCAGACCATTGAAATCAAGCATGTGAGGAAACGTAACCTTAGTAACCGGCCCGGCGCAGGATGCAGCCGGACACCATAAGCACCACCGGAACGGTGGCGGCCCGATGGGGCGGCGGTTCCAGAATGTTGCGTTATGGGGGCCTTATCGCATGGGTTTGTGCGCTGCGACAAGGGCGGAAGGCGGGGGGCAGGGGTGCGGTGGGGTGGTGGTTCCTTATGCGTCGCCTTCTCGTAATCCCGGCGAAAGCCGGGACCCAGGGGCCACGGGATCAGGCCAATCCACCTGTCCCAGGCCAACGCTGTGTCGAGGTCGGGCGCTCGGCCCTTGGGTCCCGGCTTTCGCCGGGATGATGAAGGGGGCGCTTGGGGCCGCGGATCACTTCATGCGGAATCGGTTGCGCAGGCCAAGGCCGATAAGGAAGAGGAGGATCAATGCAATTATACTCTGGATCATAAGGAAGAATTGCATCCCAGTAGAAGCGGGTTTTGGTAGGCTCTCCATAAGCTCCTTGCGAACCCCAAAGCTACCAAGAGAGTTCACTAAACTGGCCAATAGGGCCTTGTCCCAAGTGATTTCGAGCATATACGCTGACATTATCACATTCCAACCAAGAAGGGTAAGGTCAAATAGCCAAAGTAATGGCAGTATTATGCTTTGGCCATAGTCGCAAGTCCACTCATACAGCGAAATCGGAAAACCCCTTATTTTGCCTAACTCTACTTTTCGGCACTCCAATTCCTTTGAAAAGAACATGAGTTCATCATGATGTCGCTTTTGCTTATCCATCTCCAGTTTGAGGCAGCTGTAGGCATCAGTAAGGTTCTCTACCTCATCAGTCCGCAATCCCGTCAGTTGCGGCCAAATCACTCGCCGCCAGTTGGTGCGGGGATGTAGCGTGGCCCCGGCGAGTTGGGGTGGAGACTTTTTGAACTGACAGCCGTCGAAGTCGGTGGGGCCTTTCAGCTCACTGTTTGTAAAATCAACAGAGCTACAAAAATTTGCTTTATGAAAGTCGGCTTTATTCCTAAAAATGACATTTTGGAATCTTGAGTTACCTAAGAATTTTGTCTCCTTGAATGAAGCGGTACCTAAGAATTCTGCACCATCAAGGTAGATGTAGCCGGAGAATGTATCGCTATGTATTGGCCAGGGTGGGGAGTGCTCCGAGGGGTTGCTTTCGACTATACTAGGGAAGTAAACATTAGAGAAAAATACATCACCTTTGAACTTTGACTTTCGGAAATCAGCGCATATCGAGAAAATAGCGCCACTGAAGTTGGCTCCATATTTAGAAAATTCACATTCGTAGAATGAAGATGGACCGACGAACTCTGCTTTCCCGAAAAATAAATTTCCACCGAATTTAGATTCAGTGAAATCAACTTCTCGAAAAAATCTGGCACCCCCAAATCGGGCGTCTGCGTTCTCTTCAACTTTAATGCTCTTGAAACTTACGGGGGCCTTGAATTCAGATTTCCTGAAATCAAAACCCTTTGAAAATTCTGTATCGGTAAAGTATGTATACTGAAGAAAAATTGCTTCTTGGAATTTGGGGGCCACTCTAAATTCAGCAGCCTCGAACCTAATTTCGTGCATGAACAATGATTTTGTAAAATCTATATTTCCTTCAAATAGACAATTGCCAAAATCACATGAAAGGAATATAAATCCCGAAAATTGTATATCATTTATAAACAAAAGACCAGAAAAATCTATTGTTTTGCGGACATCGGGCAGTTCGCTATTGTTGTCATTTAATTTACTTTGAAAAATATTTTGTATTTCCTGTAGTTCATTATCATCATATGCTATCGTTTCATCCAGTGGAATAATTTTGCTTATGTTGTGGCGCTCTTCTTCATTTAAATAACTAGCGAAATAACGGTTCCAGGTTTTACGATTGAGGTCTTGCCTTTCGTTGGCAGGATGGTGTTTATTGTGTAGGGTGGCAAGTATATACCATGGATTATTGTCGGGCATTTTCCATGATTTGGATTCTTCATTCATAATTAATACCTGCGACTTGATACTTGGTTTTTCAGCGTTGTGTTGGTGCAGAAGAAACGTAGACAATGTGAATTGTAATGGTAGTCACTAAGGTTAGTCTCTTAAAAAATCAGTTTAGGCAACTTTATCCTCATTCGGTCATTGAGGCTGACAAGTAGAGCGTGTGGCCCCTGGACCCCCGCTTTCGCGGGGGAGGCAGCGGAGTGCGGTGGAGAGGGCGCGGAAGTGCCGGGGCGATGTTGAAGGGGCAGCATCAATGCCCCCGTCCGAAATCCCGCACAAACCCCACTACCCCTGTCTGGAAATCCAGACAAATCCCGCCCCCACCCCGCGCCAACCCCTTGATTCCCCATCACCCCGCCCCCTGGCACAGCACATGCCTATAGGCCCCTGAAGGCGGGACGGGGCTATGCGGCCTCCCAACCCGGCGGACACGGATTAATTGGGAGAAGCGACATGGCCCAGGGTGCCAGCATCGCCGCCAACCCGGCGGCGCCGAAGAAGTTCTATCAGAGCCTTTATGTGCAGGTGCTGGTGGCCATCGCCGTCGGCATCGCGCTGGGGCATTTCTACCCGTCGGTGGGTGAAAGCATGAAGCCGCTGGGCGATGCCTTCATCAAGATGATCAAGATGTTGATTGCGCCCATCATCTTCCTGACCGTGGTCCATGGCATTGCCGGCATGGAGGATATGAAGAAGGTGGGGCGGGTTGGGTTCAAGGCCCTGATTTACTTTGAGGTTTTGACGACCATCGCCCTGGTTCTGGGCATGGTGATTGTCAATGTCTGGCAGCCGGGGGCCGGCATGAATGTCGATCCCGCCACCCTGGACACCAAGTCCATCGCGTCCTATGCCGCCAAGGCGCAGGAGCAGGGGACCGTCGCCTTCCTGATGCATATCATCCCCACCACCGTCGTCGGCGCCTTTGCCGAGGGGGAGATTTTGCAGGTGCTGTTCATCGCCATCCTGTTTGCCTTTGGCCTGCAAAGCCTGGGTGACAAGGGCCGGCCCATGCTGCACCTGATCGATCAGGCCTCGGGCATCTTCTTCAAGATTGTCGGTATCCTGATGAAGGTGGCACCCATCGGTGCCTTTGGCGCCATGGCCTTTACCATCGGCAAGTACGGGGTCGATACGCTGATCTCGCTCGGGCAGTTGATGGCGGCGTTCTATGCCACCTGCCTGATCTTCATCTTCGGCGTGCTGGGCGTTGTGGCGCGGGTCTGTGGTTTCTCCATCACCCGCTTCATCCGCTATATCCGTGAAGAGTTGCTGATCGTGCTGGGCACCTCGTCCTCGGAAAGCGCCCTGCCGCGCCTGATGGCCAAGCTGAACAAGCTGGGCGTGGAAAAGTCGGTGGTGGGTCTGGTGGTGCCGACCGGTTATTCCTTCAACCTGGATGGCACCTGCATCTATCTGACCATGGCCGCCATCTTCCTGGCCCAGGCCACCAATACCGATCTGACCATCTGGCAGGAACTGGGCATTCTGGCGGTGCTGCTGCTGACCTCCAAGGGTGCGGCCGGGGTGACCGGGTCGGGCTTCATCGTGCTGGCGGCCACGCTGGCCACCGTGGGCCATATCCCCGTGGCGTCCATCGCCCTAATCCTGGGCGTTGACCGGTTCATGTCGGAGGCGCGTGCGCTGACCAACTTGATCGGCAATGGTGTTGCCACGCTGGTGGTGGCCAAGTGGGAAGGCGCGCTGGATACGGCCAAGATGCAGGCCGAACTGGCCAACCCGACCGGGATTGAAGAGGCGGTGGAGCGTCCGCGCGCCGTTCTGGCCCCGGCAGAATGAGGGTTAAGTGCTAAGGCCCCTCTCCCCGCCGGGAGAGGGGCCTTTTCGTTTCATTGTGTGGGGCCGGCGAAGGCGCCCAGTGACACCATGGCCTGCACGATCATTTTATCTTCCTGCCCGCTACCGCTTTCGTTCGCCGGGGCGACCTCCTCGATGACTTCCGTGCGGATGGGGTCGCCGATCATCTGGATTTCCGGCGGCGGGATGAAGGGCGGCGGCGGCGGTGGGGCGGCGTCGCGGTAGCCGCCGCTGTTCTCGTTAAAGCGAAGACTTTGTACCCGGTAGCGGCGGTCGGGGAAGGTTTGCTGCAGCAGGGCAATCTCATCCTTGATGCGGGCATAGAGCTTGACGCGCAGGGCGGAACGGGCGGCCTCCATCTCTTGCAGGGTTGGCTCAAACCGCACGGCAGCGATGCGTACCTGCTGTCCGGGCTTGCTGGCGCGCTTGGCCCGTTCGGCGAGGCCGGCCAGCCGCCCCTCCGGCAGGCGGGTTTCCAGCATGGCGCGCCAGCGGTCCAGGCCGGCACTGTCGGACACCTTGTCCATGGCGATGACGCGCCAGTCGGTGCGGTCGGCGATGGCGGCGGCGGTTTTCAACAGGTCGGCGCGGTTCACCCCGCCGGCCTGACCCGCCAGATCGACAACCAGGATGACGCGCGCCGTTTCCGCCTTTACCCAATCCTCCACCTGCAAGGACAGGTTGACGTCATCGGTGACCGGGGGTGGTGCCATCTGGGCCAGGGCGGGGGAGGTGGCGGGAAGGAACAGGGCGGTGACCAGGGCGGGAAGGATTATGGAGGTTGCACGCATGAGGCGAACTCCTTTCCTACTGTCAGGGGCCTCCGGGTGAGGCAGGGTCAGCCTGTCACGCCAATTATTAACGGCGGAATAATGGAAATGTATAATATCTGTTGTTACCGGTCACGTCTGCACGATTGGAAATTGCCCCCGGTGTCATGCGTGCCAGGGCCGTATGGTGTGGCCTTGCGGGCCGCTGGCCTGCACCCTATCCTGGGTCGGCCATGACTATTGCCCCCTCTACACCGCGTCCGGGACGGGTCGGGACCGGCCTGATCACCGGGCTGGGCTTCGCCCTGCTGGCGCTTGTCCTGGCCTGGGCCGGCGGGAAGCTGGCGGCGGGGATCAGCCGGGATGCGCTGCTGGATCAGGCGGGGCCGAGGCGGGACCTGCTGATTGCGGGCCTGCGCAGCGAGTTGACGCGGCATGAGACGACGCCCGCCATCCTGGGCCTGTCGCGCACCCTGCGCACCGCCCTGCAAAGCCCGGATGATCCGGCGGCGACCGAGGCGGCCAATATCTATATGGAGCAGATCGCGGCGCGGACGGGGGCGGCGGCGCTGTACCTGATGGATACGGGCGGCACGACGCTGGCGGCCAGCAACTGGCGGCAGGCGGACAGTTTCGTGGGCCGCAACTTTGCCTATCGCCCCTATTTCCGCGAAGCGCTGGCCAGCGGGGCGGGGCGGTTTTATGGCGTGGGCACCACCAGCCGGGAACCGGGCCATTATTTCGCCCGCGCCCTGGAGGAGGGGGGGCTGACGCTCGGTATCACCGTCGTCAAAGTGTCGCTGGCGCCGGTTGAGAAAAGCTGGGCCGGGCTGTCGGACCGTATCCTGGTTGTGGATGGCAATGGCGTGGTGATCCTGTCATCGGTACCTGACTGGACCTTTCGCACACTGGTGCCGCTGTCGGATGCGGAGAAGGTGCGGCTGGCCGATACGAGACAATATGAGGGGGTGGCGCTGCGCGGGCTGGACTGGCGGCCCGGTGCCGACGGGACGGTGACGCTGGCGGGCGCTACGGTGACCTATCTGGCCAGCGATAGTGCGGTGGAGGGCACGCCCTGGCGGCTTTACCTTCTGTCGAGCCTGGACGGGGTGCAGATGGCCCGCGATGTGGGCCGTGTCGGCGGGGTGGGGGTGGCGGCGCTGTGCCTGTTGGGCTGGCTTTACTGGCGGCAGCGGCGGCGGACCAGGCGGGCCTGGGAACGGTCAGCGGCAGCACTGGAGCGGGAGGTGACGGCGCGCACAGCCGAGCTGGTAGCCGCCAACGAGGATTTGCGCCGGGCGCAGGATGATCTGGTGCAGGCGGCCAAGCTGGCGGCCTTAGGCCAGCTATCGGCGGGCATTACGCATGAGTTGAACCAGCCGCTGGCGGCCCTGCGCACCTTTTCCGACAATGCGGCGGCGTTCCTGGAACGCGGCAAGCTGGACCGGGTGGAGGAAAATTTGCGCCACATCGCCGGCCTGACGGAACGGATGGCTCGGATTACCGGACAGTTGCGCACCTTTGCCCGGCGGTCGGACAACCGGCCGGAGGATGTGGCCGTGGCAGGCGCCACCGACAATGCCCTGACCCTGCTGGCCGAAAAAATGCGGCGGGTGGGGGCGGAGATCGTGCTGGATCTGGCCGATGGGCTGGCCGTGCGCTGTGACCCGCTGCGCCTGGAACAGGTGTTGGTCAACCTGATCGGCAATGCGCTGGACGCTGTGACGGGGCAGGAGGTGCGGCGTGTGATGGTGTCTGGGGAGGTGGCAGGGGAGCGGGTGCTTTTGCGCGTGGCGGATACGGGGCCGGGGATTGCCGATAACCATATGCCGCATCTGTTCGAGCCGTTTTTCACGACCAAGCCGCCGGGGGTTGGGCTGGGCTTAGGCCTGGTGATTTCGGCCAGCATCATCCGCGACCATGATGGTAGTCTGACCGCAGCGAACGGGCCGGAAGGCGGGGCGGTTTTCAGCATCGACCTGCCGGCGGCAGAAGGGGTTTAGGGCATGGGCGTACCGCGCATCCTGCTGGTGGAGGATGATGATTCTGTCCGGTTGGGCGTGGAGCAGGCGCTGGAACTGGCCGACCTGCCGGTGCGTGGCTTTGCGGCGGCGGAACCGGCGCTGGACGTCTTGCAGCGGGAGGGGGCGGATGTCCTGATCACCGATGTACGGCTGCCGGGGATAGATGGATTAGCGCTGCTGAAGGCGGCGGTGGCTTTGGATACGGGGCTGCCCGTCATCCTGATGACGGGGCATGGCGATATTGCCATGGCGGTGGGGGCCATGCGCGACGGCGCCTATGATTTCATTGAGAAGCCGTTTGCGTCCGAGCGGTTGGTCACCACCGTCAACCGCGCGTTGGAGAAACGCCGGCTGGTGGCGGAGGTGGGGGCGCTGCGTCAGGCACTGGTGCAGCAGGATGGGCTGGACGCCGCCCTGCTGGGCCGGTCGGGTGGCATGATGGCGGTGAAAAAGCTGATCCGGCAGGTGGCGGATACGGGGGCAGACGTTCTGATCCTGGGCGAGACGGGCAGCGGAAAGGAAATGGTGGCCCACGCCCTGCACCAGTTTTCCAAGCGCGCCGCCAAACCGTTCGTTGCCATCAATTGCGGGGCCATCCCCGACAGTATGGTGGAAAGTGAGCTGTTCGGGCATGAGGCAGGGGCCTTCACCGGGGCCGCCAAGACCCGCATCGGCAAACTGGAATTCGCCGATGGCGGTACGGTGTTCCTGGACGAGATCGAAAGCATGCCGATGGCGGCCCAGGTCAAGCTGCTGCGCGTGTTACAGGACCGGCGGGTGGAACGGCTGGGTTCCAACCGTTCCATTGCCCTGAATATCCGCTTCGTTGCGGCGACGAAGGAGGATCTGGGCGCGCTGTCGAAGCAGGGGCGGTTCCGGGAGGATCTGTATTTCCGCCTCAACGTCGTGCCCCTGTCGATCCCGCCGCTGCGGCAGCGGCGCGAGGATATCCCCATGCTGCTGGACCATTTCCTGCTGACGGCCAGTGACCGGCTTGGCACGCCGCCACCGCTGGTGCCAGCGGCGGATCGTCAGGCGCTGCTGGCCCATAACTGGCCCGGCAATGTCCGCGAGTTGCGCAATGTCGCGGACCGTATGGCGTTGGGTCTGCCGGCCTTGCTAGGTGCAGGAGCAGATGCGGTTGGGCTGGCGGCGCAGGTGGAGGCGTTTGAACGCCAGTTGATCATGGCCGCCCTGACCGACCAGAAGGGCGATGTGCCGGCGGCGGCGGAGGCATTGGCCGTTCCTAAGAAAACCCTTTATGACAAGTTGAAACGTTTCGAGATCGAAATAGAGACTTTTCGGTAGGGAAAATTATTCCGGTACCGGAATAAGCCCAGAAATCTAATAAGTCATATCACCACGTTGACGCGATTGCGCATATGCCCTTATAAACCTAAGCGATAATATCCTTGGGGAGGGAATGATGCTGCGCAATATCGAGCCGTCTCGTCGCAATTTCCTGGTCGGGGCGGGCAAGTTCGCGGCGGTGGCGCCGCTGGCTGCCTCCATGCCCTGGGGTGCGGCGCGCGCGGCCACGCCGGCCAATGCCTGCCCGCCGGTATCGGCCTGGAGCGACCTGGCCAGCCGGGTCAGCGGCGGCGTGCTGCGCCCGCAGGACCCGTTTTTCAACGATGTCTGCCGACCCAACAACCTGCGCTACAACACCCTGCCCATGGGCATTGCCCGCTGTCTGAAGACGGAGGATGTGCAAGGAGCCCTGAACTGGGTGCAGCAGCAGGGGCTGCCCTTTGCTGTGCGGTCGGGCGGGCATAATTATGCCGGCTATTCCTCCACCAACGGTCTGCTGATCGACATGTCGCTGATGGCCGGCGTGGAGGTGGTGGACAAGAAGGAAGGCATCGTCCGCGTCAAGGGCGGCACCGGCAACGCCCTGGTCTATAAGGACCTGGAACGGGCGGGCCTTACCATCACCCATGGCCGTTGCGATGCCGTGGGGGCGGCGGGTTTCCTGCTGGGCGGCGGCATCGGGTTCAGCATGCGGATGTACGGCATTGCGTCCGATCTGCTGACTGGCACCACCGTTGTGACGGCGGATGCCAAGATCCACAAGGCCGATGCCAAGAATGACAGCGACCTGTATTGGGCCTGCCGGGGCGGGGCCGGCGGTAATTTCGGTATCAATACCGAATTCCTGCTGCGCACCTTCCCCGCCGAGACCGTGTCGGTCTGTCAATTGAAATGGACGGACAATCAGGCCGATGTTCTGCATGCGCTGCTGACCCGGCTGCCCAATATGCCCAATACGTTTGGCAGCAAGATCAATGTCACCCTGCCCAGCATCCAGCAGCGCTGCCAGGGTATCGGCAGCGAAGTGTCGATCCTGGCGCAATTGCATAAGACTAAGGGCAAGACCCTGAAGGACATGTTCGGCCCGCTATGGGAGACGGCCCAGAAGGTGTGGGTCCATGAGGACATCCCCTATTGGGTGGCGCAGGATTATCTGGCCGAAGAAACCTACCCCTACTATTACCAGGAGAAGTCCAGCTATGTGCAGGCATCGCGGATCAGCCGCGATGGGGTACAGACCCTGTTCGATGCCGGTCGCCTGCAGCCCGGCACCTCCATGCCCGTCGCCTATAAGTTCTTCCAGACGGGCGGGGCCTGCAACGACATGCGGGCCGACGCCACGGCCTATGTCCATCGCGGCAATGACTGGCTGTTCTCGGTGGAGATGAACTGGTGGCAGCCGACGGACCCGCAGGGCCTGATCAATGACAATCTGACCTGGCAGAAGGATTTCTATGCACTGACCAACCGGACATTCTCCGCTGTCGGTGCCTATCAGAACTTCCCTGACCCCACGCTGGATGATTGGGCCAAGGCTTATTATGGGGAGAACCTGACCCGGTTGCGGGAGGTGAAAACCAAGTATGACCGGGATTCGGTATTCAATTATGGGCAGGGCATCAAGCCGCTGTAAGGGGCTGTTGGGGCTAGAAAAATATGGCCTCCCCGACCCATGCCGGGGAGGCCATATAAAACACTTGAACCCGCGCGATTGTTAAGAGCCGATGCGGAGATGGTGGCGTTAAGCCCCTTTCATCAATCCGATAGTTCACCGGTGGCAATCGCGTTCTCGATCAAGGTCATCGCTTCCACGATCAGGTGGCGCATGGCGGTCGCAGCTTCCTCGGCGTTACCGGCATTGATGGCGTCAGCCACCTTCTGGTGGTCGGCGACGCTGGCCAACCGCACGCCCTTGCGGCGATTGGTCAGGCGGATGGAGGTACGCAGGGCCGCATCGATGATATCACGCAACTGCGCATAGAACCGGTTTCCCGTCGCCTCCAGCACCGCTACATGGAAGGCGATGTCGGAGGTCAGGGGGTCATCATCGCCCAGTTCAGCCGCCTGCATGCGGGCCATTGCCGCCCGGATGGCGGCCTTTGCCTTTTCATCAGCATGACGGGCGGCCAGCGACGCCGCCACCGGTTCGATGGCCAGGCGCACCTGGGTGAATTCCAGAAGCAGGGCCGGCGAAAATTTCCGTTCCAGCAGCCAGCGCAGCACATCAGGGTCCAGCAGGTTCCAGTTACGCTCCGGCTCAATCCAGGTGCCCTGACGTGGCCGGGCCTTCAGCAGGCCCTTGGCCGTCAGCATCTTTACTGCTTCGCGCAAGACCGACCGGCTGGCGCCCAGCCGCTTGCACAGTTCCGCCTCCGTCGGGAACGGATTGGAATGGCCGTAGGTACCGGTAACAATATCGACGCCAAGCTGCTGCAGAATGCCATAGGTGAAGTTCCGGCCGGATTCCGCCCGCAAGCCCCGTTCATTCACGCTCATGCGTTTCCGCTCCCCCTTCGGTCACCCCCCACCCCGGCGGTGCCCCCTGATCATTCGTGCCCAATAGCATATTCAGCAGCCGGCAGATAAAGGCAAGACAACGATATCAATCATCTGTCCTGCACCAAGCCGATATAATCTGCTGTGCCCGGATGCCAACCTGATCTGCCGTCAGGCCCGGCTTGTAGATTTCGCTGCCGACGCCAATGCCGGCCACGCCCGCCGAGCGCCAGACAGACAGGTTGTCCGCCCCGACACCGCCAACGGCATACAGCTTCACATCCATCGGCATCACCGCCGACAGGGCCTTGATATGGCCATGGCCATAGGTGGCGGCAGGGAACAGTTTCAGGTGCCGCGCGCCGGCCCTGATAGCGGCAAAGGCCTCTGTCGCGGTGGCGAATCCGGGCATGGGTAGCAGGCCCAGTTCCACCGCGCGGGTGATGACCGCAGGATCGGTATTGGGGGTGACAATCAGCCGGCCGCCCGCCGCCGCCACCTTTTCCACCGCTTCCGGTGTCAGGACCGTGCCGGCGCCGACCAGACAGGTGTCACCGAAATGCCGGGCCAGAATGGCGATGCTGTCGAACGGGTCCGGGCTGTTCAACGGCACCTCAATGGCGCGGAAGCCGGCATCGAACAGCGCCTGTCCGATGGCCAGCACCGTATCGGGCGTGACGCCGCGCAGAATGGCGACCAGTGGGCTTTCGGTCAGGAAATGGGCGAGCGGATGGGTCATCACAGGTTTCCGGCAAGGGTTGCGGCGCGGATGGAAAGCAGGCCCGCCAGGGCAAGGTCACCGCCATCAAGGCCGATGCCGCCCCGTCCCGCGACGGACAGGGCAGCCTGATAGGATTGGATCAGGGCCGGGCTGGCCACCAGGATCACCGGCGTGTCGGGCAGGCCGGCCATCATGGCGAGTCCGCCCGCGACATCACCCCCGATGACCAGACCGGACAGGAAGGACAGGGCATCTTGTGCATTCATACCGTCCAGCAATTGCCGCGACCGCGCCTGAAACAGCAGGTGTGACAGGCTGATCCCCGACAAGGCGCGTTCAACGCCCAGGGTGAAGGCCGGCCCCACCTGCGGCTGCAAGCCGTCGGTACCCCGGCCCAGCACGCTATGCTGCCGCAGCAGGGCGAATAGTTCGCCGGTGAAGCCGGTCTGAAAATTCTCCACCCGCCCATCATTCAGCAGCGCCCATTTGGCGTGGGTGCCGGGCAGGCAGAGCAGATGGTGGCCCTCGGCCAACTCTGGTCTGCTTGCCAGTACGCCCAGGATCTGCGTCTCCTCCCCGCGCATCACGTCGGGCGCGTCCAGGGCGGTGCGCGTCGACAGACCCGGCACGATAGCTATCTCCGTCCCGGCGGCGGTGAACCGGGTCAGGCCGGTGGCCAGTGAGCGTACATCGGCGGGACAGGGATGATATGCCGCTTCGACCCAGCCGATGGTGGAGCCGACCATGCCGCACATCAGGGTGGGCAGGGGGCCATGGGCCGCGCGCCAGGTCCCCGTCGCGTAAAGAAACACGGTTTCCAGCCGGCCCGTGGCGGCGGCCACACCTGGCCCTTCCGCCCGGTCCAGCACAGTGCCATCGTCCGCGCACAGCCACAGGCGCAGATTGCTGGTACCCCAGTCGCCGGCAATGAATGGCCCGCGTCGCATATGGTTTTCCCCCGGTGGAAGGGTCGTTGAGCTGATCCCTGAGCGTGCTTCGGATATATATGATAATTTTCGCGACTGCAAAGACCGCAGGCTTGACTGATCAGATTTATCCTATAAATAAAGGACCGGTGTGGTGACGATACCGCTTTCCCCTTCCTCGGGCGCGGAACCCTGTTGGACCACCCTCCCATAAGACTTGATCCTGATGGACCCGGCCCCCGAATAGGGGCCGGGCTTTTTTTATGGCCGCCCGTCCAGCCGCCGTTCGGTCAGGTCCAGGCGGGCCCGCAACGGATCGGGCGTCACGACCGGCCCGTCATTGCTGAAATCAATCAGTTTTTCCTGCCCCACAGTGAACAAGGGGGCCGCGGGATCACCAGCGGGAGCGGGGACGCCCGTCTTGGCAAAGTGGGTCCAGTAGGCACGAAGGCGGGGCGCCATGGCCAGATCTGCCGATGTCGTGCGGCTGCCGTAGCGGGGCAGGACATGGTCGAATACGAAGGGCAGTTCCTTGGCATGCGGTGTGCCGGGCCAGCGGTCGCGCATGCGTTCGGCGACATAGGAGAAACGGTAGTGATAGACGGGCACGCCCAGCGTTGCCATAGCGCGGGCTGTGGCGCGGGCGGGTTCGATGAAGATGGCGTCACCCGATACGCGGTGGCCCACCTTTTCCGCCGTGTCGGTGCCGTTGGGATCGTAAATCCGCGCCGCCTCCTCCCGCAGGGGGCCGAAGCGGGACAGCACATCCTCTTTGCTGCCCCCCTCATGCCAGCCATCATCGCTGGTGGCGCCGACCATGTAGGGAACCCGTGCCGCCTTGCCGGCCCGCATCAGGGCCAGCGGTTCGTCGGGCATGGACTGCACCCCCATCACGGGACCGGAATAATCCTTTGTGCCGCCCAGGGTGGCAAGGTTCAGGTTACCCACCAGCCGTTCCGCCGGCAAGGCACGCAGGGCGGCCAGCGCTTCCGGCCCACTACCTTCAATCCCCTGGTTGCGGGCGAACAGGGTGCCGATTGCCTCCCCTTCCTTGAAACCGGGGGAGGGCAGCAGCGTGTTCCGCCCCCCGCCCGACATGGCGATGGCCTTGTGGAACAGGCCGGCAGCCAGCGGTGTGGTCAACAGGACATTGACCGATTCCCCGCCGGCACTTTCCCCGAAGATAGTGACATTGGACGGATCGCCACCGAAAGACGCGATATTGGCGGCGACCCAGCGCAGGGCCGCGATCTGGTCCATGAAGCCGAAATTGACAGTGGGGCCGCCCGCCGCCTCCGCCGTCAGGGCGGGATGGGCGAAGAAACCAAACCGGCCCAGTCGGTGATTGGCACTGACCACCACCACCCCATCGCGCGCCATCTGCGACCCGTCATAGATGGCGGGGGAGGTGCCGCCATTCACGAAGCCGCCGCCATGGATCCAGACCATGACCGGCAGGCTTTTGCCAGCCGCCCCGGCGGGACGCCAGACATTGAGGAACAGGCAATCTTCCGCCGGAATGGTCGCCAGCGGGGCGTCATCGCCGATAAAGGGCTTTTGTGCACAGTCGGCGCCATAGGTGATGGCAGGGCGTTCGCCGCTCCAGGCGGCGGCAGGGGCCGGGGGCCGCCAGCGCAGGTCACCCACGGGTGGGGCCGCAAAGGGGATACCCAGGAACCTGTCCACACCATCGGCGGTCAGGCCGCGCACCGCCCCCGCTTCTGTCCGGGCCAGGGGGGCATCTGCGGCGACGGCGTTCGGTACCGCTAACAGTGCAATAAGGATCAGTGCCCTGGCGTTCATCCCTGCGTTTCCCCGTTTGTTATATCGGCAGGGTAGCAAGGGTGGGGCAGTCCCGCTACCCGTTCAGCAGCGGGTTGGCGCGTAACCGGTCGACCGCCATATCGACAAAGGCGCGGACCTTGGCGGGCGCATGCCGACCCTCCGGATAGAGGATATGAACGGGAACCGGCTCCTCCTCATGCTCTGCCAGCACGATGCGCAGCCGTCCCTCGGCCAGGGCGGGGCCGATCTGGTAATGCAGCACGCGCGTCAGGCCCCAGCCAGCCAGGGCCGCACTGATCACCGCCTCGTTTGTGTTGCATTGCAGGGCGGGGTGAACCGTCAGGCGCTGATCCCCCCGGAACCGCCATTCATGGATGGCCCAGGCACTGGTGGGGGCGGCGATGCGGTGTTCATGCAGATCGGTTGGCTGTTTCGGGTCCCCATGCGTCGCCAGATAGGCCGGGGACGCGCAGATGACCCGCCGCACGCGACCCACACGGATGGCGGTGAAGGCGCTGTCCGGCAGGTGTCCGATGCGCAGGGCTATATCGACGCCTTCATCGATGATGTTGACCGACCGGTCGATGAAAAGGGTACGTACCGCCACGGCGGGGTAGGTATCCATGTAATCCAGCAGGATGGGCAGAACATGCATCTGCCCGAACAGCAGCGGGGCCGTGACCGACAGGGTGCCGGCGGGGGTGGCATAGGAACCGCCGGCGGCGGCCTCTGCCTCCACAATGTCGGACAGGATGCGGCGGCAATCCTCCAAGTAGCGCCCCCCACCCTCCGTCAGCTTCACCGAACGGGTGGTGCGCACGAACAGGCGCGCACCGATGGTTTCCTCCAGCGCCGCAATGGCGCGGGTGACGGCGGGCGCGCTCAGGTTCAACTGGCGCGCCGCCTCGGCAAAGCTGGCCGTCTCCGCGACCTTCACGAAGATGCGCATGGCCTGCCAGCGATCCATCCTTGTCCCTTCCGTGGGGGTTTGGGGGAGGGATAGCATAGCAGAGTTTGGGAGGGTGGGGGGCAAGCCCCCTCAGAACCCGAAATGGCTCAGGCCCGGATGGTCATCAGGCCGGCGGCCCTGCGGCCAACGGAATTTTCGGTCGGCCTCTGTGATCGGGTGTTCATTGATGCTGGCGTGGCGGGCCTGCATCAGGCCATCCTCTGCAAACTCCCAATTCTCATTGCCAAAGGCGCGGTACCATTGGCCGCTGTCATCGCGATATTCATAGGCATAGCGCACGGCGATACGGTTGCCGGTGAAGGCCCAGAGTTCCTTGATCAGGCGGTATTCCAGCTCCCGGTTCCATTTGCGGGTCAGGAAGGCCTCGGCTTCGGCCCGACCATTGAGGAATTCGGCACGGTTGCGCCAGCGCGTGTCGGGCGTATAGGCCAGCGCCACCTTGGCCGGGTCGCGGCTGTTCCAGCCATCTTCGGCCAGGCGCACCTTCTCGATGGCGGATTGTTCGGTGAAGGGGGGCAGCGGGGGACGGGACATGGGGCTTCTCCGGGGTCAGAGGTCGAGTTGTATGGGTTGATCACCGCTGGGGACCGCGCAGCAGATCAGCACTTCATCAGGTGCGCGCGGGGCGGTGGGTTCCTTGAGGTAGCTGACGGCACCGGCCAGCAGCCTGGTCTTGCAACTGCCGCAGGTGCCGCCACGGCAGCTGAATTCCGGGGACAGGCCGCGTGCCTCCGCCAGTTCCAGCAAGGTGCCGGAACCGGGTGTCCAGCGCGCCTCCTTGGCCGAGGCGGTGAAGGCCACGGGGACCGGGGTGGTGGCGGGCGGTGGCTGCGGTGTCGCCGGCTTGGCGCTGTCGGTGGTACGGGTCAAGGAGGAGGGGCCGAAGGCTTCGGCATGGATGCGGTGGTCGGCGACGCTTAAGGCGCGCAGACCGTCATACTGCGCCTGGGTGAAGGCGGGTGGGCCGCAGAGGTAGAAATCATAATCGTTGAAGGACAGGTGCTGCTTCAGCAGGGCGGTGTCGATGCGGCCCGCGACATCATAATCGCGGCCCTGCATGGCATCGTCGGGATCGCTTAACACCCGGATGACCCGCACGGCACCGCCCGCTGCCGCAACCAGATCGGAAAGTTCGCGATCGAATGCCCGTTCGGCCGTGCTGCGGGCGGCCTGGAACAGGATGGTGGGGCGGATGGAGCGGGTGCGCAGCCCCTCGTAAACCACGTGGCGCAGCATGGCCAGCATGGGCGTGATGCCAACCCCGGCGGCCAGCAGCACGGCTGGCCGCTGCTCGCTCGCATTGATGGTGAAGGCACCGGCGGGCGCGCGGGCCTCAATCCGGTCACCCCGGCGGACATGGTCGTGCAGGTACTGGGAGACCAGGCCGTCACGCTTAACGCTGATCCGGTAATAGCCATCAGACGGCGCTACCGACAGGGTGTAGGTGCGGATGAGTGGCTTGTCGCTGCCGGGCAGGGTCAGGCGGATGGGCAGATGTTGTCCCGCCAGATGCGGCAGCAGACCAGCCCCGTCGGCGGGCAGCAGGTGGAAGGAACGGATGGTCGCCGACTCCTCCACGATACGGGCCACCGTGAAGGGACGCCATTGCGTGGAGAGGTCGGCGGCTCGCAGCCGGTCCGCCGCCTGTTGCCAATCACCCGTCATCAGGGAATTGGGTGACCAGCCCTGTGGCTGAAAAGACCAGCGCAGGGGTAGGGCCGCCGGGCGATGCACCACGCGGCGGGCGCGGAAGGTCCAAAGCCGTTCGGCCCCCTGAAAGGCCGCAATCTCCGGCCCGTCCAGGATCAGGGCGGCATCACCCGTCATGTGCAGCATGTCGCCGGTCGTGAAATCGACAAAGACCAGCCCCGCCTTGCCGTTCAGCAGGATATTGCCCAGGGTCGCGAAGAACAGGTTGCCGGCGAAATCCGGGATGGTCAGGGTGCCGTCATCACCGACACGCACAAAGCCCGCCTTGCCGCCGCGATGGGAAACATCGACCTGACGGTGCCCACCCCGATCGGCGTAGGAGGCGACGAAGAACGTGTCCGCCGCCTCAATCACGGCGCGGGCATTAGCGTCGATCTGGTCGCCCTCCCGCACGTCACCCGTGAAGGGCTCGGTGGGGTCGCGGGCTAAGGCGACGTCGCGCAGCTGAATATATTGCGGGCAATTGCCGAAGCTCTGATCCACCTCAAACCGCAGCAGGCCGGGATGGGCCGCACGGATGATGCCGTTGACGCGGTTGCGCCGGCGGGTGTGCAGTTCGATCCCCAGCAGACCGATGGCGTCACCGGTATTCATGCCGGAACTGGCCGGGTCCTGCGGGTTCACCGGCACCTGAATATCCAGCCGTGTGGCGGTGGGCGAGGTGATGAACCCCGCCCCACCAGCCAGCAGCGTGGCCCAGGCATCGCCCCTGTCATCCACTGACCCGGCCACGATGAAAGGGACCTGGGCATAGAAGTCGCGATGCTGCTGGGGCATGAAGTCGCGGATCACCCGCTTCCCCACATCCTGCATCCGCGCGGCCACGCCCAACTTTTCCTGAAGCGCGGTTTCACCTTCATGCCAGACGGGCAGTTTGCCGGTCATCATCCCCTCCATCGCTTTGGGGTACCGGGTCAGGCGGACAGACCCACGGGCGTGGATACGAACGGCACGAAGCCGGGCAGCCCCTCGATCCGGGCTAGAAAGGCCTTGACGCGCGGATAGGCCACGAGATCGACATTACCCTCCGGCGCGCGCGCCACGTAGGAATAGATGGCGATATCGGCGATGGTCGGGCGGGTGCCGACCAGCCAGTCGCGGCCATCCAGATGTGCCTCCAGTCGGGCCAGCAGGGTGTGGGCGCGGGCGATCACTTCCTCTGCGTTGAACTTGGCACCCAGCAGGTTGATCAGGCGGGCGGCGGCGGGGCCATAGGCCACTTCACCCGATGCGACGGCCAGCCAGCGTTGAACAGCGGCGGCACCTTGCGCATCCTCCGGCAGCCAGGCCCCGCCCTGCTTCTTTGCCAGATAAATCAGGATGGCGGTGCTTTCGGGGATGACCACGTCGCCATCCTCCAGCACCGGCACCTGTCCGAACGGGTTCAGGGCCAGGAATTCCGGGCGCTTATGCGCGCCGGCCATCAGATCGACCTCTACAAGTTCATGCGGCAGGGCCAGCAGCGACAGGAACAGGCGGGCGCGGTGGGCATTGCCCGACAGGGGATGGTAATGGAGCTTCATGGTTCTGATCCCTGGTTTCATGGGGCCGGCGGTCCCGGCCTTCCAGGGGAGAATGGATCATGAAGGTGGTGACGTTAATCCGCTGACTGGGCAGTTCATTATTTCATCTGGAGAAATAATCCACCAGCAAAAAGGGCGGAACCTTTCGGCCCCGCCCTTGGATCGTCAGCTTAGTTGGCCGGTCCCGGCGTCACATGCGCCTTGGTCCAGCGCTCCACCTCACTGTACCAGAAGACGCTGTTCTGCGGCTTCAGGACCCAGTGGTTCTCGTCGGGGAAATAGACCAGACGGCTTTCCACGCCCCGGCGCTGTAAGGTGTTGAACAGCTCGATACCGTGATTGATGGGCACGCGCAGATCCTGTTCGCCATGCAGGACCAGGGTCGGCGTCTTGAATTTGCCGGCCTGCATATGCGGGGAATTGCGGGCGATATTGGCCTGATCGTCCCAGAACTCCTTGAACCGCGCCTGAGAACCGCTGAAATCAGCGGCGTACTGGGTATAGAGATTATAGACGGCGGCATGGATGACCAGCGTCTTGAACGGATGTTCGCGGCCCAGGATGAAGCTGGTCAGGTAACCGCCATAAGACGCACCGGCGGCCAGCATACGGTCCTTGTCGATGAAGGGCTTGGCGGCCAGCCAGTCGGCAGCCTTCATCGTGTCCTGATAGGGCACCTCCCCCCATTCGGGATTGATGCTGTCGGTAAAGGCCTGACCAAAGCCGCTGGACCCGTGGAAATTATGCCAGGTGACAACATAGCCCCAGCCGGCGAAGACCTGGGCGTTCCAGCGGTAGCTGAAAGCATCGGTGATGGCATTATGCGGGCCGCCATGGACCAGCATCATGGCGGGATATTTCTTCGTCGGATCGAAATTGGGCGGATAGACCACCCACATCTGGATGTCGGCGTTATTGGCGCCTTTGTAGGTGACGCTTTCCACCTTGCCCATTTGGAACCCGGCCAGGGCCTGGGCATTGGCGGCAGAGATGTCGCGGACCTTGCCGGACTTCGCGTCGATGGCAACCAGTTCGGCGGGCGCGCTGATCGACTGGCGCAGGGCCACCAGCGATTTGCCGGCCACTTCCACATCGGTCACGTCGCCGGTGGAGCCATCGGTGATGCGGCGCGGCTTGTCTTTACCCTTGGGATCATAGCGATAGACACGCTGGACGGAGGCATCATCGACCGCGCCATAAAGCGCGGCACTGTCATCTGTCCAGGAGAAGTCGCTGGCCGAGCGGTCAAATCCGTCGGTGATGTTGCGCGTGGCACCCGTGGCCCGGTCGCGCACCATCAGCTTCGCATTTTCGCCATAGAAGCCGAAAATGGTGCGCTGATTATAGGCAAGCGACTTGCCGTCGGGCGAATAGACGGGGTTGCTGTCTGGCCCGGTCTTGTTGTCAGGCGTGATGTTGGTGGCAGCACCGCCGGCCACGGCGATGGTGAAAAGGTCGATATTGGGGCGGTTGCCGACCTTGTCGACATTGACCGGGAAGGCGATTTCCTTGCCGTCGGGCGAGATATCGAACGGCGCGCCGCCTTCGTTATATTGCACCGACACACCGGAGCCGAGCGTAATGGCGCGCGGGGCGGCACCATCAATGTCGGTGGCATAGAGATGGTTTTCGCGGTCGTCCAGATAATGGTCGAAATAGGCGATGGGCGCTTTGTCCCAGACCTTGGCCGTCATCTTGGTCTCTTCCCGGTCCTTCAGGCGCTTGGCCTGATCATCCCAGGTGGACAGGTCGGTCCAGACGCGGCTCATGAAGACCAGGCCCTTACCATCGGCCAGCCATTTCGGCGTGCGGGCACCGGTGGGGACAGTCGTCACCCGCTTGGCCTCACCCCCGCCGACGGGCAGGACATAGATCTGCGGGGCCTTGTCATCGTCGCGTTTGGCGGTGAAGGCAATGTATTTGCCATCCGGGCTCCACACCGCATCGGCTTCTGCCGCCGGATCGGTGGTCAGTTGCCGCGCCGGGCCGCCATCGACCGGAAACAGCCAGAGGTCGGCGGCGCGCTTATCCGTCTTCAAGTCGAAGACGGAAACCGACACGACGGCTGCCTTGCCGTCAGGTGACAGGGCGGGCGAAGCTACCCGCTTCAGCCCCCACATGTCCGTGGCGGTCATCACCTTCTTTTCCTGGGCCATGACCGGCGCGGCAAACGCCACCGACGCCGCCCCCAGCAGCAGACCCACACGCGCGAAAGACCCAAAACGCATTTCTTATCCTCCGTCCGACAGGATTTTGGGGCGCAGGATGCCAGCGATGGGGGTAGCCCGATAGGGCTGTAACAAGCCTGTTACGAAGCGGTGACAATTGTGTCGGGGTATGCAGCCGCTTGACGCAGTGACCAACGGCGGCACAGATAAGGGCCAAGAGATTGATGGGGGCATGATGTCCGTCGCGATTACCCTGACCGTCAATGGCGTCCGGTTGAGCCGGGAGGTGGACCCGCGTCTGCTGCTGTCGCAGTTGCTGCGGGATGAGTTGGGGCTGACCGGCACCCATATCGGGTGTGATACCAGCCAGTGCGGGGCCTGCACGGTGCATCTGGATGGGGCGTCAGTGAAAAGCTGTGCGGTGCTGGCGGTTCAGGCCGATGGGACCGACGTGCTGACCATTGAGGGGATCACGGGCCAGGACGGGGCGCTGCATCCGATGCAGGCGGCGTTCCGGGAGCACCATGGTCTGCAATGCGGGTTCTGTACGCCGGGCATGGTGATGGGGGCGATTGAGCTGGCCCGCACGGCGCCTGACCTGGAGGAGGCGACGATCCGCGACGGTCTGGAGGGCCATCTCTGCCGCTGCACCGGGTATCAGAATATCGTCAAGGCCGTGCGCGCCGGCGCGCAGGCCATGCGAGAAGGGTGAGGCCATGTACGGGTTCGATTATCACCGTCCCGCCACCCTGTCCGATGTGGTCGAACTGTTGACGGGGGATGAGGATGCCAAGGCCCTGGCCGGGGGCCAGACCCTGATCCCGACCCTGAAGCAGCGCCTGGCCATGCCGACATCCCTTGTGGATCTGTCCGCCGTTCCCGGATTGCGGGAGATTGCGGCGGAGGGGGACGGGGTCCGCATCGGGGCCATGGCGACGCATGCCGCCGTGGCCGGTAGCGATGTGGTTCGCGCGGTGTTGCCGGGGCTGGCCGATCTGGCGGCCCATATCGGCGATCCCCAAGTGCGCAACCGCGGGACCATCGGCGGGTCCATCGCCAATGCCGATCCGGCGGCGGATTATCCAGCGGCGGTTGTGGCGCTGGATGCGGTCATCCGCACCGACCGGCGGGATATCGCAGGCGGGCAGTTCTTTACCGGTCTGTTTGAGACGGCGTTGCTGCCCGGTGAAGTCGTGACATCCGTCTTCTTCCCCGCAGCGTCCCATGCCCGCTATGCCAAATTTCCCAATCCGGCCAGCCGCTATGCCATTGCGGGCGTGTTCGTCGCCCAGCGTGGCGACGCGGTGCGGGTGGCGGTAACGGGGGCCGCTGCATCGGTGTTCCGGTGGGACGCGGCAGAGGCGGCGCTGACCGGGCGGTTCAGTGCCGATGCGTTGGACGGGCTGGTGCTGGATGCAGACGGCCTGAACAGCGACATGCATGCCGACGCAGCGTATCGCGCTCATTTGGTGGCGGTTCTCGCCCGGCGTTCTATCGCCTGAATTTATCCGACAGGACCAGGGACGACATGGTGCGTTCGATACCCTGGACCTGACCCAGCAGGTCCAGAACGCGGTCGATATCCTGAACCGACTGGGCCGCGATGACGGCCATCATGTCGTAGGTGCCGGAGATAGCGGACAGGCTTTCCACCTCCGTGATCCGCTTCACCTCCGCCACGATGCGGGACAGCATCTTGGGGTTGGTGGAAAGCAGGACATAGGCGCGGATCAGCCGACTGCTGCCCGGATCCTGACGCAGCGTATAGCCCTGGATGATACCTAACCGTTCCAGCCGCGCGATGCGGGCCTGCACCGACGACCGGGCCAGCCCCAATTTACGCGCCAGCGATGCCGCCGGTTCACGGGCATTGGCCTTCAGAAGGGCGAGCAGGGCCGTATCAACGGCATCCTGTTGAGCGTCAGTGGCGTCCATTGGGGGCCTTGGTAGAACGGGAATACAGGTCGGGGCGGATGGTTACCCACCCGCCCTGCATCCTATCACAGCTCCGGGAACTCAATCCCCTGGGCCAGCGGCAGGGAGGTGCCGTAATTGATGGCCGAGGTCTGGCGGCGCATATATTGCCGCCAGCTGTCCGAACCGCTTTCGCGGCCACCACCGGTTTCCTTCTCACCACCGAAGGCACCGCCGATTTCAGCACCGCTGGGGCCCATATTGACATTGGCGATGCCGCAGTCGGAGCCATCGGGGGCCAGGAAGCGCTCGGCCTCCAGCAGGTCGCGTGTGATGATGCTGGACGACAGGCCCTGCGGCACGTCGTTCTGCATGGCCACGGCTTCCTCGAAGTCGCTGTAGCGCAGGACATAGAGAATGGGGCCGAAGGTCTCGTGCTTTACGATCTCCGTCTGGGCCGGCATCTCCGCAATGGCAGGGTAGGCGTACCAGGCATCGGGGAAGGTGTCGGCCAGGGCACGGCCACCGCCATGGACGGTGCCACCCTGGGCCTTGGCGGCATCCAGCGCCTTGGTCACGGCATCAAAGGCGGCCTTGTCGATCAGCGGACCCATCAGGGTGCCCGCATGGCGCGGATCACCCGGCTGAATGGCGGCAAAGGCCGTCTTCACCGCCGACACGACCTTGTCATAGCAATCATTATGCACGATCAGGCGGCGCAGGGTGGTGCAGCGCTGACCGGCGGTGCCGACGGCGGCGAACAGGATGGCGCGCACGGCCAGCCTCAGGTCCGCCGACGGCGTCACGATCATGGCATTGTTGCCGCCCAGTTCCAGGATGGAACGGCCAAAGCGCTTCGCGACCACTGGAGCGACTTCGCGACCCATGCGGGTGGAGCCGGTGGCGCTGACCAGGGGCACGCGGGGATCGGCGGCGATCTGTTCGCCCACTTCACGCAGGCCAAACAGCAGTTGGGACAATCCTTCGGGAGCGTCACCGAAGCGGGCCAGGGCCTTTTCGAACAGGGCCTGGGTCGCCAGGGCCGTCAGCGGGGTCTTCTCCGATGGCTTCCAGATCACCGGATCGCCGCAGACCAATGCCAGGGCCGCGTTCCAGGCCCAGACGGCCACTGGGAAGTTGAAGGCGGTTATGATGGCGACAGGGCCCAGCGGCTGCCAGGTTTCCACCATGCGGTGGCGGGGGCGTTCGGACGCGATGGTCAGACCGTGCAACTGCCGCGACAAGCCCACCGCGAAGTCGCAGATATCGATCATCTCCTGCACCTCGCCCAGGCCTTCCTGAACGATCTTGCCGGCCTCCAGCGTCACCAGAGCGCCCAGGTCGGCCTTGTGCTCCCGCAGTACCTCACCAAACAGACGGATCAGTTCGCCCCGGCGGGGGGCGGGAACGGTGCGCCAGGCCTTGAAGGCGGCGGCGGACTGGGCCAATACGGCATCAACCTCGGCGGCGCTATGAGCCTTCACGGCCCCCAAACGGGAGCCATCGATGGGGGAGCGAGAGACGATATCCCCCTCCGTGACGAGATGAGCGATGCCAAGACGGTCCAGAAGGGCGGCGGTGGCGGACATGGGGTGTGACTCCGGTGTGGAATGGACGCTGCGTGTTTGTGCTTTTTAGAAACCGGGGGAGGTTGCTGCACCCTCCCCCGGTTCGCCTCACGCATAGACCTTTCCGAAACGGTTGGAAAGGAACAGGTCCAGCGGCATCTGCTCCTGACGGACGAAGCCCTTGGACGGCAGGTGACCGGTGGCTTGCAGGTCCAGCATGGCGCAGATGCCGGCGGCCGTGCTCATCTGAATTGCCGACAGGAAATGGCCTTCGACTTCCTCGCCATGGATGTGGCGGACGATGCTTTCCTGTTCCAGGCGGCCATGACGCTTGCCGCTGACGGTGCAGAAGACAAGCACCACATCCTGCATGGTGATGGGCAGGGCTTCTTCCAGCACTTCCTTCAGCAGGTCACGGCGGCGGGCCAGACGCAGGTCCTCCACCAGCAGCTTGATGATGGCGCAGTGGCCGGGATAGCGCACTGACTTGTAGGTCAGGTTCTCCACCTTGCCGGCCAAGGTCTCGGTCAAAGAACCCAGGCCGCCCGAGGTGTTGAACGCCTCGTAAGCGACACCTTCCAGCACAAACTCCTCAAGATCTTCCAGGGGCGGCAGTTCGACATTCTTGCCATCCTGCACCGCCTCGCACGGGTTCAGATACTCATTGATCAGACCGTCGGTGGACCAGGTCAGATTATATTTCAGGGCGTTGGTGGGATAGCGGGGCAGGGCGCCGACGCGCAGCTGCACATCGCGCAGACTGTCAAAGCCGGCGGCCAGACCATGGGCGGCGATGGAGACGAAGCCGGGGGCCAGACCGCATTGCGGGACAAAGGCGCTGCCGGCCTTGGCGGCCACTTCCTTCACCACGCGTGTGCTGGCCACATCTTCGGTCAGGTCAAAATAATGGATGCCGGCATCATAGGCGCCATAGGCGACGGTGGAGGTGGTGTGGAAGGGGAGGGCGTTCAGCACCGCGTACTTGCCTGCCATGGTCTTGCGCAGGGCGGCACCGTCATTAATGTCCAACTGCACCGTGTCCACGCCCAGGTCGGTGAACCGCTTCAGGGCATCGGCGCTGTGGTCGGCGACCGTCACGGCGTAATCACCGGTGCGGCGCAGCAGCAGGGTGATGGCGATGCCGATCTTACCGGCGCCCAGCAGCAGGATGTTCTTCATATTGCTCCCCGTTTCCCGAAAGGTGTTTACGGGGAATGGTGCCGCCCGGCGCCGCCGATCGGAAGGCGGCGATCTGTCGATATGCAGGGTAATTGACGGCGTTTCGCAGGATTGGCCAGCGAAACGCCGACTATCCCGCCGCCATCTGCCGCAGCTTGGCCAGCAGGGCATCGATGCTGGTCGGCTTGGTCAGCATCTGGGTGCCGGGGGGCAGGCGGGAGGTGTCGGCCCGGTCGATATAGCCGGTCAGGAACAACACTTTCAGCCCCGGCCATCGGCCCAGCGCCAGTTCCGCCAATTGCCGTCCATTGGTGCCGGGCAGGCCGACGTCGGTCACCAGGAACTGAATGTCCGGATGGTCCGAGAGGATGTCCAGGGCCGCATCGGCATTGCCTGCCTGATGCACCACATGCCCTTGTTCCTCCAGCGCCTCGGCCAGGACAAGCCGGATCAGCACCTCATCCTCCACCAGCAGCAGGCGGTAGATCGATGACGGGGCTTCGGGCTCCGCCGCCGGCCCTTTCTCCACCGCTGGCTCGGCAGCTGATTCGGTATGACAGGGCAGGAGCAGGGTCACCTTCGTCCCGTATCCCTCCCGGCTATCCAGGGTCAGGAAGCCACCCGATTGCCGCGCAAACCCGTACAGTTGCGACAGGCCCAGGCCAGTGCCATGGCCAACGGGCTTGGTGGTGAAGAAGGGTTCGACGGCGCGGGCCAGCACCTCCGCCGACATACCGATACCGGTATCGGCCACCGATAGGCTGGCATACTCGCCTTCCTCCACCTCGTTAGCGGCGGCGGCGGCACGGTCGATATGGCGCATGCGGGTGGCAATGGTCAGGGTACCGCCGTTGGGCATGGCATCACGGGCATTGACGGCGAGGTTAAGGATACCGCTTTCCACCTGATGCGGGTCGGCCCAGGCGGAACAGATATCGTCGGTCAGATCAAGGCGCAGCAGCACATCCTCCCCCACCGACCGGCGGACCAGGTCGGCCATGCCACGGGCAAGAGCGTTCAGATCGACGGCTTCGGGCTGCAATGGCTGACGCCGGGCAAAGGCCAGAAGCCGCTGTGTGACGGCCCCAGCGGTTTCCAGCGCCGACCGCGCCGTCGCCATATGGCGCTGCACATCCGGCAGGTCCGGGGGCAGGCGGGCGGAAACCAGTTCCAGACTGTTGCCGATCACCTGCAGCAGGTTGTTGAAATCATGCGCCACGCTACCGGTCAGCCGACCCACGGTTTCCAGCTTCTGTGCCTGGAACAGGGCCTCGCGCGCTTCCTCCAGCGCCTGCTGCGCCTGACGGCGTTCGGTGATGTCGCGGGTGACCTTGGCGAAACCGATCAGGGTCCCGTCGTCGTCACGCACCGGTTCGACCACCACGCTGGCCCAGAAATGGCCACCATCCTTGCGCACGCGCCAGCCTTCGGCCTCAAACCGTCCCTCTGTAAGTGCTGTGGCGAGCACGCGGGCGGGAAGCCCGTCACGCACATCCTCCGCCCGGAAAAAGCGTGAGAAATGCTGGCCGATGATTTCACTGGCGCGATAGCCCTTGAAGCGCTGCGCTCCGCCATTCCAACTGACTACGATGCCGTTGGGGTCAACCATATAGATGGCGTAGTCATGCACGCTTTCGATCAGCACGCGCAGGTGCCGTTCCCCCGCCAGACTATCGGCGGTCAGATGCTGCATGGTGCCGGTCAAGTCGGGTTTCCCGCGGAAAATGGGGAGAAGACGTGCCATCATCAGCGACCGGACTTTTCCGTCAATCCTGCCGATGGTCCTAGGACTCTGTTTCTACTATTATATTAGACCATGTTTTATCAAAAGTGGCTGATGTTTGGGTGGTACTCCCTATAAATGTCACAGCCGACCCACATGGGATTTCAGGTACTCCACCAGCAGCGAAACCTTGGGCGACAGGTGGCGGCGATGGGGATAAACCGCCCAGATCCCCTCGTCCGGCGGGCGGTGATGGTCCAGAAGGCTGACCAATGTTCCGGTCGCCAGTTCCGTTTCCACATAGAAGTCCGGTAGCTGGCATAAGCCCAGGCCCTGGCGTGCGGCGTCAAGCACGGCAAATCCGCTGTTGCAACGCCAGCTGCCGCCGGGCCGGAATGAGACCTGCCGGCCTTGATCCTCGAAATGCCAGAGATCAGCGGTGCCCATCAGGCATTGGTGGCGGGCCAGATCATCCAGGCTGCCCGGTGGACCATGCCGTTCCAGATAGGCGGGTGCGGCACAGAGATAGCGGCGGCGTGATGCCAGACGTACGGCGATCAGGCGGCTGTCATCCAGGCTGGTGCCGGTTCGCACCGCCAGATCGAACCCTTCACCCACCAGATCGGTCAGCCGGTTGGTCAGATCGATGGTGACCGACAGTTGCGGATGGGTCAGCAGAAAGCGGTTGACCAGGGGCACTATGAAGCGTTCGCCATAGGCGATGGAACAGGTGAGGCGCAGATGGCCGCGCGCGGCACCGTCGCTTTCGCTGACGGTGGCGAACGCTTCCTCCCGTTCCTCCACCAGCCGACGGCAGCGTTCCAGAAAGGTGCGCCCGGCATCGGTGACGCTGACCCGGCGCGTGGTGCGGTAGAGCAGGCGGACCTGCAGCCGATCCTCCAGCCGTGCCACCTCCCGGCTGACATGGGAGGTGGAGACGCCCAGGCGGGTTGCCGCGGCGGAAAAACTTTCCGTTTCACAGACGGCGATGAAACTGTCGATCCCGTCCCAGGAGCCCATGATTGTTCTCACACAGCAATAATCATTTGCCAAAATGCATGATCGTTGCCAGGGCTTTCAAGCTATTGTCGCCTCCGACCTGTCCGTGCGACCCTCGCCGGGCGAACCCTTTTATGACCCCTGACCGGATAAGACCGCCATGAAGACCCGCGCCGCCGTCGCTTTCGAGGCCAAGAAGCCGCTGGAAATCGTCGAACTGGACCTGGAAGGCCCGAAGGCGGGCGAGGTGCTGATCGAGATCATGGCGACGGGCATCTGCCACACCGATGCCTATACGCTGGACGGGTTCGACAGCGAAGGCATCTTCCCTTCTATCCTGGGCCATGAAGGGGCCGGGATTGTGCGCGAAGTGGGGGCAGGGGTCAGCAGCCTGAAGCCCGGCGACCATGTCATTCCGCTGTACACTCCGGAATGCCGACAGTGCAAAAGTTGCCTGTCGCGCAAGACCAACTTGTGCACCTCCATCCGCGCCACGCAGGGCAAGGGCCTGATGCCCGACGGCACGACGCGGTTCAGCTATAAGGGCCAGCCCATCTATCACTATATGGGCTGCTCCACCTTCTCCAACTTCACGGTCCTGCCTGAAATCGCGGTCGCCAAGATCCGGGAGGACGCGCCGTTCCAGTCCTCCTGCTATATCGGCTGCGGCGTGACCACGGGCGTCGGTGCCGTGACCAATACGGCCAAGGTGGAACCGGGTTCCAATGTGGTGGTCTTCGGCCTGGGCGGGATCGGCCTGAATGTCATCCAGGCGGCCCGCATGGTAGGGGCCGACAAGATCATTGGCGTCGATATCAATGACCGCAAGGCCGAATGGGGTCAGCGCTTCGGCATGACCCATTTCGTCAACCCGCAGAAGATCGAGGGCGATATCGTCCAGCATCTGGTGGCATTGACCGAGGGTGGTGCTGACTACACGTTCGACTGCACGGGCAATACGATCGTGATGCGTCAGGCGCTGGAGGCCTGCCACCGTGGCTGGGGCGTGTCGGTGGTGATCGGCGTCGCGGAGGCCGGTAAGGAGATTTCGACGCGTCCGTTTCAGCTGGTCACGGGCCGCGTCTGGAAGGGGTCGGCCTTTGGCGGCGCGCGTGGCCGCACCGACGTGCCGAAGATCGTTGACTGGTACATGCAGGGCAAGATCGAGATCGACCCGATGATCACCCACGTCCTGACCCTGGAAGAGATCAACAAGGGTTTCGACCTGATGCATGCAGGTGAGAGCATCCGCAGCGTTGTGGTCTATTGATCATGACCCTTGAAACCGTCTCCACTACCCGGTCCCATGGCGGCGTGCAGGCTGTGTATCGCCACACCTCCACCGCCACCGGCACGCCAATGGTGTTCAGCGTCTTCACTCCGCCACAGGCGCTCGGCGGGGCCAATTGCCCCGTCGTCTGGTACCTGTCGGGCCTGACCTGCACCCATGCGAATGTGACGGAGAAGGGGGAGTTTCGGCGCTGGGCGGCGGAACTGGGCCTTATCATCGTCTGCCCCGACACCAGCCCACGTGGCGAGGGCGTGGCCGATGATGCCGGCTGGGACTTGGGCCAGGGGGCGGGCTTCTATGTTGATGCGACGGAGGCACCCTGGGCACCGCATTTCAAGATGTGGACCTATGTGACGGAAGAACTGCCGGCCCTGGTGGCCGCGCATTTCCCCGTCGACATGGGCCGGCAGGGCATCACCGGCCATTCCATGGGTGGGCATGGTGCCCTGACCGTGGCCCTGCGTTATCCGGGCCGGTTCAAATCGATTTCTGCCTTCGCGCCCATCGTGGCGCCGGCGCAGGTGCCGTGGGGACAGAAAGCCTTTCCGGCCTATCTGGGCGGTGACCAGACGGCATGGCGTCGGCATGATGCCGTGGCGCTGATCGAGGATGGGGCGCGGGTGCCGGAAATCCTGGTTGATCAGGGAACGGCGGACGGGTTCCTGGATAACCAGCTGCGCCCACAACTGCTGGCCGATGTCTGCGCCAAGGCCGGGATCGCCCTGACCCTGCGCCTGCAGGAAGGTTACGATCATTCCTACTATTTCATCTCCAGCTTCATTGAAGACCATCTTCGCTGGCACGCCGCGCGGCTGTAATTGGATAGGCCATAATGCCTATGCCCATTGAAGGAGAGCTGTCCTGAGCCAGTTCTCAGCACGCCTGATTTTCCAGGCAGGCAATGATCGGACAGGACAGCAAACCATGTTGAATGATTTCCAACTCGTCGAGTTCGGCAAGGCTGACATTGAGAATGTCATGTCGAAAATGTCGTCCACCGAGATCGATGGCTTGGCCTTCGGCGCTGTGCAGTTGGATTCGGAAGGCCGCATCCTGCAATATAATGCCGCTGAAGGGGCGATCACCGGGCGCGACCCTAAGGCCGTGATTGGCAAGAGCTTCTTTACAGAAGTGGCCCCCTGCACCAACACCGCCGCCTTCAAGGGTGCCTTTGATGCCGGCGTGAAGTCCGGCAATCTGAACACGATGATCGAGTACACGTTCGATTATAATATGAAGCCCACCAAGGTGAAGGTTCATATGAAGAAGGCCCTGGTTGGCGACAGCTACTGGGTCTTCGTGAAGCGGCTCTGAGCCGTCTTTCACCGGGGGTGGTTTCCATGACATCGACGCTTGCAGTACCGCGCACCGATGCGGAAACCGCTCCTTGGTGGCAGGCTGGGGACAGCCTGCAGCGCTTCATCGCTGATAAGGTCGCAGGTGATCTTGTCCGACTTCGCCCTGGCGAACGCTTGCCGCCACCCGCCGGTTGGCAGCAGGATATGGAAATCGGTCCCGGTGGCCTTGGCATGGACAGCCTGGAACTGGTGACAGTGGCGACCGGTCTGACGGAAGCGCTGCACCTCCACCGTTCAGGGATCGAGGACTATCTGCTGATGCATCGCCGTCTGGGCGATTGGACGCAGATTGCGGCCCGTGGCCTGTCGGTCTTCGATGCGGAGCTGACCTTTCACACGTCCGGCAGCACGGGCACGCCAAAGCCCTGCCGTCACGCGCTGTCCGGGCTTGAGGCCGAAATCCGGGCGCAGGCCCGGCACCTGGGGCCGGTGCGGCGGGTGATCGGGATGGTGCCGTGCCATCATATATACGGCTTTCTGTTCACCATTCTGCTGCCCCGCTTTCTCGACATATCCTTCGTGGATGCGCGCGGACGCATGCCGGGCCGGGTGGCAGCGGAGATGGAAGCAGGTGACCTGCTGGTGGCCGTTCCCGAACAATGGGCCTTGATCGCGCGCACCGGCCCCGCCGACCTGACGGGCCGGGCCGGACTATGTTCCACCGGGCCGCTTGCGCCCGACCTTTTCGCGGAACTGATCGGACGGGGCCTGTCGCTGACAGAGATTTACGGTTCCAGCGAGACGGCGGGCATCGGCTGGCGCTGCCGCCCTGATGAGCCGTTCACTCTACTGGAGGGATTGTCCATATCGGCGGACGGTAGCCGGCTTGACCGGGATTGGCAAGGGCAGGGGCAAGACCTGCTTGACCGGGTGGAGCTATCGGGAGAAGGGCAGTTCCGCCTGCGGGGCCGTCGCGATAGCGCGGTACAGGTGGGGGGCGTCAACGTCTTTCCTGAACAGGTGGCAGCCTGCCTGCGTCAGCACCCCGATGTGACCGAGGCGGTCGTGCGGTCCATGACGATCAGCGACGGTCTGCGCCTGAAAGCCTTTATCGTGCCGGTGAGCACCAAGGACATTGAATGCCTGCAAGCCCGCCTGACTGACTGGGCAACGATGAATTTGCAGCCTGAGGAGAGGCCTAAAAGCTGGACCTTCGGACCCGCCTTGCCGACATCAGCGCTTGGCAAGCTGAGCGATTGGTAAAAGAACGGGCAGGTGACGGTTAGCCAAAGCTTATCGGCGAGGGGCAAAAGCGATTAGCGGCGGGCGGCGCCAATGTGCCATCACTTGCAGTGTAAACCCGTAAAGGATTGCCAATGTCTGCCCCTGTCGTTTGTGACGCGCCGCTGGTCATCCTGCCCGGACTGATGTGTGACAGCCGGATGTTCGGCCATCAGATCCGTGCCTTCGAAGGCCAATGTATCAATGGCTTTTATGGCGGGGCCGACAATATTGAGGCCATGGTTGACTATGTCCTGGCCCGCATGCCCGCACGGTGTGCCCTGCTGGGCCATTCGATGGGCGCGCGGGTTGCGCTGGAACTTTACCGGCGCGCACCGGAACGGGTGGCGCGCCTGGCCCTGGCCGATACAGGCGTGCATCCGGTCCGCCCCGGAGAAGCCGAAAAGCGCTTTGCCCTGCGTGACCTGGGCCGTAGTGCCGGGGCGGGGGCGATGATTGATCAGTGGCTGCCACCGATGATCGGACCGTCCCATGCCGATGACTTGGAACTCTTTGCTAGCTTGCGGGCTATGTGCGTCGATGCCGGCGTGGCCATCTATGAGGCCCAGATCAACGCCCTGTTGAACCGTCCTGATGCGGCACCGGTCCTACCCACAATCACCTGTCCCACCGCCGTGATCGTCGGTCGCGATGACCGCTGGTCGCCGGTTGATCAGCATCAGGACATCGCAGCGGCGATTACGGGTTCGCGTTTGTCGATTATCGAGCAGGCCGGCCACATGGCACCCGCAGAGGAACCCGTTGATTTCAACGAGGCGCTGAGGAAGTGGCTGTCATAAGGGGGCGGCGACTTTGTTGGTATCGTTGGATTCACACTGAAGTGCGACTTGGTTGCAGTGCATTGTAATCATTTCGCTTTATAGCAGCCAGCTTGCTGCTGAACGCTTCTGCCGCGTTGGCCAGCCCGAATGCAGCTTCGCCACCACATGCGCCAGAAGGGCCGGATGCCGCAGCAATTTCACCCGGCCAGATCGCCGCCGATGCTTGGCCATCGCATTTGCCGTCATGCAGAAGTAACCACGGTAGTCGTTGCCAAACCGGTCCCGGAAAGAGGTGTGGTAAAAGTTCCGGTTGATCTCACGATGGATCGTCCCGCGATGCCGGCCAAGCCGCGCCGCAATCTCCCGAACTGGGATCGACGCCTGGAACATCTCGTCAATCCGGCGCCGTTCCGCCAAACTCAGGTGCGAATAGTGCTCTCCCATGGCAGCCTCCATTGCTAACCATCTGATTATAAAGGGGAGTCGCACTTCAAAATAGAATCCACCCCCCTACAACAAAAAAAATCGATAATATTCATTATGGAAATTATTATGGCTGCATGTCGCACCTGCGATGCATTCGCATTTTCTTCTGGAATATGCGACTGATTTGCAGTAACTAATGATCATCACACACTGGTCCAAGGTTTGGCACCGATCATGTATGTCTGCATCTGCAATGCCATCAACTGCAAGACGGTACGCCGGACTGTTGAGGACGGGGCCAGCAGCATAGCCAGTGTGTTCAAGGCCTGTGGCAAGACCCCGCAATGTGGCCGCTGCTTCACCACAATCCGGGAGATGGTGGGCGAAACCAAGGCGGCTAATTGCGACGTTCACATGGCCCCGGCCATTGCCGCCGAATAAGGCCTGAAAGTCTCCGTGTCCGCCGGTCAATGCGGGCAGATACCGATATTGCGGATGGAACAGCCGGTGGCGGCGGGTGCCCCCTCCTGCTCCGCCTTTTTCTTGGCGGCTTCCTTCTGAGCCTGTTCCGCTGCGATGCGGCGGGCGCGTTCGGCCTGCATATCGCGTAGTTCCGTGTCCTTGCCCAGCCGGCCACTCAACAGCATCAATTGCCGTTCGGCGGACTGAAACAATGGCTCCTCCGTGCTGCCGCCATTCAGCAGCGGCGTGTCATCCTCGCTGCCGGATACATAGACGATACGATAAAGGCCGTAAGCGTCGTCCAGGCGCCCGACCTCCTGATTGACCAGGGCAAGCTGATACCGGGCCGTCATGTTTTCGGGGTCCTCGTCCACCAGCCTGCCATAGAACTCCAACGCCATGACATAGTCCCTGGCCTTCAGCGCGGCGCGTCCCCGGTCACTGTCATCATTCATGAAAGGGTTCACCGGCTGCGCCCAGCGCGGGGTCAGGCAGCCCGGCAGGACCAGCAGAAGCGACAGGGCAAGGCAGGACAGGGGAAAGCGGCGGATCATCTTCATCCTCGGGCAGGAACGGGCCGTCATGATGATCCTATCACGCTGGCCCGCCGCGTCGCCTGCTTGATTGTTTGTTTGCTGACACGCCCTGCTCGCGCATAAGCTGTTGCTAAGACATACAGGGATGGGCATGCAGCCGGGTTGGGAAAACACTATCGATGCGGATCTGGCGGCCCTGACTACAGATCGCGGGATGCTGGCCCTCTTGCGCCACTGGTGTCAGGCCCGTGCCGCCAATGGCGGTGCCTTGCCGGCGCGGGCACAGATGGACCCGTGCGACCTGCCCCGGTCGATCCTGCCCTTCATGTTCATCTATGAACGGCTGGGCGACCGGCTGCGCTGCCGCCTGTCGGGCACGCGGATGCGCGATCTGTTCGGGAATGACGGGACCGGCCAGTTCCTGGATCAAATGATCGCACCGCACAGCGTGCCGGGCCGCAGCGCCCTGTTCCACCGCACCTTGGATGGCGGCCTTCCCCTGCTCTATCGCGGGTTTCTGGTGCCGGTGGGCAAGGGCTGGCGCGGATTCAACCGGCTGCTGCTGCCCGTGGCGGTGCGGGCGGGAGAGCCCGCGACACAGGTGATGGGCATGGTCCGGGTGTTCGATCCGCCGCCGGGTGCGGCGGTACTGGCAGGGGCGGATGCCGATGGTCTGCTGTCCGCACGGCTGCTGGAGGACAGCGAATGCCGGGCAGCCATCGACGGCCTGGGATCAGGCCGCGTTCTGTAGCGCCGTTTCTAGAAGATGATATCCTGTCATCAACATTTATGAATTGATGCTTTGTCTCCCAATCACTTCCATTAAACAGACTCTATCCCCTTGATGGGCCCAACGAGGCGATCAAGTGTAGGACGACCTAAGTGGCTGTATCCAGGCATGTGGAGAGTTGTGATGGCACCGCCTTTTGACCTTCTGGGGCTGGACCATATCGTCCTGCGGGTACGAAATGTCGAACGGATGATCGGCTTCTACCGCGATGTCCTGGGCTGCTCATTGGAGAAGGTGCAGGCGGAGATCGGGCTTTATCAGCTGCGCGCAGGGCGAAGCCTGATCGATCTGGTGCCGCTGGATGGCACTCTTGGCCGCATGGGCGGCGCCGGCCCTGGCGTAGAGGGCCGGAACCTTGAGCATTTCTGCCTGGAGATCAGCCGCTTCGACGATGCGGACATCCGCGCCCACCTGACCGCCCATGGCGTCAGTATCGGCACCACGGGGGAGCGGTATGGAGCGGGCGGCGAAGGGCTGTCGATCTACCTGACCGATCCGGAGGGCAACAATGTGGAACTGAAGGCGCCTGCCTAAATACCAGCCAAAACTTTCAGCGCCACCGGCCCCATGGCCAGATAGCCGGCGCGGTTGGGATGCACCGGGTCGAGGCCTAGTTCCGCCTTCAGGCCCTTGTTCGCATCGGCCAGGACCGGCCAGTAATCGATATAGGTGTGGCCCTGGTCACGGCAGAGGACGGCGATCCAGGTATTCAGTGCCAGGATACGTTCCGTCGGGTCACCCACCGATTTGCGCCAATAGACATCACGCGCGGGCGGCACCGACCCGATGAAGACCTTTATCCCCGCTGCCTTGGCCAGCGACGCCATGGCGGCTAGATTGTCATGGGTCAGGGCCGGGTCATAGGTGCCGCCATTTTCGGCGACATCGTTGGTGCCGGCCAGGATATGGACGGCGCGCGGGGCCAGTTCCAGCACATCGGGCGTGAAGCGCAGCAGCATCTGTGACGTTGTCTGCCCGGAAATTCCGCGGCCGATGAAGCCGTGTGTGGGGAAGAATGCTCCGTCATGTTCGGGGCGCGCCCAGTTCTCCGTAATGCTGTCCCCCATGAAGACCACGCGCCGCTTGTCGGCGGGCAGCGCCTTGTCGGCGGTGTTGGCGGCGGCATAGCGGGCGCGATTGGCCCAGTCCAGCGCCTGCACCGGCTCCGCAGCACCCGCCTGTGTCACGGCCAGCATTGGTAACAGCGGAGCGGTGGCAAGCAGGTGGCGGCGGTTCATGGTAATCCCCTGAAAAAGCGTAGGTCAGGTCGGGGGCAACAGCCCACACCCTGACCTACGCCATTATGCTTAACGCTTCACGATAACCTGCTTGCCGTCATACACCAGTTCGCGCTCACCCTTAACGTTGAAGTCAGCAGCCTTGGTGTTCTGGCCGTCGATCCAACGCACACGGATGGTGCGCTTTTCCGGCATGCCGGGGAACGAACCCTGGCGGTCGGCGATGGTCAGTTCGCCACTGGCCTGGTTCCAGGACAGCTTGATGCGGCTGAACTCACCCTTTTCATAGCCATAGGTGGTGCCTTCATCCTCATACAGGTCGAAGGAACCATCGGCCCCGGCATAGATATTGATCAGCAGCGAACCGTCCTGCTTCTCCGCCGTGGACTGTACCGCCGGGCCGGTCGGGATGATCGCCCCTTCCCGCACAAACAGCGGAATGCGGGTCAACGGTGCATCCACCGTCACCTCCTGCCCACCCGTCAGCTTTTCACCGGTGTAGAAATTCACCCAGTTGGCGCCAGCGGGCAGATAGACGGCCTTGGTGGTGGCGCCCTGTGTATAGACGGGGGACACCAGGATGCTGGGGCCAAACAGATATTGTGTGCCCAGATCCTTCACCTTGGCATCGGCGGGGAAATCCTGCGCCAGGGCGCGCATGATGGTCCCGTCCTTGTGCCAGGTGTCGCCGGCCAGGGTGTAAATATAGGGAAGCAGGCTATAACGCAGCTTGGTGTACCAGACCATTGACTGGTACACATCCGACCCTTCCGGCGCGATATTGTAGATCTCGCGCAGTGGGAACTGCCCGTGCGACCGGAACAGCGGGCTGAACGCCCCGAACTGGAACCAGCGCAGGTTTAACTCGCGCCATTCCGCCTGATCCTCGGCCTTCATCGGCTGTGCCTCGAACCGCTTTTCCAGCGCGAAGCCGCCAATATCGGTTGTCCAGTTGGGCAGGCCTGACAGCGAGGTATTGATGCCCGCCGCGATCTGATGTTCCAGATCAACAAAGCGGGACACCACGTCGCCCGACCAGACCGCCATGCCATGGCGCTGCTGTCCGGCAAAGCCCGACCGGGTCAGGATGAAGCTGCGCTGCCCGCCATCATCGCGGCGCTCGCCCTCATACACCGCCTTGGTCTGCATCAGGGGGTAGGAGTTGAAGTAGGCTGCCCCCGGCCCCATGGCCGTCGGCCCGATGCGCAGCTTCACCTCCTCGATCGGCAGGTTGGAATGGACGTCCGGTTCGGTGTTGTCCAGCCACCAAGCATCGACCTTCAGCACGTTCAGCTTGTCGCGCATCTGCCGCCAATAGATGTCCCGCGCCTCCTGGCTGTAGGGATCATAATGGGCGTTCAGATAGCCCTCGCCGATCCAGTCCCGCTCCCCCTTCTCCACATTGCGGCGATAGATATAGCCCTTGGCGTCCAGCTCCTTGTAATGCTCCGTATTGGGATAGAATTTCGGCCAGACGGAGATCATGAAGCGGGCGTTCAGCTTGTGAACCTCCTGCACCATGCCGGCGGGATCGGGGAAACGGGCCTTGTCGAAGTCGTGGCTGCCCCACGCATCCTCAGGCCAATAGTTCCAGTCCAGCACAATGTTATCCAGCGGGATACCGCGCTTGCGGTATTCTTTGACGGTGCCGACCACTTCATCCTGGGTCTTGTACCGCTCCCGGCTCTGCCAGAAACCATAGGCCCAGCGCGGCAGCATCACCGACTTGCCCGTCAATTGCCGGTAACCGGCAATGACGCCGTCGATATCGTCACCCGCGATGACATAGTAATCCAACGCGTTGGCAACCTCCGATGACAGGGTCAGGGCGTGGCGCTCGGCATCCGGCAGCGGGTCCTGGTGCGACACACCGATATAGCCGCCATCGGGCTGCCATTCGATGCGGATGTCATGCTGCCTGCCGGCTTCCAGCGCCACCTCGAAATTATGGAACCAGGGGTTCCAGTTCTGGCGCCAGCGATGGATGACTTCCTTGCCATCGACAAACACGGTGGCATAGCCCGATGAATAAAGCTGGAACTTGTGGGTGCCTGCCTTATCGGTGCTGATCTTGCCTTCCCAGGTGACCTTCTGACCCGGCGTGTCGCGGGTCTTGTCGGGGCGGCGGTTGCCGCCCACTTCCGCGGGCCAGTTCAACAGATCATCCAGGTCGCGCCAGTCGATCTTGGCCTCGCGCCGAACCAGCTTGGCCTCGCCATCCTTGGTATAGGTGGCGGTCAGTGCCCCTTCCTTGCCGTCCTTGTCGAACAGCTTCAGCGTGCCATCCAGATCGGCATAGTCATGCGGCACCCCGAACCGGGTGATGGAGTTATTGTCCCACAGCACGCCATAATTGCGGCTGGACACGACGAACGGAACCGCGATGTCCATATTGTGCTGGGCCAGGCGCAGGTCTTCGCCATTCCAGTTCAGCACCCCATTCTGATGCTGGCCGAGGCCATAAAACGCCTCATCGCTGCCGGGGTTGAAGGTCTGGCTGATTGTGTAATAGTCGCGGTCCAGCACCTTCACAGGCGCGATGGTACCCCGGTCCTTCTCGGCCAGCAGTGGGTTGCCCGCCTTGTCCAGGAAGCGGACGGTGCCGGTGGCCAACGTCAGTTCCGCCGTCAGTTGCGGGGTCTTCAGCCGGGCGACCTTGCCATCCTGCTCCAGCGTAAAGCCACCATTGGCGGGGCTGGCCACGGTGATCAGGCTGGCCGGGATATCCAGGCTGTCGGTCGGTACCGCCGTGACGCGGATGGTGCGGTCATTGATGACCTGCAGACGCAGCTTCTTCACCGGGCCGGATGACAGGGTGGCGACCAGACCATCCTGGGTCTGTTGCACGGCACCCGGCTGGACGGCCTGTGCCACTTTGTCATTGCCGGATTTGGGCCCGCCATCGCACCCGGCCAGCAGCAACAGCGGCAACAGGGCGGCACGGGCCAGCATCATGGATCGGAATTTCATGCGTCTCTATCTCCCTAACAAACTGCCAATGTCGTTGGAGGGGGCCTTCGCCCCTCACTTGGTCGGATATGTTGCCAGTGTGACGCGCAGGATTTGCGCGCGGTCGGTCAGGTTCAGCCCGTAGTCGGTCTGGTCACCATTCCACACCCGGTCCACGACCCAGGAGCCGTTGACAAACCGCCCCTCCTCTACCCGGTCAAAGATGCGGCCACGGCCATCGCGCATGCTCTGGAAATCCACACGAACATGCACGCCGGTAATCAGGTAATCATCCTTCGCCATTTCGATGATCACGGCCCCGCCCTTGGGCACGGGGTTGCCGGGCGGCTTGTCCATCCCGAACTGACCCAGCCCATAGGACAGTTCCACCTTCCAGGGCGCATCACCCAGGGTGATCTGTTCGGCATGCACGGCTTCCGGCTCTGCCCCGCCCCAGACCTTGCCCTTGAGGCTTTTCTCGGCGATCAGGTCGGCGATGGGGGTGACGGCGCGATAGGCAAGCGTGAACGGGGCCAGGGTTTCCGGCGTGATTTTTTCCGCACCCAGGGGCGCGTTGGCGTAGCCGGTATAATCCAGGCCGAACGGGCTGTACCCGATACCCTGCCGGCCCAGCACCGCGAACAGGTAGCGAGCATAGACAGCTTTGCTGCCCATCTCTGCCACCATCAGGGCATTGTCGGGCCGGCCATATTGTTCCAGCGTCGTAACATAGGGGGCGTACTCAGCCATGTAGATGTCGGGCGCCAGGAAATCGATGCCGGGCGCCGCCGCTTTCCAGATATCCAGCACGTTCCAGGTCGGCCCGCCGGCGGAATAGGTATAGGGGTCCTGGTCCTTGAACGGGTCACGCAGGGCGGCGTTCACATACATGGGCAGGTCATATTCCCGCTTCCCCGCCGCCGCCACCTCGTCGCAGAAGCGGCCGATATGCCAGGCGTGGAAGAACTCGTCCGCGTCCTTGTCGAACACATCCCGCCATTTGCCCGGCTTCTTGCCCATGGCCTTGATCAGGTCGGCGGGAACCGGGCCGTTGAACAGCTTTTCCGCCGTCGGACCATGGTCGCGGATGGCACCATAGGTGCCAACCTCATTCTCAACCTGCACCATGATCACCGTGCGCTGCGGGTCCACCTTTTTCAGGTGGCGCATCAGGGCGGCGAAGGCGCGTTTGTCGGCCTCCAGCGTTTCCTTGCCATGTGGCGACAGGGAATTGCGGATGATGCCTTTGGCTTCCACTACGCGCGGGAAGCGGTCATTGTTCAGCTTGACCCAGGCGGGCGCGTAGTTCGGGCCGTTATTCTTCCAGGTCGCGAACCAGAGCGGGATCAGCCGCACGTTGTTGGCGCGGGCCTGATCCAGCAGGTGATCGACAAAGCTGAAATCATACTGCCCTTCCTTGGGCTCGATCTGTTCCCAGGCGATGGGCACCTGCAGCGTGTTGGCCCCCACCTCCTTCACTGCCGGCCAGACAGCGGGCAAGGCGGCGGGATAATTGCTGGAATTATTGACCTGCGCGCCCAGGATCAGGAATGGCTTGCCATCAACCAGAAGGGCATGGCGCCCCTGTTCGCTGACCATACGCGGCAGCGGGGCATCGGCGGCCAGGGCCGGGCCGGTGGAGAGGGCAAGCGACAGCAGACCGACGGCCAGCAGGCGGGAAAAGCGGGAAACAGGCATCACGGCTCCGTTCGGGGGCGGGTGCGGATAAGGCTCAGGCGGCGGTGGCCGGCGCCTTGCAATGACGGTCGATAAAATCGCGGTGTGCCGGCATGGTGGCGACCGCCCGCTGCACATAGTCACGATGACGGAACAGGCGCTGCTGCAACTCCGCCGCCGGCATGATGTCGGCCATCGGGTCGTACCCGACCGGGTCTACCCCCTGGCCCAGGAACACCGCAAGCCAGCTGGCCTCCGCGAACAACTGCCCATCAAAGCGGGCGACGCGGCCACGGGCGCGGAACAGGTCGATCTTGTGCCGCAGACTGTCGGGGATCGGCATGGTGCGGCAATAGTTCCAGAAGTCGCTGTCGTCCCGTTCCGTCGCATTGTAATGCAGGATCAGGAAGTCGCGGATCTGCTCATACTCGATCTCGCTCAACCGATTGAACTCGTCCCGCGTCGCCTGGTCCCGGACATCAGTGGGCATCAGGGCCAGCAGACGGAACAGGGCCGTCTGGATCAGGTGGATCGAGGTGCTTTCCAGCGGTTCCAGGAACCCGCCGGCAAGCCCGACGCCCAGGACATTGCGAACCCAGGCCTTGTCCCGCCGCCCCGCCGTGAAGCGCAAAGGCCGGGCATCGGCCAGGGGGCGGCCATCCAGATGGCCCAGCAGCAGCGCCTCCGCCTCCTCATCCGCCATGAAGGCCGACGAGTAGACATGGCCATTGCCGATCCGGTGCTGCAACGGGATGCGCCATTGCCAGCCGGCAGTGTGGGCGGTGGACCTTGTATAGGGCGTGATCTCCCGCCCGCCCTCGCAAGGGACCGCCAGTGCGCGGTCGCAGGGCAGCCAGCGGCTCCAGTCTTTGAACCCCACGCCCAGCGTCTGACCCAGCAGCAGAGAGCGGAAGCCGGAGCAGTCAATGAACAGGTCACCCCCGACGCTGCCGCCATCGGCAAGGTCGAGATTGCTGATATAGCCATCTTCCGCACGCTGCCGGATGCCCGTGATCCGTCCTTCAATCCGCGTCACGCCCAGGCGCGTTGCAAAATCGCGCAGGTAGGCGGCGTAAAGAGCGGCGTCGAAATGATAGGCGTAGGACAGAAGCGGGGCCGACGCCGGCCCCTGTGGGATTTCCGGTGCGAAACGCCCCTGTCGCGCCGCCACGATGGCGGGGCAATAATCGCCAATATCGGTTGTGTCCCCCAGCGCGCGGGCACGCAGCCAGTAATGATGGAAGGATACGGCATCGATATTGGCGCCATAGCTGCCGAACGGGTGGATGTAGCTGTGCCCGGTGCGGGTCCAGTTGCGAAATTCGATGCCCAGCTTGAAACTGGCCTGGGTGCGCGCCACGAAGTCACGCTCGTCAATGCCCAGCAACTGGTTGAAGAACTGGATGGGCGGGATCGTGGCCTCGCCCACGCCAACCGTGCCGATCTCGGCGGATTCAATCAGGGTGATGCGGCCCAGACGCCCCTTGGTGGCCTTGGCCAGAAGGGCAGCCGTCATCCACCCGGCGGTGCCACCGCCGACGATGGTGATGTCCAGAGGCTTTGTCTGCATCATCCCTCCTCCCCCTGCCATCTGCGCCTTTGCGGCGTCTGCGATAACGGTAACACAGTCTGTTGCCAGAAGAAAAAGAAGCCCGGACCGGTGTTGCCACCGGTCCGGAAGTTTCCAGCCCTGGGAGGGGCATGGGGACCGTGAAAATCAGTAGGTGGCGCGCAGCACGAAGGTGTAGCGGCGGTCGGCATCCACCCAGTTATGCATGGTCAGCTTGCCCGGGAACCCGACCAGAACCTTGGTGCGGGAATTGGACAGGTTCGCGGCTTCGACACCGGCCTTGATATGGTCGTTGATGGTGAAGAAGACGGAGGCATCCAGCTGCCCGTAATCATCTGCCCAGGCCGGAATATTGATATTCGCGGCCGTGGTGGTGAGCAGGTAACGCTCACGCCAGTTCCAGGCCAGACGCAGGGAGAGGGGGCCTTTCTCGTACAGGCCTTGTATGTTGTAGGCCCATTTCGACATGCCCTCCAGCGGCAGGTTAGTCGAACCCTGGACATTGGCCTGCTGGTTGGCATCGAACGGGTTGACGGCGGCGTTGCGCGTGCCCTTGGACTCGATATGCGTGATGTTGGCCTGCAGGCCCAACCCGCTGAACGGGTCTGGCAGGAAATCATAGAACTGCGAATAGGCCAGCTCGAAGCCCTTGATGCTGCCCTTGCCGGCATTGTAAGGCCGGGTCGCGAAGACATCGCGGGTCACGCCGTTATTGGTGAACTTCACCGTCTGCAGCGTGTTGGTGATGAAGTCGTAGATGTCCTTGTAGAACACTACGCCCGTCAGGCTGCCGGTCGGCGCGAAATACCATTCCAGTGAGGTGTCGAACTGGTTGGAACGCAGGGGCTTCAGGTCCGGGTTACCGGCACTGCCCTTGAACTGATAGACACAGTTGGTGACATTGCCGGGGCCTGACCCGCTCTGACAGGTGCCATTGACCAGATGACCGCCATCGGCGGAGATATTGGCTGTCGCCTGCAGCTGCTGCAGGTCGGGACGCACGATGGAGCTGCCGGCGGCAAAGCGCCATTGCAGTTCGTCAGTCAGCTTCACGCGCACATTCAGGCTGGGCAGGAAGTAGTCATAGGTCCGGCCACCGTCGATTGAGGAACGCGCACCGTTCAGGAATGCCAGATCTTGTGCCGCCGCACCCGGCCCCAGATTGAGCGAGCTGGCCGACTGTACCACCGAGAAGCCCTGGCCGTTGGTTTCGGTATGGACATAGCGCAGGCCGATATTGCCATCGACATCCTTGTCCTCACCAAACAGCTTCACCTGATTGCTGAACCGGACAAGACCATAGGCAGCCCAGGTTTCCTCCGACTGGCGGTTCACGCCGCCGCCACCACCGGTCTGTGCCTCGTAGTCGCCATTGAAGGGTCGCCAGCCCGTTCCCCAATCTGGTTCCAGCTGAACCGAGCGGATGGCGGCGGCACCCTTCACATAATCCTTGGCCAGGCGGCCATCGGGTACCAGGAAGTTGCCCGGCAGCTGAATGGCGCCGCGCATGAAGTCATCATCGCCATAGCTGTAATAGGGAACCTTGGACCCTGCCTTGTCCAGGGTGGCGAGGCCCGCACCGGTCCAGTTCTGGCTGATCCAGCCCCAGTTATAGTTGCTGTCGCGGGTCACAGCCTCGCGCTTGTTATGGCGCACCCCGAACCGGGCCGACGACAGCCAGTCATCGTCAAACGTGTATTCGGTATCGAAGCGTTCGGCCCACTGGTCCGCCTGATTGCGCTGATGGTTGTCCATCGCGGCGCTGTAATAATAGTTGGCGGGGTTGTTGCGGTAGCTGTCGGCGATGGACAGCGTGACCTTAGGCAGCCCGCCCGTCAGGTCCAGCGTGGAGGCCGGCACGGCAGTGCCGCCGGGCATGGCATCGAACAGGGTGAAGTCGATGGCCTTGGTCTTCGACTTCACATATTGCACATCGCCGCTGAACGACCAGCGGTCGTTCGGGTTGAACTTGATGTTCAGCGAGGCATCTTCAGTGGTCGAATAACGACGGTTCCAGCGGGCGTCCAGCAGGTCGATATCCTGGGTCGTGCCGGTACCATCGGCCTGATTGGCGATAGTGCCCTTAATGAAATAGCCGCGATCATCATAGGTGAAGCTGGTGCCCGCCGCCGGACCGTTGGCCGATCCGGTATTCAGGCCCACCACATGTTCCAGCGCTGCCTGTTCGGCGGCAGAGCGCAGATATTGCGCTGTGATGTCCCAGCGTGCATCGGGCCGCCACTGCACCACGCCGGCCACGCCGAAACGCTCACGCTCGAAATCCAGGGTACGATAGCCCCAGCCATCGGGCACATAGACCGTCTTGCCCGGTGCCACACCGGCAATGTAGTTGCCGGGTTTATTGGTGGCATTGGGGTCGGCGCCCACACGCTCTCGATAGGCATTGACAGAGAAGGTGTCGGCGCGGGTGGAAAGTTCGGAATAGGCGAGATCCACCAGTACACCGAACTCGCCCAGCTTATTGCTTTCCCAACGGTCGGAATAAAGGACGGAGCCGGAAGGCTTCGCTTCCTTGCGCAGGTCGGTGTAGGAATAATCGACGGAACCGGCGAGGATGCGGCCCTTGGCGTCGAACGGCGTGCGGGTGCGCAGATTGACCACGCCGCCCAAGCCGCCCTCGATCAGGTCGGCGGACGGGTTTTTATAGACATCGACCCCGGCCATCAGTTCCGGCGGCACATCCTCAAACCCCAGGGCGCGGCCATTATTGGCGCCGAAACTGTCTCGGCCATTGAATTCACCACGGACCAGTGACAGACCACGGATCTGCACGCCGCTGCCTTCGATGGACAGACGGTCGGCATCGCGGCCATTGGCGGTGCGGCCGATGGTGATACCGGGAATGCGCTGCAGAACCTCGGTCACCGACCGGTCTGGCAGGGCGCCGATATCGACGGCGGTGACGCTGTCGACCAGCTGTTCGGCATTCTGCTTGATCGCCTGTGCCGACTGCACCTGCGCGCGGATGCCGGTAACAATGATTTCTTCAAGCTGACCGCCATTGTCGGCAGTCTGGGCCAGCGTCGCCTGCACCGGAAACAGCGCTGTCAATGCGATCAGCGATGCGCCTCGGCAAATACCCTTTCGGACCTTGCTCCCACTCATCTCAAAATCCCCCCTTACGGTTTTCTTTGGCTGTGACTGGCATGGTGACCGCCATGCCCCTGAATAACGTCCCCGCCTGCCGGGTCAGGGACGTGCAATGGCGGCGGGACAGATGGCATCGGACACATCCGACACGATCCTGACCGTCGCGATGGAAAGGCCGGCGGGTGCGCCCGTGGCCAGTGTGAAAGGTGTCTCAACCGCCTTCAGCTGGGCGCCCGCCTGCTTGAAACAGGACAGGCGCAGCTTCACCGACCGCCATTGCCCCACGGGCGATGCGGCCAGGGCTGGCGTCAGGTCCAAGGCGGCGCCCTGCCCGATGGCGACCCGTACGGGACCCGCCGGTGCCTGATCGACGCGGTAATCCAGCAGCAGGGCATTACCCAGGGACAGCCGGTCCAGGTCCAGTACCGGCCCGCCGGTGACGGTCAGGGCCGCATCGCCCTTGCCCGTCCAGGTTAGCGCCCGCCCCGCCCCCTGTAGCCCGCCGGCATCGACGGGGCGCAGGGACAAGGCCTCGCCCACTGCCACCGTGCTACCGTCATTGCCAACGGCCACCTGCACCGCCCCCTGCCGCAGTGTGAATTTCCAAGGCGCCGGGTTGCGGCCCCGCGCGAACCAGGTGTCGGTATTGGCCGAAGCAGGCGACACGCCCGATTGTTCGGACAAGGGTTGCGCCAGCACGGCAGCGGCCTTGGATGTGCCCGCATAATCAAGGCCATAGCCAAGCGGGAACAGCGGCGCATATCCCGCCTGCCCCTTGTTCAGCACGGCCTGCGCCGCATTGGCGGGCCAGGAGAAGGACAGACGGCCCTTAAAGTCGCGGCGCGGCTTGCCGGCCTTGTCGCCGATCAGGACATCGGCGATGGCCCCACCCTCGCTACCCGGAAGCCAGGCGGCGACAAAGGCGTCGGATGCATTGATCTCTGGATTGATCCAGAGCGGGCGGCCCGACAGGAACACGGAAATTACCGGAATGCCGCGCGCCCGCAGGCTTCTCAGCAGGGCCAGATCGGATTTGTCGCCAGGCTGATATTCCAGGGTCGGTATATCGCCCTGCCCCTCTGCATAGGGCATCTCGCCGAAGACCACGATGGCGGCATCGACCTTGTTACGGGCGGCGCCATCAACGGACAGGATGGCCTCGCCCCCCTGTGCCGACAATGTCTCCTTCAAGCCCGCATAGATCGACTGCGCATTGGGAAAGTCGCTGTTCCTGTTCCCCGTGCCCTGCCAGGACAGAGACCACCCGCCCGACTGCCGCCCAATGTCATCGGCACCGCTGCCGGCCACAAGCACCCTGGCGTTGGCTTTCAGCGGCAGGATATTGCCTTGGTTCTTCAGCAGGACCAACGATTTGGCCGCTGCCTCCCGTGCCAAGGCACGATGATCCGCGCTGCCCAGCAGTTCGCCCTTGCCCTCCAGCGGGCGGGCGGCATCAAACAGTCCAAGGCGGAATTTCACGCGCAGGATGCGGCGCACGGCATCATCCAGGCGGGCCATGGGAATGGTCCCGGCCTTGACCTGCGCCACCATGTTCTTGAACAGCGCCTTCCAGTCATAAGGCGCCATCAGCATGTCGATCCCGGCCATCACGGAAGCGACGCAATCATCCTCCTTGCAGCCCGGCACCTGGGCATGACCGTTCCAGTCGCTGATCACAAAGCCATCGAAACCCCAGCGATCCTTCAGCACGCCATTCAGCAAGGTGCCGTTGCCATGCATCTTCACCCCCTGCCAGGAGGAGAAGCTGACCATGACCGTCATGGCCCCAGCCTGAAGCGCGGGCGGATATCCTGCGGCGTGGATACGGATCAGATCATCCTCACCAACGGCAGTGTCGCCCTGGTCGATGCCGTTGGTGGTGCCGCCATCCCCCAGGAAGTGTTTAGCCGACGCGGCCACCCGCCCTTTCTGGACAGCGCTGTCAGAGCCCGCCGGTGAATAGGCGCCCTGCAGGCCCTCCACCATTGCGCCGGCATAGCGGCGCACAAGGTCCGGGTCTTCAGAATAACCTTCATAGGTGCGGCCCCAGCGGTCATCCTGCGGGACGGCCAGGGTGGGGGCGAAGGCCCAGTCGATGCCGGATGCCGCCGTTTCCAGTGCCGTCGCGGCACCGATGCGCCGGATCAGGTCGGGATCGTTGGCGGCCCCCAGACCGATATTGTGCGGGAATAGCGTGGCCCCCACGACATTGCTGTTTCCGTGGACGGCATCGATGCCGAAGATCAGGGGAATTGGTTCATGTCCTGGCCGTTGTTCCAGGGCAACGGCACGCAGCGCGCGGGCAGTATCGACCCAGGGGCCGATGCCCGACCGGTCCGGCGCATTGAACGGTGCACTGTCGCCCCCGGCCAGGACGGAGCCCAGCGGATAGTCGCGCAAATCCGACGGCTTGATCGAGGGAAGGTCGGCCTGGATCATCTGACCCACCTTTTCCTCCACGCTCATCCGCGATAGCAGAGCGGTGATCTTCGCTTCCGTCGCGGCATCGGCCAGCTTCGGTGCCTTCACCATGGGCCAGCGCATAGGATCGGCAATACCGGCCTTGCCATCAGAGCCGGGCGGCACCGAACCGGCAATGATACCGGTGGCAAAGAACATGTTTGCCGACAGGCCGCCGGCAATGCCGGCCATAAGGATGGTGCGCAGCTTCATCGAAAGCCTTCCCAGCGGGCGACAGCACGGCCTTGTTGATGGCCGTCTTCCGTGCCCGGTTTCCCCCGAATTCACATCCGTCACGATTTCGGATGTTTGTTTTATTAATTCGATGATAGCGCTATCAACGGGTATGCGCAAGGGTGTATAGATGATTTATCGGATAAATAAGCTTGGTCACACCGTGATGGCGTGAAACCAGCGCGACCGATGGGGGAAGCGACGGAATGAAGCTGACGAGACGCCAGCTCCTGGGGACGATACCGGCTGCCGGACTGGCGGCCCTGCCAGCCGAAGCCCATGGGGAATCTCTGTTCCAACCCAGTTGGGACAGTTTGGCCGCCGGATACCATACCCCTGACTGGTTCCGCGATGCCAAGCTCGGCCTGTGGGCACATTGGGGGCCGCAATGCGTGCCGGAGGCGGGCGACTGGTATGGCCGCTTCATGTATATGCAGGGCCACCGCATGTACGACCACCACCTGAAGACCTATGGTCACCCGTCAGATACGGGCTTCATGGAGATCATCGGGCGGTGGAAGGCGGAAAGATGGGACCCGCGCAACCTGATGGGTCGGTATCAGAGCGCGGGCGCCCGCTACTTTGTCGCCATGGCCCAGCATCACGACAATTTCGATAATTTCGACAGCCGCTGGCACACCTGGAATTCCACGCGGGTGGGGCCGAAGCGCGATATTGTCGGCATCTGGGAGAAGCTGGCGCGGCAGGCCGGCCTGCGCTTCGGCATTTCCAACCATGGCGCCCATGCCTGGCACTGGTTCCAGACGGCCTATGGCTATGATCCAGAGGGGCCACGGGCCGGCATCCGCTATGACGCCCACCGCCTGACCCGCGCCGACGGTAAGGGAACATGGTGGGACGGGCTGGACCCACAGGACCTATATGGTGGCCCGATGATGGTGCCGCCGGCGGGCCTTTCCACTATCAAGGCCATGGATGACTGGCATGATGCCCATACCGGCCAATGGCTGGAAACCCCGCCGCCGGGCAATCCGGCATTCGTGAAATCCTGGTACCTGCGTGCCCTGGACGCCATTGAGAAATATCGGCCCGATCTGGTCTATTTCGACAATTACGGCCTGCCCTTTGGACAGGTCGGCTTGGATGTGACTGCCCGCTATTACAACCTGTCCCGGCAATGGCATGGCGGGCGGATGGAGGTGGTGGTCAATGGTAAACGGCTGACCGATGACCGTCAGCGCAAAGCCATTGTTGAGGATCATGAACGCAGCTTCGTCGACGAAATTCGCTCCGATCCCTGGCAGACCTGTACCTGCATTGGGCAATGGCATTACGATCGGGGGCTTTACGAGCGCGACGGCTATAAATCCGTCACCCAGGTGGTGCAAAGCCTGACAGACATTGTCTCCAAGAATGGTAACCTGCTGCTCTCGGTGCCGCTGCGCGGCGATGGCAGCCTGGACGATCTGGAAATCCGCTTCCTGGATGGGTTGGCCGCCTGGACCGCCAGCAATGGCGAGGCGATTTTCGGCACACGGCCCTGGCGCCGGTTTGGTGAGGGGCCGACCCGGTTCGCCAAGGACGAAGCCAAACAGGAACCCTTCACCGCCGCCGACCTGCGCTTCACCACCAAGGCAGGGGCGCTTTACGTCCTGGCCATGGCTTGGCCCGCCGACGGACGCCTGATCGTGGCCAGCTTGGCCGGGGACAATCAGGGTGTGGTGGAGCGGGCGGAACTGCTGGGCCGCGACGGCACCCCCCTGCCCTTCCGGCAGACGGCGGCAGGGCTGGAGATAACCTTGCCTGACCGGCCCAACACGACACCCATGCTGGCCCTGCGCCTGAATGGACGGGGACTGGTGTGATGCCAAAACAACAAAGCAATCGGGAGGATATGATGAAGCAGTTGCGCGTCCTGGCACTGCCCCTGCTGCTGACCACCGCCCCTGTGGCGGCGGCCCCCATCGACCTGACCTCGCCCGACGGTAAGGTGGCGATCCGCATCGATCAGGACAATGCGGAACGGCTGACCTATGCCGTGCGCTATGGCGATGTGGCGGTGCTGTCGCCCTCAATCCTGGGCCTGGATCTCGACGGGCAGCGCAAGCCGCTGGTCGGCGGGCTGACGGTTACCGGGACCGCTAAACGCACTAGCGACAGCACCTATCGCCTTGTGGCCGGCAAAGTCTCCACGGCGCGCGACCATTTTAATGAGGTGACGGTCAGTCTGGCGGAAAAGGACGCGCCGGGCCGGAAGCTGGATGTGATCATCCGCGCCTATGATGACGGGGTGGCCCTGCGCTACCGTCTGCCGCAGCAGGCGGGCCTGACGGAAATGGCACTGCGGCAGGAACGCACCCGATTCAGCTTTGCCGGCGACTTCAACTGCTGGGGCCTCAATCTGGGCCATTTTCGCACCTCACATGAGGGGGAGTTTGACCCCATTCCTGCCGGTCACATCCGGCCCAGTCACCTGTACGACGCCCCGCTGGTCTGTCAGACAGCGGCCAATGGCCCGGCCTTCGCCATCGCGGAGGCGGACCTGAAGGACTATGCGGGCCTGTACCTGACCCGGCCCGGCGATGGCAGCCTGGGCGTGGAAAGCGTGCTGTCGCCCCGCCCGGACGAACCGAAGATCGCGGTGCGGCGGCCCATCCCAGCGGATGGTGCCCTCAGCCCCTGGCGCATCATCATGCTGGCGCGGCATCCCGGCGCGCTGAACGAATCGAACCTGATGACGACCTTGAACCCCGATCCGGCCTTTAAGGACACGAGCTGGATCAAGCCGGGCAAGGCGTCGTGGGACTGGTGGAATGGCTGGCGGGCACCGGGTGCACAGAATGACATCCAGGCCAACGATGCCACCGTCACCGCCTTCATTGATCAGGCCGCAGCGCAGGGCCTGGAGTACATGCTGGTTGATGATGGCTGGTACCTGAATTCCGGTGGCGAAGGCAGCGTGCGGCCCGGTGCCGACCTGATGACGGTCACCCCGGGCCTGAACCTGCCCGCCATGATCGAGTATGGCCGCAAGAAGGGTGTCGGCCTGTGGCTCTGGATGCATTGGGAACTATTGGAGCCGCAGATGGAGGCGGTGCTGGCCCATTACGCCCGGATGGGCATCAAGGGCATCAAGGTCGATTTCATGGACCGTGACGACCAGTGGATGGTGGATTTCTATCACCGCCTGCTGACCGTGGCCGCCAAGAACAAGCTGATGGTGGACCTGCACGGGGCTTATCACCCGACGGGCCTCATCCGCACCTATCCGCATTACCTGACGCAGGAAGGGGTACTTGGGGCGGAATATAACAAATGGTCCAGCCGCATTACGCCCACCCATAATGTCATGCTGGCCTATACCCGCCTGTTGCTGGGGCCGATGGATTACACGCCCGGCGGCTTCCGCCATGCGACGCCGGCGACGTTTGATCCGCGCTTCAAGCTGCCGATGGTGCAGACGACGCGGGCACATGGGTTGGCGCTTTATGTGGTCTATGATAGCCCGTTTGCCTGCGTGTCCGACAGCCCCGACGCCTATCAGGGCCAGGAGGGGCTGGACTTCATCCGCGCGGTTCCGACTGTGTGGGATGAGGTGCGGTTTGTGGCGGGTGAGGTGGGACAGTATATCGCCCTGGCCCGGCGCAAGGGGGATGTCTGGTATCTGGGCGTCATCAATAATGACGAGGGGCGGACGGTGGACCTGCCGCTGACCTTCCTGAGGAAGGGCGACTACCGGGCAGAGATCATCAAGGATGGCAACGATGCCGCCGCGATCACGCGCGAAAGTCGGAAGGTGACGACAGACGCTTTGATACCGGTCCGATTGTCAGGCGCGGGCGGGGCGGTAATCACCCTGCGCCCTCAGAAATGACGCCAGCCGCCGGGGCCGAGATCCGTTTCGGCCCCGTCCAGGCCCAGGATGTCAAGGCCGGGTTCGCCGTCGATCACCTTGCCGATGCGGGTAACGGCGATACCCGCATTCTGGCCGGCGGCAGCGATATCCTCTGCCTTGTCGGCAGGGGCCGTGAAGGCCACCTCGTAATCATCCCCGCCCGTGAGGATGGTGCGGCGCAGGGTGGGCGCACCCACCAGCAGGCGCAGGGCCGGACCCGAAAGAGGCACCGACTGCACATCCAGGACCAAGCGCACCTTGCTGGTCAGTGCCATGTGCCGCAGGTCGGCAACCAGCCCGTCGGAGATATCCAGGGCCGCCGTGCCGAACACGCGCAATGAGGCCACAAGGTCCAGACGCGGGGCGGGACGGCGCAGGCGGGACAGGAGATAGGCGCGGTCTGCCTCCGGTACCGGCTGCGTCAGCGCACCCTGCGCCAGCTTCAAGCCTAAGGCCGCATCGCCGATGGAACCGGTGACGAACAAGGCGTCACCCAGCTTCGCCCCTTTGCGCCGGATCATGCGGTTGCGCGGCACCAACCCCAGAGCCGTGATGGTCAGGGACAAGGGACCGGAGGTGGAGACGGTGTCACCGCCCAGCAGATTGACCTTGAACGCGCGCTGCGCCTCCCCCAACCCCTTGGCGAAGGCTTCCACCCAGTCATCGCCGATGCTTTTGGGCAGGCTGGTGACTAGGGAATAGGCCAGGGGCTCGGCCCCTTTTGCCGCCAGATCCGACATATTGACGGCCAGGATCTTCCAGGCCAGGTCGGCGGGATTGTCGTTGGGCAGGAAATGCACGCCGCTGACCATAGCATCGGTGGTCACCACCAGTTGCTGATCATGCGGCACGTCCAGGACGGCGGCATCGTCGGTCAGGTCGAAGGCACCGGGCACGCCCACGGCCAGGGGCCGGAAGAAGCGTTCGATCCGGCCAAATTCGCCCAAGCTGACGGCGCCGCCCTGACTGGTCACGACGCGTCGCCCTTGCCCGCCGGCTTGGCGTTCATTTCGGCGGCGCGCAGCGTGCGGGCCAGCTTGTCCAGAACGCCATTGACCATGCCTGGCTCGCGACCCGCGAAGAAGGCATGGGCCACGTCGATATAGTCATTGATGATGATGTGCGGGGCGACCGCCGTATTGGCCAGCAGTTCCCAGGACCCGGCCCGCAGGATGGCGCGCAGCAGCAGTTCCATCCGCTCCAGCGACCATTGACGGTCCAGCAGCCCGCCCAGATGCTGATCCACCTCCGCCAGACGGCCCTGCACCCCGCGCACGATATCGGCGAACAGGGTGGGGTCGGCGGTCACAAACTCCTCCCCATCCTGTTCCTGGCCGATGCGGTGACGCGCAAATTCATGGATCACCGTGTCGCTGGACGCCCCGGCCAGATCAATCTGGTACAGGCCCTGGACGGCAGCCAAACGCGCCGCCGAGCGGCGGGCCTTGGCGGACCCGGTGGGCTTGATCTTGGGGGCCGGTTCAGTGGCGGCCGGCGGGGTGATCTTCTTGCGCGGGGGCATATTTAAACCTGGAAACTCAGCGTGAATAGAGACGGAACTGCTTCTTCAGCTCGATCATCTGAAGGCAGGCATTGGCGGCGAAACCGCCCTTGTTCTTCTGATTAACGGCAGCGCGGGCCCAGGCCTGCTCATAATTCTCGGTCGTGAGAATGCCGTTGCCGATGGCCAGCGTATGGTTCAGCGACAGTTGAGCCAGGCCATGGGCGCTTTCCTGGCAGACATAGTCGTAATGCGTCGTCTCGCCCCGGATCACGCAGCCCAGCGCCACATAACCGTCAAAACGGCGGCGACCGGAATAGAAATCCATGGAGCGGACAGAGAACTGGATGGCGGCGGGGATTTCCAGGGCGCCGGGCACCTGAAAAATTTCATAGGTCGCGCCCACCGCATCCAGGGCTGCGACGGCGCCCTTGACCAGTTCGTCCGCGAGGTCGTCGTAAAAACGGGCCTCAACGATCATGATATGGGGCGCGTCAGCCATGGGGGCCATCCAGTCCGTCATGTTGAAAGATCAGAAGGGGGTGGGTATGGCCCTTTGACCGACAATGGTCAAGCCATAGCCTTCGAGGCCCACCACCGTCTTTTTGGTATTGCTCAGCAGCACCATCTTCTTCACGCCCAGGTCGTTCAGGATCTGGGCGCCGATGCCGTAATCGCGCAGCTCGCCATTCAAGTCGGCATTGCCGTCATCAATGGCGCGCAGCCGGTCAGCCAGCGAGAAGGGCTGGGCGTCGCGCATCAGGACGATGACGCCGCGCCCTTCATCGCCCACGGCCTTCATGGCGGCTTCCAGGCTACCCACCGGGCCATGGCGGCTGTCGGCCAACAGGTCCTTGACGATGTTCAGCGAATGCATGCGGACCGGCACCGGCACATCATCATGGATGTCGCCCTTGACCAGCGCGATATGCTCCGCACCCGAAATACGGTTGCGATAGACGATCATTTCGAACCGACCGCCATGGTGGCTGTCCAAAACAGTGCGGTAGGAGCGTTCGACGATGGTTTCGGTGCGGCGGCGATAGGCGATCAGGTCGGCGATGGTGCCGATCTTCAGCCCGTGCAGCTGCGCGAACTTCACCAGATCCGGCATGCGGGCCATGGTGCCGTCATCATTCATGATCTCGCAGATCACGCCGGCAGCAGGCAGACCGGCCAGACGCGACAGGTCCACCGACGCTTCAGTATGGCCGGCACGAACCAGGGTGCCACCGTCACGCGCCAGCAGTGGGAAGACGTGACCGGGGGTCACGATATCGCGGCTGTCGACATTCTCATCGATGGCGACCTGAATGGTCCGGGCGCGGTCAGCGGCGGAGATGCCGGTGGTCACGCCGGTCCGCGCCTCAATCGACACGGTAAAGGCCGTCTGGTGACGGGTGCCATTCTGCTGCGCCATCAAGGGCAGACGCAGGCGTTCATTCATCGGGCTGTCAATGGCCAGACAGATCAGGCCGCGCCCGAAGCGCGCCATGAAATTGATGGCCTCCGGCGTGGCGGCAGAAGCGGGGATCACCAGATCGCCTTCATTCTCCCGGTCCTCATCATCGACCAGGATGAACATCCGGCCCTGGCGGGCCTCTTCGATCAGTTCCTCGGTGCTGGACAGCACGGGACGGTCGTCCTCGGTCAGACGGGTTTCGATGGCCGACATGGATTAAGCGTCCTTCCCCACCAGCCGCGCGACGTAACGCGCCAGCATATCCACTTCCAGATTGATCTTTGCCCCCGGCCCGATCAGGCCGAAGGTCGTCTGTTCCGCCGTGTGCGGGATGATGTTGACGCCGAAGACGTCGTCATCGACCTCGTTCACGGTCAGCGACACGCCGTTCAGTGCGACCGACCCCTTGGCCGCGATGAACCGCTTCAGGGTCTGCGGCACGCGGAAGCGCCAGCGGTGGCTGTCGCCGTCGGGCGTCACGGACACCACCTCCCCCACGCCATCGACATGGCCATAGACCAGATGCCCGCCCAGCTCATCCCCCAGTTTCAAGGAACGTTCCAGGTTGAGCGGCGTGCCGACAACCCAGTCGCCAACGGTCGTCTTCGCAATGGTTTCGGCGGACACATCCACCTTATAGGCGTCGGCCAGCTTCTCCACGACGGTCAGGCAGACCCCGTTGGATGCAATGGACGCGCCCATGGCAACGCTGTTCAGGTCGAACCGCGTTTGGATGGTCAGTCTCAGGTCGCCACGGCGCTCGATCTCCACGACGCGGCCGACATCGGTGATGATTCCGGTAAACATGGGCCATAACCTAGGGCTTACCGCGCATTTGTGCGAGGGGGCGATAGATGCGCGGGGCGCATGGCGGGATGGGGTTAATGGGATGCTGACGCAGGCCGGTAGCCTGCATCCTTATGGCATGTGGCCGCCACCATCGCCCCTTTCCGCATCTGCTGCGGAAAGGGGCACAACAAGGAATATGCTCAGGCGACCTGACTTTCCATCAACGCGGCTGCCACCAGCTCATGGCGGTGTTCCTCCAGGTATCCGGCAACGGCGCGATAGATCGCCAGACCCATTCCCTCCACGAATCGTTCGCCGGGCGTGCGATGGGCCGTGCTGCCCTCCACTTCCAGGGTCGCGATCATCTGACGGTAATCGCTGATCCGGTCACCAATGATCCGGTCCAGATGACGTGGCGGCAGCAGGTGACCGAAGCTGAGGATAAACATCAGGTCGGAACGCAGCTTGTCCGCAGACGGCGTCTTGATCAGCGACTGATAAAGCGCATGCCGCCCTGCGGGCGTAATGCGGTACAGTTTCTTGTCGGGCCGGCCATCACCATTATGCGGCAGCATCACAATCTGACCATCATCCAGCAGCCGTTTCAGCGCTGGATAAATGGATCCGAAGCCCGCATCACTGAAATGGCTCAGCGGACCTTCTTCGAATTCCTTGCGAATTTCATAGCCGGAAGCATCGCCACGGCTCAACACACCGAGGCACAAGGTCTTTACATCAATCATCACACACCTGTCTGACAGTGCCGGCACGATAAAGCCTGCCTGACCATAGTCAAGTGATGCATCGGATTGATATATAACATTCCGTTAATCATGTTTGCAGCCGGATCAGGTTAACCGCCATATGAACGTGGAACCGCCCCTGCTCATCCGTCGCCGTGGCGAAATCAGCGGCGATATGGGCATACAGGGCAGCGCGCTGATCGGGCGGCGTCGGTGCGACAAGGGGGCTGAACGCCATCTCCAATGTCGGCAGCCAGAAGGGATGGTCTGCCTTGGCCGGATTGTTCAGTATCAATGTCTCTGCCCGGACATGGCGGAAACCGGCGTTTTCAGCCTGCCGCAGCAGGTTTCCGGGGTCGGCGAAGCGGAAAAGCGGGGAAAGCAAAGCGTCTACCCTGTCCCCATATTCGCGGGAGAGCAGGCGCCCCAGGCGGTCGAACAGGCTGTTCCCGGCCCGTGGCCCCCAGACCGCCAGGACGGCAACCCCGTTGGAGCGCAGGACCCGGCGCATTTCCGCGAGGGCCAATTCATATTCAGGCACGAACATTAGACCGAACCGGCACAGAACCCGGTCGAATCCAGCATCGGCAAAGGGCAGAATGGTCATGTCGGCGGCAACAGGATGGGGCGGATGCGGATGCCCCCTAGCCCGCCGCCCGAGTCCCGACAGCATGGCGGGAACCAGATCGCAGGCCACGACCAGACCATCGGCACCGATCCGGTGTGCCTGGGTCAGGGATGGTTCTCCCACGCCGGCGGCGATATCCAATACCCGAGAGCCCGCCGGGGCACCGGCAAGGTCGAGAAGCGGCTGGTTAATCCGATCAGCGGGATTGGCCATGCCATCGGCCCAATGATCCCAAGCATTGGCGCTTTGCGTCCAGCGCTGACTTTCAACTATCGCGACAGTCCGGTTCATGCTGGCCTTCCGCAAACGTATTCATTGCTTGTTTAATGTTTTGTTTACGCCGATCAATTTTACTGGAAACTGACCTTTCCGCACAGGGTAGCATGGTTACCAACGCATGGATGATCATGTTAACCCTATATAAATATCAACCGATTTAAATGCCGACACTCTGGAAAAGGCTGAACTTATGCTTTCGGTGATACTCTCTGTGCTTGCATTCGCCGCCGGGATGACGATAGCTGTAACGGCACGCCCCGCACGGGGCGGTCTTGCGCGGAACGTCTGACCCGATGTCGAAACCACCTTCCAGCGGCAAATATTATCGGTTCGACGGTCTGTCCGTGCTGATCGCGGACGATAACCGCTTTGTGCGCTCCATCATGGTCACGATCTTCAAGGCGTTGGGGATCGGCAAGGTTCTGCAGGCGGATAATGGCGAGGAGGCAATGGCCATCCTTGATGTTTCCGCCCAGATGGACAGCACCGCAGGCCGCGATGTGGACATTATTTTCGCCGACCACCTGATGGAACCGATGGATGGGATCGGTTTGCTGAAATGGGTGCGCGAACATGAAAGCGACAAGATCCGTTTCCTGCCCTTCGTGATGATGAGTGGTGAGGCCGATGAGGCGGCGGTGCGTCTGGCCCGCGACAGCGGCGTGACGGAATATCTGGCCAAGCCCATGTCTGTCATCAATGTAGCCAGCCGTCTTCTGGCCATCATCGACAAGCCGCGATCCTTCGTGCGGGCGCCGAATTATTTCGGACCTGACCGCCGGCGCCAGACGTTGCCCCATGATGGTGCCGACCGCCGCCTTATGAGCCCCGAAGATGTGCGGGTTGTTGACGAAGGCGCTCACATGGTTATCGACAGCCAGGGTGGTTCTGTGGAGAATCCCTCTGAGAATGTTGATGGAGGGGCTGAGGTTCCGGCGGAAGCCGAGGCCCAGCGGGCAAGCGCATGAATGACAATCTGAAGCCTGACGCACGCGTACCGGCGGTCGAGATCATCAAGCGGCCGAACAAGCTGCGCGAGAAGGTGGGCGGCTCTGCCGATGGAAAGCCGGGTATGATCGACCCAGCTGCCCTTGCACGCGCCAGCACCCACGTCGCCCGCATGTCCGATGCCCATATCGCCCAAACACGCGTCGATCTCACGGAATTGCAGGACGCCTATCGCCGCGCCATGACCGACGTGGATAACCGCCCCACCCATCTGAAGCGGGTTATCAAGGTCAGCGACGGCATCATGACGTTGGGTAAGACCTTCGGTTATGATCTTCTGTCCGATTTCGCCAACTCACTGAACCATTTCCTGGTACCCATCCCCAACCCAAGCGTGGCGCAGTTGGCCGTTGTCGGCCTGCATATCGACGCCATGCATGTTCTGGTGCGTGACGATATCAAGGGTGATGGCGGCCAGATCGGACAAGCCCTTGCCGTGTCTTTGAACATGGCCCGCGCCAAGCTGGGTGCAAAGCGGGGCGCGTGACATAAACGCCGCCCGATGGGTTTTCTGGCACATTGTTACGGAATTCGGTTATTTTACGCGCCGCCTCCCCGAACGGAGTATGGTTTTTGACTAGTCACAGGCTCGGTTCGTGATAAAAGGCGGTCGTTATTGCCGGTGAAGTTTCACGCACGCGGGCGCATGGGACCAATGGAGATGGCATTGCGGCAACCCTATTATGACAGCATCCTGCTTATCGAGCGGCTGCATCGCCATTTCCTGGAAGTGCTGAAGATCGAGCTGGACCGTCTTGGCATGCAGGACATCAACAATGTCCAAAGTCTGATCCTGTATAATATCGGTGATGATGAGCTGACCGTCGGTGAATTGACGGCTCGGGGCTATTATCTTGGCTCCAACGTTTCTTACAACGTCAAGAAGATGCATGAGAACGGCTACCTGACGCAGGAACGTTCCACGCATGACCGTCGCTCCGTCCGTGTCCGCCTATCCGACAAGGGGCTGAAGCTGCGCGACCGGATTTCGGAACTTTTCTCCCGCCAGGTCGATGCGCTGGACAAGTCCGGGCTGTCAGCGGAGGAACTGACGCGCGCAAACGAGACGATGCGTACGCTAGAGCGGTTCTGGACCTCCTCCCTGTCCTACGGCGCCTATGCGTCGTCGGGGCCGCTCTGACCGCAGGGCGCCTGCCATGCCGCGGCCGCCTTTGAACGAAAAGGATGTGCTGATCGAATTCCATCCGGTCGGCAACATCGTGCGGGTCAGCGCCATCGACCCGGCCACCAATACCGAGATCATCATTCAGGGGCCGGCCAGTGCCGGTAAGACCGTTCTAGCGCGCAACGCCCTGGCGAAATTGAATTACGTGTTGCGCAAGGGCCAGTCCTGAGACCAAAAAGGCCGCGCGGGAAGTGTCCCGCGCGGCCTTTTCTTATGCAAGCCCCCGCAGGTCAGGCCCGGCGGCGGGAAGCGCTGCGCGTATCGCCCCGGCCCAGACCGATCTTCTTGGCGAATTCAGACCGCTGTGCCGCATAATTGGGCGCAACCATGGGGTAATCAGGCGGCAGGCCCCACTTGGCACGGTATTCTTCCGGGGTCATGTCGTAGGTTGAACGCAGATGCCGCTTCAGCATCTTCAGTTTCTTCCCGTCCTCCAGGCAGACGATGTATTCCGGCGTCACCGACTTCTTGATCGGCACAGCAGGACGCATCGGCTCCTGTTGTACTTCAGCAGGAACGCCCTGCAGCCCCGTCAAGGTTACATAGACGGAGTTGATGACTTCCGGCAATTGCTGCGTCGGCAGTGTATTCTGGCCGACATAGGCGGATACGATCTCCGCCGTCATGCGCAGCAGATCCCCCGTCAACACCTCATTCCCTTGCTGTTCCATTGCACCCAACATTCCTGAACGGTTAATCAACTATGAACCGACGCTTCGCATGGGTGCGTCCGCATGTCAACACGGAACCGTTGAAAACGAGGAAGTTTTTTACTTGGATTGCTATTATCATATCAGTCTATGGTTGACGAAACATCAAAAGCCACTGATTTCGCTTTTTGTATCGATGCTGCGGCCAATGGATATTAGTCTGATTGGACGATTCTTGTGAACAATGGATTTTTCAGTAATTTTCAAGATTTATCAAATTATCTTCATTCATCGCGAAAGCGTTGGAAAACCACAGGGTAAGCTGGCCCCACAAGATTTGCCGACGCTCTGTTTCAATTATTTCTATTGTGCCATTACTTTCAAGCCTGCAACGGTCACTCCAGGGGCGCGCCGGGGGCAAGGCCGGGCTGCTTTCATGGGCCAGGGCGGGAACTGGTGTGGCGGCGACACTTCTGCTAGGGTCCTGCCCGTCGGCGACCCCCTAGTGATGGGGTTGCTTCTCTGTTTCCAGGGGTGCCGGGCGTCCTTGCCCGGAAAGGGTGGATTATGGGTATCCAGACCATCGCGATTGCCGGCGACCACGCCAGTCCGGAACTGAAGGCCGTCCTGGCCGAACAACTGCGCGCCGCCGGTCACACGGTCCTCGACCTTGGCACCAACGGGCCGGAGTCGGTGGATTATCCCAGCTTTGCGGATGCTGTCGCTGCAGCCCTGGCCGATGGGCGGGCCAATGCTGGCGTGCTGATCTGCGGGACCGGTATCGGCATTTCCATTGCCGCAAACCGCCACCGCCACGTGCGCGCCGCCCTGTGCCACACGCCGACGGAGGCCCGCCTGACCCGTCTGCATAATGATGCCAACGTGCTGTGCCTGGGCGCGCGCACCATCGGCGTGGAGGTGGCGAAGGATTGTGTCGCCACCTTCTTCACCACGGAATTCGAAGGCGGCCGTCATGCCCGCCGTGTCGCGATGTTGGGCTAAAACGCCCGACCGGTACCAGAGGACCAGACGAACATGAGCATCCAGGGTTTCTTCACCGACAAGCTGTCCGACGCCGATCCCGAACTGTACGCCTCGCTGCGTCAGGAGCTGGGCCGGCAGCAGGATCAGATCGAACTGATCGCCTCGGAGAACATCGTCTCCACCGCCGTGCTGGAGGCCCAGGGTTCGGTTCTGACCAACAAGTATGCCGAGGGTTACTCGGGCAAGCGCTATTACGGCGGCTGCGAATATGTCGACATCGCCGAAACGCTAGCCATTGAGCGGGCGAAGAAGCTGTTCGGCTGTGAATATGCCAATGTGCAGCCGCATTCCGGTGCGCAGGCCAACCAGGCCGTGTTCATGGCGCTTTTGCAGCCGGGCGACACCTTCATGGGCATGGATCTGGCTGCCGGCGGTCACCTGACCCACGGCGCGCCCGCCAACCAGTCGGGCAAGTGGTTCAAGGTCGTGTCCTATGGCGTGACCCGCGACACCAACCTGATCGACTATGATGATCTGGAGGCCAAGGCGCGTGAGCATAAGCCTAAGCTGATCATTGCTGGCGGCTCCGCCTATCCGCGCCAGATCGACTTTGCCCGTTTCCGCAAGATCGCGGACGAGATCGGCGCCTATCTGATGGTCGACATGGCCCATTATGCAGGTCTGGTCGCCGCCGGCGTCTACCCCTCGCCCCTGCCGCACGCCCATGTCGTGACCACGACCACGCACAAGACCCTGCGCGGTCCGCGTGGCGGCATGATCCTGTCCAACGACCTGGATCTGGGCAAGAAGTTCAATTCCGCCGTGTTCCCGGGCCTGCAGGGTGGCCCGCTGATGCATGTTATCGCCGGCAAGGCCGTGGCCTTTGGTGAGGCGCTGCGTCCGGAATTCAAGACCTACGCCGCCAATGTCGTCGCCAACGCCAAGGTTCTGGCCGAGCGTCTGATCGCCGGCGGCCTGGACATCGTGTCCGGCGGCACCGACAGCCATATCGTGCTGGTCGATCTGCGTCCGAAGAAGCTGACGGGCAAGGCAGCCGAGCATGCGCTGGAAAGCGCCGGCATGACCTGCAACAAGAACGGCGTGCCGTTCGATCCGGAGAAGCCGTTCGTGACCTCCGGCGTGCGTCTGGGCACCCCGGCCGCCACCACCCGTGGCTTCGGCACTGCCGAGTTTGCGCAGGTCGGCGACATGATCGTTGAGGTGCTGGACGCGCTCGCGGTCAGCAATGGTGACAATGCAGCAGCAGAGGGCCGGGTGCGTGCGCGGGTACAGGAACTGTGCCGCCGCTTCCCCATCTACCCGACGCTGTGATTGACAAACCCCGGTTTCGGCCCCATGCCGGAACCGGGGTTTTCGTATCGGCAACCATAATAATCATGGAGGGCTCATATGCGCTGCCCGTTCTGCGGGAATGACGATACCCAGGTGAAGGACAGCCGTCCCACCGATGATGGGTCCGCCATCCGCCGTCGCCGTTTCTGTCCGGCCTGCGGCGCCCGCTTCACCACCTTCGAACGGGTGCAGCTGCGTGAGCTTTATGTGGTGAAGGCGTCTGGTCAGAAGGAACCGTTTGACCGGGAGAAACTGCTACGCTCCATGCGCATTTCCCTGCGCAAGCGGCCCGTGGATGCCGACCGGATAGACCGCGTCGTGAACTCCATCGTGCGACAGCTGGAAAGCAGCGGGGAAACCGAAATCCCCTCCACCCAGATCGGCGAGATGGTGATGAACCAGCTGGCCGGCATCGACAAGGTCGCCTATATCCGCTACGCGTCCGTCTATCGTGATTTCCGCGAGGCGGCGGATTTCAACGATTTCGTTGAAAAGCTGCGGCCCGAAGACAACGATTGAGCGGGGATGGCGTGACCGACGCGGCCCCGTCCTTCAGCGCGGATGACGCGGCGCATATGCGCTCTGCCCTGGCCCTGGCCCGGCGAAACCTGGGCCGTGTCTGGCCCAACCCGTCGGTCGGCTGCATCGTGGTCAAGGATGGTCGGGTTGTGGGCCGGGGCGTCACCGCCCCCGGTGGCCGCCCGCATGGCGAACCGCAGGCACTGGCCCAGGCGGGCGACGCGGCGCGCGGCGCCACCGTCTATGTCAGCCTGGAACCCTGTAACCACCATGGCAAGACCCCGCCCTGTTCGGAGGCGCTGATCGAGGCCGGTATTGCCCGTATCGTGGTGGCGTGTGAGGACCCAGACCCCCGTGTCTCCGGCGGCGGCATCCGCCGTCTGCGCGAAGCGGGCATCCAGGTTGATGTCGGACTTTGTGCGGAGGAGGCGCAGGCGGTCAATCACGGCTTCATTACTCGCATCCTGAAGGGCCGCCCCGGCGTCACCCTGAAACTGGCCACCAGCCTGGACGCCCGTGTCGCCACCTCGACCGGACATAGCCAGTGGATCACCAGCCCCGACAGCCGGGCGCGCGGCCACTTGCTGCGCGCCAATCATGACGCGATCCTTGTCGGAATCGGCACGGCGCTGGCCGATGATCCCGAACTGACCTGCCGGCTTCCGGGGTTGGAAGGGTGCAGCCCCGTGCGTGTGGTGCTGGACAGTCATCTGCGGCTGCCGACCAGCGCGAAGCTGGCCCTGGGGGCCGCCAGTGTGGCGCCTACCTGGGTGGTGACGCTGGCGGACGCTGACGGGCGCCGTGCTGCGAACCTGGAGGCGCTTGGGGTCCGCATCCTGCGGGTTGATCGCGATGAAACGGGCCGCCTGCCCATTGCCGCCGCCCTGACCGCCCTGGCCGGCCAGGGCATCACACGGCTTCTGGTGGAGGGGGGGGCAGCCGTGGCCACCTCATTCCTGAAGGCAGGGCTGGTGGACGGGGTTGAATGGTTCCGCGCCCCGATGCTGATCGGCGGCGATGGATTACCGGCAGTGGGCACCCTGGAGGCCGAAACGCTGGAACAGGCGATACGGCTTTTCCCAGTCGGTGACGAAACGCGCCGTTACCTCACCAGTTGATTCGGGTGCGGGTCAGCGCATCACCGCGCAAGTGCGGTCGCGACACTGGATCAGGACGAAACTGTCCTTCGGTGCCGCACAACTGACCTTATAGATCGTCTCCGCGATACGGCCCGTGACCTGCTTCAAGACTTCCAGTTTGGTCGGCTTGCAATTGGCGGACTGTGCCGCCTCCCGCGCTTCGGCCTGCTGGGCATTGACTGGCAGGGCGGATAGCAGGCACAGCATCAACAAAGCAGCCGGACGCCGCATCACGGCTTCTTGCGCTGGGTGAAGGCGGCGGCCAGGGCCTTCAGATTGTCGGCCTGTTCCTGCCCATCATCGGGCGGGGGTGCAGTTCCACCGCCGCCCGTGCCCATGCGGGCGATAATGGCGTCCATCATTTGCGGCGACAGTTTCTTTGGCCCCGTGGATGGGCGCGCCGCGCGTACCACGCCCTGACCGGGGGCCGGGGCCGCCGTAGTGATGGAACCGCCCCGGGCCACACGGTCCACGGCACTGCCGGCAATGGCTTTTAGAAACGGCTTGCACAGGCCGCGCAGCAATTGTTCGTCATCCAGCGCCCAGGCGATCAGCACACGCTGCGCCTGGCTGCGGCTGCCCTGTGCGGCCTTCAATGCCTCACGGATCTTGAGCGTGACATAGGTGTCGCTCATGGCCCGGCCCTCCCGGATGGATCAAAGGTTCCTAGATTAGCCAAGCAAGGCCCGGTTTCCCAAGTGATTTCGCGTCACAGGGCGGCCTGTACCTCTTCCGCGACGGGCATGGCGGTACCCGTGCCGACGCGCGTACAGGCGATGGAGGCCGCGACATTGGCATAACGCATGGCGGTCGCGAGATCATCCCCCGCCGCCAAACGGGCCGATAGGCTGCCAACGAAGCAGTCGCCGGCCCCCGTCGTGTCCACGGCCAGCACCTTGCGGCCCGGTACCAAGGTTTCACTGTCCAGCGTGACGGCCAGGGCCCCGCGCACGCCCAGCGTGGCGATGATCACCTGATCCGGGCGGCGCAGCAGGCGACGGGCCGCGGTGGCGATGTCGGCCACGGCGGCGTCGCCCGACAATTCCACGCCTGCGAAATGACCCAACTCCGTCTCATTCACCACCAGGATGTCGGTATCGGCCCACAGGCTGTCGGGGGCGTCATCCAGGGCGGGGGCGGCGTTCAGCAGGGTGCGCGCACCGGCGGCCCGGCCCTTGGCGAACAGGGCGGCGATGGTGGTGCGCGGCACCTCAAACTGGCTGACCAGGATGTCGCCGGGCGAGATGGCGAGACCATCGGCATCGGCGGGTACGATCTGCCTGTTGGCGGCGGGAATGACGACGATGCGGTTTTCCGCCGTCGCGTCCACCAGGATTAGGGCCGATCCGGTCGCCTCATCCGGCGAACGCCCCACATGGGTGGCGTCGATCCCCTTTTCGTCGAAGAAGGACAGGATGCGGTCGCCGAACATGTCCTGCCCGACCTTGCCCACAAAGGACACGGGCACACCCTGCTGCCGGGCGGCCACCGCCTGGTTCAGGCCCTTGCCGCCTGGCATCAACTGTACCGTCTGCCCATTCACCGTCTCCCCCGCCTTGGGCGCGCGTTCCATGGTGGACAGTATGTCGTAATTGATGGAACCGATGACAGTGACCTGGGCCATTGGGCTTTCCTTCTTGGGTGAATGTTCCTTCCTAACGCGTCCGGGGACGCCTTGGAAGCCTCACTCATGCCCCCAGGGTGCGGGCGGGGCGGCCACGGGTTTGGTCAGGTCGAAGACCATACGCACCACCCGGCCCGGACGGGACAGTTCGTAGGTGAAAGTCCCCTGCCCCTGTTCCAGCCCCCAGACATTCTGCTGCGCGCCGGGGGGCAGCTTATTGTCGGCGAACAGGGTTTTGGAGAAGGCGTCGGCGGGGAAATCCTGGCGCGCGGCAGTACCGAGGGCGATCGTGTCGCCGCCATATTGGGTCAGCTTATCCTCTGTCCCGTCGGCATGGCGGTGATCATGTTTCAGGCGAAGGCCCGTGGTGGTGCGGGTCACGATCCAGGTGCGCGACCGGTCCTCCCCCACATGCAGGGGGATGCGGACCTCTCCCGTCTTGCATTCGCGCACATGCATGACCAGCCGCTTGCCCACGAACGGATCATTGGCGGCCCCGCCCTCGTTCGTGGTGATCGTGCCTTCAAACGCCTTGCCGCACAGGGGCTGCAACGCCGCCAGGAAATCATCCGCTGGGGCGGCGGCGACGGGCAGGGCGATCAGCAATGACAGCGTCGCCAGAATGTTTCGGATATGCATGGACCCAACCTTTATCTTAATTATTTCGAAGCCGAAATGAAACAACCCACCCCGCTATTCAGCGAGGTGGGCCGATCTTAACCGACGGATGATCCCGGTTACAGGCGTTCGATGACCATGGCGATGCCCTGGCCGCCGCCGATGCACATGGTGATCAGGCCATAACGCCCGCCGGTCCGCTCCAGCTCATACAGCGCCTTTACCGTGATGATGGCGCCGGTGGCCCCCACCGGATGGCCCAGCGAGACGCCGGACCCGTTGGGGTTGACCTTGTCCGCCGGGAAGCCCAGCACCTTGGACACGGCACAGGCCTGGGCCGCGAAGGCCTCGTTGCTTTCGATCACGTCGATATCGGCAACGGTCAGCCCGGCACGTTCCAGCGCGATGGGCACGGCATGGACGGGGCCCAGGCCCATCAACTCAGGCTCCAGCCCGGCATGGCCCCAGCTGATGATGCGGGCCAGCGGCTTGGTCCCGCGCTTGGCGGCCTCAGCGGCAGACATCAGGACAACAGCGGCAGCACCGTCATTGACGCCCGACGCGTTGCCGGCGGTGACGGAACCGTCCTTCTTGAACACGGGCTTCAGCTTGGCGAAGTCGGCTTCCGTGGCGTCGGCACGGAAATGCTCGTCCGTGTCGAACAGCTTGGTGCCGCCCTTGACCTTCACCTCCACGGGCAGGATCTGTGACTTGAACCGGCCCTCGGCGGTGGCGCGGGCGGCGCGGCGGTGGCTTTCCAGGGCCAGCGCATCCTGGGTGGCGCGGTCAATCTCGTGCCGGGCGGCCACATTTTCCGCTGTGATGCCCATATGGATCTTGTGGAACGGGTCGGTCAGGACGGTAACCATGGCATCCACCACGGCGGCATCGCCCATGCGCTGACCCCAGCGGACCGAAGGCATGACGTGGGGCGAGCGGCTCATGCTCTCCGCACCGCCGGCCACGGCCACATCACATTCACCCAGCTTGATCATCTGCGCGGCGGAGATGATGGCCTGAACGCCCGACCCGCACAGGCGATTCAGGGTCAGGGCCGGGGCCTGCACCGGCACGCCGGCATTAACCGCAGCGACACGGGCCAGGTAGGCATCGTGTGGGCCGCTGGGGATCACCTGGCCCATCACCACATGCTGCACGTCGGCGGCGGCGATACCGGCGCGGCTCACGGCCTCCTTGATCACCAGCGTGCCCAGCTCGGCAGGCGCATGATCCTTCAGGCTGCCGCCGAAACCGCCAATGGCGGTGCGGGTGCCGGCAACGATGACGACGTCGTTCAAGCTGCTCACGGGTGATCCTCCCAGATCAATTATATTGCGGCGCAACAGATAAGCCTGATGTAGTGGCCTGGCAACCGCTACAAAAGCAAGGGGCGGGGAAGCACCGGCCTCCCCGCCCCTGATAAGCCCTTACTTGCCCGAGAAGTTGGGCGGGCGCTTTTCGGCGAAGGCGGCCATGCCTTCCTTCTGATCGGCCAGTGCGAAAGTGCTGTGGAAGACGCGGCGTTCGAACAGCAGGCCCTCCGTCAGGGTGGCCTCAAAGCTGCGGTTCACAGCTTCCTTGGCCATCATGGCGGCGGGGCGCGACATGGCGGCGATCTTCTCCGCCGTCTTCATCACCTCGTCCATCAACTCGGCCAGCGGGACCACGCGGGCCACCAGACCCGAGCGTTCCGCCTCGGCGGCGTCCATCATGCGGCCCGTCAGGCACATTTCCATGGCCTTGGCCTTACCGATGGCGCGGGTCAGGCGCTGCGTACCGCCGGCACCGGGGATGGTGCCGATGGTGATCTCCGGCTGCCCGAATTTGGCATTGTCGGCAGCAATAATGAAATCGGCCATCATGGCCAGCTCGCACCCGCCACCCAGGGCATAACCGGCAACGGCGGCGATGGTCGGCTTGCGGCAGGTGGCCAGACGGCCCCACTTCTTGGTGATGAAATCATTCAGATAGGCGTCCATGTAGGAGAAATTCATCATCTCTTTGATGTCCGCCCCCGCCGCGAAGGCTTTCTCCGAGCCGGTGACGACGATGACGTTGATGGCGGCATCATCCTCAAAGGCGTTCAGGGCCTTTTCCATGTCAGTCACCAGCCCGTCGGACAGGGCATTCAGCGCCTTGGGACGGTTCAGCCGGATGATGCCAACAGCGCCCTTGGTTTCCACCAGGATGTTTTCGTAGGTCTCGGTCATTTCACTCGCCTCTTATAATTGTTCCCTCAGACGCCGGGCGCCGCCATCCGGCGGCTTGGCTTACGGCGCATGTGCGCCGGGCCAGCAGTCGCTGACCTCCAATCTACCAAAGGGCAAGCCTCTGGTAGATTGGCATTATACGCCACCCAGCAACCGGCGGGCGATGATCACGCGCATGATCTCGTTGGTGCCTTCCAGGATCTGGTGGACACGCAGGTCGCGCAGGATGCGCTCCACCGGATATTCGCGGATGTAACCATACCCGCCATGAAGCTGCAGCGCATCATTGGCGACGGCGAAGCCGGCATCGGTGGCAAAGCGCTTGGCCATGGCGCAATAGAGCGTGGCGTCGGGATGGCCGGCATCGAGGGCTGCGGCCCCGCGATGGACCATCAGGCGGGCGGCCTCCAGCTCTGTTGCCATGTCGGCGAACTTGAACTGCAAGGCCTGGAACTCGTTTAGCTTCTTGCCGAACTGCTGCCGTACCTCCATATGCTCGCGGGCGGCATTCAGGCAGGCGCGGGCCCCGCCCAGAGAGCAGGAAGCGATGTTGAGGCGGCCGCCATCCAGGCCCTTCATGGCGATCTTGAAGCCATCGCCCTCGGCCCCCAGACGGTTGGCGACGGGGACACGGCAATCCTCAAAAATCACCTGCGCCGTGGGCTGGCTGTTCCAGCCCATCTTCTTTTCCTGTTTGCCAAAGGACAGGCCGGGCGTGCCCTTTTCCACCACCAGACAGGAGATGCCCTTTGGCCCAGGCCCCCCGGTGCGCACCATGACGACATAGATGTCAGACGCGCCGCCGCCGGAAATGAAGGCCTTGGAGCCGTTCAGGACATAATGGTCGCCATCCCGTTCTGCCTTGGTGCGCAAGGACGCAGCGTCGGAGCCGGAGCCGGGTTCGGTCAGGCAGTAGCTGGCGAATTTCGCCATGGAGAAAAGGTCGGGCAACCATCTGGATTTCTGGGCATCGTCACCGAACGTGTCGATCATCCAGGCGGCCATATTGTGGATGGAGATATAGGCCGCCGTGGAGGGACAGGCCTCCGACAATTCCTCAAACAGGATCGAGGCATCCAGCCGGCCTAGGCCCGTGCCGCCGGAAGCTTCCGAACAATAGATACCGGCGAAACCCAGTTCCGCCGCCTTGCGCAGCGTGTCGACGGGGAAAATATGGTGTTCGTCCCATTCGCCGGCGAACGGAGCCATATGTTCGGCCGCGAAGCCGCGTGCCAGATCCTGGATGGCGCGTTGATCCTCGGAAAGATCGAAATCCATCGGGCGGTCCTGTCTTTGATGATCGAAGATGGGCCAATGGCGGCGGCCCCGGACAATCATGCCGGGGCCGACCAATCACCGCAAAGGCGGCAATCACCCCATAGTCGGGATGACGAAGGAGGCACCGGAGCGGATGCCCGACGGCCAGCGCGACGTCACCGTCTTGGTCTTGGTGTAGAAGCGAATGCTGTCCGGGCCATGCTGGTTCAGATCTCCAAAGCCCGACCGCTTCCAGCCGCCGAAGGTGTAATAGGCCAGCGGCACCGGGATCGGCACATTGATGCCGACCATGCCGACGTCAACGCGGGCTGCGAAATCACGCGCGGTGTCGCCATCACGTGTGAAGATCGCAACGCCATTGCCATATTCATGGTCGGAGGGCAGCGACAAGGCCGTCTCATAATCCGGCGCGCGGACGACGGAGAGGACGGGACCGAAGATTTCTTCCTTATAGATCCGCATGTTGGTGGTCACGCGATCAAACAGGACGCCGCCGACATAATAGCCGCCTTCATAGCCCTGCAGGTTCACGTCGCGGCCATCAACCACCAGTTCAGCCCCTTCCTGTACGCCGATATCGACGTAGGACTTCACCTTCTCCATATGCTGGCGGGTGATGACGGGACCGAAATCGGCCTTTTCATCGGTGGAGGGACCGACGCGCAGGGTACGGACACGCGGGGCCAGCCGTTCGACCAGGGCATCCGCCGTCTTCTCACCCACCGGCACCGCCACCGAAATGGCCATGCAGCGTTCACCAGCGGAACCATAGCCGGCGCCGATCAGGGCGTCGGCCACCATGTCCAGATCAGCGTCAGGCATGATCAGGGCATGGTTCTTGGCCCCGCCAAAGGCCTGCACGCGCTTACCGTTGGCCGTGCCACGGGTGAAGATATATTCGCCGATGGGCGTGGAGCCGACGAAGCCGATGGCCTTGATATCGGGATGATCAAGGATGGCATCGACCACTTCCTTGTCGCCATTGACGACATTCAGGATGCCCTTGGGCAAGCCCGCCTCATACATCAGCTCCGCCAGCATCAGTGGCACCGACGGGTCGCGTTCCGACGGCTTCAGGATGAAGGCATTGCCGCAGGCGATGGCCGGAGCGAATTTCCACATGGGGATCATGGCGGGGAAGTTGAACGGCGTGATGCCGGCAACAACGCCCAGCGGCTGGCGCATCGAATACATGTCGATGCCGGGGCCAGCGCCCTCCGTGTACTCACCCTTCAACAGGTGCGGGATGCCGATGGCAAATTCCACGACCTCCAGGCCGCGTTGAATGTCGCCGCGCGCGTCGGGCAGGGTCTTGCCATGTTCCAGGGCCAGCTTCAGCGCGATCTTCTCAAAATCACGGGCCAGCAGTTCCAGGAACTTCATCAGCACACGGGCGCGCTTCTGCGGGTTGGTCGCGGCCCAGGCGGGCTGGGCGGCCTTGGCATTGGCGACAGCCTCAGCCAGTTCCACCGTGCTGGCCAGCGGCACCTCGGCCGAGATTTCACCTGTCATGGGGGTGAAGATGGGGGCGAAACGTCCAGACTTGCCCTCAACACGGGCGCCGCCGATGAAATGGTACAGCTTCTCGACCAAGTGATCCTCCCTGGGTTATTGCAAGGAAGGTGGCACGGGACCAGGCGCACGACAAGGCGCGGTTTGGCGCAAGCGAGTGTGCGTGAATGCCAATAGCGGCCCTCATACGCGCCGCCTGTGCAGTTCCGCTTTGTGGCGACAGATCCCCTTTTGGCAGGCTATATCTGCGGGACGGCGCGCAACCTGTCCTCAGGGGCAAGGGCGTGCATCGACCGATATTCAGGGGCAAGGAGTCTGTCGTGGCAGTTGCGTCCCAGGGTACCCATGATCTGCTTGCCGATGCTATTGCCAGCCTGACATTGTGGAAGTCATCACCCTTCTTCGTACAGATCAATGGTTGCTCGCCGGTTCCGAACGACCCGCTCCATTCCCATATTGCTGGGCGTGGGTTATCTGGCCTGATTGTCGAACCGGTTCTTGCGCGTTATCAGCAACTAGTGCAAGGGACTCAGGCGCTGCCACGCGTCAAGGCGGTTCACGCCAGCATCTCCGGCATCGACGGTCAGCGCCCGCTTTGGTTTTTTAATGCAGAGGCCTTTTCCAGGGGTATCCTGCCGCCGCATCTGGCCACCGTTATCACCTTCTCCCAGGAATCCCTGCTGGCAGATATCTCTGTGCTGGGGGGCGCAACAGCCGAAGACACGGCCCGCGACCTGCTGGCCTCGCTGCTTGACCAGACAATGGTGCGTGCTGTCCGGCTTGATACGCTGTTCCGTGAACAGGGCGTGCGGCAAGTCGACATTCTACGGTTCAACAGCGATGGCTATGGTTTGGACATCCTGAACGCCTTCGATTTCAAGCGGGCGCGACCGGCGATCGTCCATTACCGCCACGGGGGACTGAGCGTCGCGGAACGCCGAACCGCTGCTGAACTCTTGATGACGCAAGGCTATCGCGTCGCTATCCAGGGCGAGGATACAATCGCCCTGCGTGACGGGCAGGCCATTGTCAGTGCGCATACCCCCAGCCTGTTGGCCGTGGCCACGCGATTGCTGACCGAGGGACGTATGGCGGATGCGCTCAATATAGCCGACCACCTTGTGATGTTGAACCCAGAGCATGCTGAACCCCTTGCCCTGCGGGCCCGGTGTCATCAGAGCCAGGGCAATCTTGTTGAGGCACTGGAGGATTTCATCCGGGTGCGGGATATCACAGGTTCACTCACCGACCACCTTCCCTTCGTCTCTGCCCTGCTGGATCAGGCTTTGCCGCGTATTGCCACACTGTTCAGCGAGGGGGGATTTGACGAACTGGCTCGCTATATCGTGCCGGTGACCATCCTGCTCCCCGACCATGCTCCCTTTCTGGAGGTCGCGACCCGGACCATGGTTCTGCTGAACCGTGAGACGGAAGCAACCCGATGCGCACAGTTGCTGCTGCCCCTGCGGCCCGAAAACGAGCTGTGCCTGCATCTGCTGACCACCAAATCCCGAAATGAACGGGATTGGCCGACCTTCCGGCGACTTGTCACGGCATTGGCGCGCAAGGCAAACTCCATTGTCGAACCGCAGGTCCGGCAGTTGCTGATTCTTGAACTGCTCAATCTGCTGATCTGTCCCGGCCGACCCGGGCCAGAGGATCAACGCCTTGTCGATGAAATGACAGGCATCACCCTGCGACTGACCGCCGGCCATTTGCCAGGTAGTGATGCCGAGAAGGACGCCTGGGTCGCCCATTTCGACGCGGTATCGCGTGGCATACGATTGGCGGAGGAGTTGGGGCCGGTACCAACCGGAACCGCGGCGGCGCCGGCCAGGTTGATGACGGCGCGCGGACTACCGTTGTCACCCGCCGGTCTGCAGGCAAGGGCCAAGGAACTTTCCGCCCGCACCGTGCTGCTGGTCGCCGCCGATGAGCGGTATTTCCGGCGCTATGCACGGCTGTTTGTGCTGTCGGCCCTCCGCAACCTTGATGTGCCCGCGCTGATCATTGTGCATGTGATTGGCGGCGCGGCGCGAATGCGGGAATTAGTAGACGTTATTGGTATCGACGATGACCGGCTGATCCTGACATCTGATGATTTCGATCCGTCGCAGGTCAAGACAACATGTATCGCCGATCCGCAGACGCCGATTCCCAACCTGCCGGTCGCACATTTCCAAAGTGTGCGCTTCGAACAGGCTGACTATCTTTTGCACACGCTCAATCTCCCTGTTTTCGTTGCCGATATTGATAGTCTGCTGCTGCGCGGTGTGGGAGACTTGCTGCACCGCATGCAGGGCAAGGATGTCGTTTTCAACTGCAATGACTTTGCACGAATGGTCTGCAGCCTGTTGACAGCGAACCTGCTGTTGATCGCCCCGACGGAAACGGGTCGCGCTTTCTCAGGCTTTCTACGCCAATATCTGTCCCTTGCACTGTCTCGGCCGAGCGTATCGCGCTGGATTGATCAGATCGGCCTGCTGATGGTGCGGAACCATGTGCAGACCGTTGTGCCAACCGCCAACATCGATTATTTCGCCACGGAAAGTGACATCAACAACATTGTATACCGCCAACTGATCAATCCGGACCGATATCGGTTCTTCGCCCTATATCAAAAGTTTGACCTGTCCTCGTTGGCCCCACTGATTCGCAGCTGGGAACGGGACCTATCGCTATCGACCAGCACCTTGCCATTGGGGTAGGAATAGGCCGGATTCACCAAAGCAAATTATTGATATTAAATAGAAATCCAAAATTTTTTCTACGGAGCCCGCCAGCCTGTCGGGAAACCATTAAGGATTTCAGTAAAAAGCAACCTAACCCTTTGGGGGGTAGCTACGACCTTTCCGCGCGACATTGAAGATGTATGTTTCCTATGAAGTCTGTCAGGGGAGACATCACAAGTGCAACATCATGACGGTGTTCATCTGCGCATGATGCGCACCTCACGCGGGATGAGCCTGGCGGCTCTGGCCACGTCGGCGGGGCTGTCGAAAAGCGAAATATCGAAGCTTGAGAACGGTGTCCGGCCTTTCCGCCCGGACCACGTTATCCGGCTGGCCAAGATCTTTGGTGTCGGTCCGACAGAAATGCTGTCGCCCGCCAGCCCGCTGCGCACGATGCTGAGCGAGAACAAGGCCGATACGGAATTGCCCCTGTATGAAGGGCGCGATCTGGCTCGCGATGGGGTGGATGCCAAGAGTGCCGGTTCGATACCCCGCGCACCGCAGATGCGCAGCATCGCCGGTGCCTACGCCGTAACGGTCCATGATCTGTCGAACGCGCCCGCCATTGGGATCGGTGCAACCTTGCTGGTCAATCCCAATGCGCCGGCCAATGTTGGCGATCTGGTCATCAACCGCCTGAACTTCAGTCCGATTGCCTTCTACCTGCGGCAAGATGACGAGGGCGTGATCTATGGCATGACCCTGTCCCGCCGCCGGGTTGAGTTGTCAATCGAGGATGTAGAGAAGCTGCACAAGGTGGCCGGAATCTGGTTCCCACATTGAGGCACACTTAAGCGCCCCTTGACGCCCGCCCTGCCCGGCCCCGACATTCGGGGTCGGACATTGCGGGAGAGGAACGAATGGTGGACGGTTCCGGTGGCATTGCCGCGAAGACCATCCAGGCATTGATGGCTAGTGAACGCGCGCGCTTCATTGCGGCTCACCCCGACGCCGCCGCACGCGCAGGTAACGGCTTACCCGGCTTCTATCAAGGCGTACCAATGCATTGGATGCGGGATTGGCCCATGCCATTCCCGATGTTGGTGACGGGCGCGCAGGGCGCCACCTTGACCGACAGTGACGGCCATGTATTGGCCGATTTCTGCCTGGGTGATACCGGATCGATGTTCGGGCATTCGCCGGAACCGGTGCGCCAGGCCCTGGTGGCGCAGTCGGCTCGCGGCCTTACCTATATGTTGCCAACTGATGATGCGTTGGCCGTCGGTACGCTGCTGCGCGACCGGTTCGCGCTGCCGCATTGGCAGGTGGCGACAACGGCAACGGACGCCAATCGCTTTGCCCTACGCGTTGCACGTGCCGTGACTGGTCGCGTTAGAATCTTGGTTTTCAATGGTTGCTACCATGGGACTGTGGATGAGACATTCGTGCGGCTGATTGACGGCGCACCTGTCAACCGCCCCGGCCTGCTGGGTCAGTTCACCGATCTGACCCAAGGCACGCGGGTGGTGGAGTTTAATGACCTGCCTGGCCTGGAGGCTGCCCTTTCCGACAGAACGGTAGCCTGCGTGATCACCGAACCGGTGCTGACCAACTGCTGCATGGTTCTGCCCGATCCGGGGTTTCATGAGGCACTGCGACGTCTGACGCGCGAAACGGGTACCCTGCTGCTGATTGATGAGACGCATACGATCTCGACCGGTCCCGGTGGTTACACGCGCGAATATGGGTTGGAGCCTGACATGTTCGTGTTGGGCAAGCCCGTTGCGGGTGGGGTGGCGGCCAGTGTCTGGGGCTTCACCGACGAGGTGGCGCGCCGGCTGGATGCAGTACGGGCGGTGACACCGCCGGGACATTCCGGCATGGGCACTACCCTTTCTGCCAACGCCTTGGCCCTGGCCTGCATGCGCGCAACCCTGGAACAGGTGATGACCGACGCGGCCTATGCCCATATGGAGGCGCTGGCGAAGCATCTAGCAACCGAGCTATCAGGCGTGATTGATCGGCTGGGTCTTCCCTGGCATGTGGTGCGGGTCGGCGCGCGGGTGGAGTTCATCTGCGCCCCCGGCCCCTTGCGCAATGGAACCGAGGCGGAGGCGGCGCATGCGGGGCCGCTGGAACAGGCCATCCATCTGGCGCTTCTCAATCGCGGCGTTCTGATCGCGCCGTTCCACAATATGATGCTGGTCTGTCCGGCCACGACGGAGGAACAGGTAGACCGGCTGATCACCGCCTTTTCGGAGGTGGCCGGCATCCTGGCGCAGGGGAAAGCCACATGACCACGCGTATCGGCGAATGGGTAGAGGCCGAAGCCTTTCTGGCGGCACATCCCGATGTGGAGGCTGTCGATATCGTCCTGACCGATGCCAACGGCATCGGACGTGGCAAGATCATTCGCCGGCATGAGGTGGAGGCACTGTACAAGCAAGGCCGGCATCTCCCCTCCTCAATCCTAGGTCTGGATGTGACGGGGGAGGATGTGGAGGAGACGGGGCTGGTCTGGTCGGTGGGCGATGCCGACCTTCGCGCCTGGCCCATCGCCGGTACCCTGGTCCTGCTGCCCTGGACATCACCCAGGCGGGCACAGGTTCTGGTCAGCCTGTACCATCTGGATGGTCGCCCGCATGGAGCCGATCCGCGCCACGCCATGGCGGCGCAGATCGACGCGATGGCGACGGACGGGCGTTACCCCGCCGGGGCCTTCGAACTGGAATTCTATCTTCTGGATGCCGAACCCGGCCCTGATGGCCGCCCATGCCCGGCAGCCATGGCGCTGGACGGTCGTCGGCATGGACAGGTGCAAGTCTATGGCCTGGATGATCTGGACGGGATGCAGCCGTTTTTCGGGCCCGTCTATCAGGCCGCGAAGGCGCAGGGTCTGCCCCTGGAAACCCTGATTTCCGAATATGCGCCGGGCCAATATGAGCTGACGCTGCATTATCGCCGCGATCTTCTGCGCGCCGCCGATGATCTGGTGATGCTGAAGCGGCTGGTTCGGGCCATGGCACGGCGGCAGGGGATGGTGGCCTGCTTCATGGCCAAACCATTCGCGGCGCAGGCTGGATCGGGGATGCATCTGCATGTATCGCTGAATGACCGCCAGGGGCACAACCTGTTTTCGGAGGATGAGGGCGCGGTGTGCCCCAATCCGCAGTTGCTTCATGCCATCGGCGGTCTGGCAGCGACCATGGGGGATGGAATGCTGGCATTCGCACCGCACGCCAATTCCTGGCGCCGGTATGTGGCCAAGCTCTATGCACCGGTGCAGCCCACCTGGGGTGTTAACGACAGATCGGTTGCGTTACGGATTCCTGCCGGACCGGTCACGGATCGGCGCATTGAACATCGACTTGCTGGAGTTGATGCCAATCCCTACTTGGTGGGGGCAACCGTCCTTGCCGGGATGCAGCGCGGCATGGCGCATACCATCGATCCGGGGCCGGCAGCGGAGTATCAGGGCTTTACCCAGGAAACGCCCTTTGCCCGCGCCATGCCTGGTGACTGGCGTGCTGCCATCGCACAGGCCCAAGGGTCGGACTTTCTGAAGGATGCGCTGGGGGCGGACCTGCACCGTTCCTTTATCGCGATCAAGCGGGCTGAACTATTCCGTGTTGCGGGCTATATCCCTGATATAGACTACCAACTATACCTATATTAGGCTTGAACATCTCCTTTTGATTGATGTTATTGGTGTCGGCGTGGATAGTGAGCCTGCACTATTCATCGTCCCATCCCATGCGCCTGTTATCAGCCCTGACATTGCTGCTGTTGCTGACCCTACCATCATTGGCCGGGGTGGCGGGTCTATCCGACCAACCCACCGCCTTTCCGCCGGGCGAGGGGGCGCTATGGCTGGGTTTGGAGGTGCCGGAGGACAGTGTCGCTGCGGTCAGTGTCGGCATGCGGCCCGTGAAGCCACTTGCCGTGACGGTGCGCCAAGGCGACTGGGGCGCGCAGACGGATGTGACGCTGGAACTGGCCGAGGCACGCGGCCTGTTGCCCAATCTGGTGTTGGACAGCAGCGGGCACGGTGGCGACATGACGGGACGGCTGGACAGCCTGCTTCTGGGCTGGACGCGCGGCGGGGTGGAGGTCACAGCAGGGGCGGCCCGATCAGGGATGGGGGATGTGAGACCGGTTCTGCAGGTAGTACTGCCCGTGAAGACGCCGGTACCGTTTATCAATGATACCTGGATTCGGGCCGGGGTCGGCGGTGTGGATGGGCCAATGTTGGGTGCCGGGTGGTCACCGGAACCAGGACGCATGTTGAGCATCACCTGGCTGCGTGACCGGGGGCTGGTGGCGGGGATCACGGAACAGATTGCAGGGGATGACCTAGCCCAGCCGTATTTCGGACGATCACGGCAACCCGATGCCGGAGCATGGACGGATATCGGACCCTTCATGTCACCGGGCGGGGCGCTGCATGCCGCCCTGGCCGACCAGCATCCGACGTCGGATAGGGTGAGCGTGGCCAGCCACCGTCTGGGCCTTCCCGGCGTGTCGGCACGGCTCTACGCACCCGATCTGCGGAAATGGAAACGCCATCGGATCAGTGCAGCCGAGATCCGTCGGGGTACGCGTTTTGAGCGCGCACTGACGCCGGAAAAGCTCGCCCATCGTTGGGAAATGACGCTGGATGCGACGATGGAGGTGGAGGCGGGGCCGCGCGGATATCCAGCCGCGAGCCGTGCATCCGCTGGTGCGCAACTTCACCTGTTGCCTTGGTCGGGATTGATCCTGACGGCGGAGGGACGGGCGGCAAATGCGAGTAACATTCCCCTGCCCCGCTGGTATCCCCCGTCAAAGGGGCGGGACGATGCGGCCCTGTATCTTTATCGACGGTTCAGTCTGGACCGGGCACAAATGGCGTTTGTGCACGCGGTGACACCGTCGCTGGACGTGTTGGCTGAAATCGGGCACCTGGACCCGATGTATGGCGGCGGCGGGGGGGAGCTACGCTATCAGCAACTAACGGCACGTTGGTCGCTGGGGCTGGCCGCGCACCATGTCTGGAAACGCCCGCCCAGCGTTGAAACGCTTTATCGGGGCAGTGGCCGCACAACCGGCTTTGTTACTGCCGGCTGGGAAGGACGGGACGGGGGTAGCCGCAGCGAACTGTCATTTGGCCGTTATATGGCCGGTGATCTGGGGATGACGTTCACTCTGAGGCGGCAATTTGGATCGGGTCTGGAACTGGGTATGGACGCTACGGCGACGACACGCTCCAGCCGCTTGGGCCTGTCCGTGACCTTGCCGCTGATCGGGCTGGGTCAGCATGTGGAGACGCTGGCCCGTGTGAAGGTACGCCCCCTGGCGCGCGAATATGCAGAAAGGCTGGACCGTGCCATCACCCTGTCCGACCTGCGCCACGCCGCCGGCTATGCCAGGGTGGTGGGGGACTGGGATAAAGGATTCAGGCGACGATAGCGCCGGCCCGGTCACGCCGCTTTGCGTAGAATTATGCCTTCTTTATCTGGACTGGTCACAATAGGGATCATGATGATGGCGTCCAGGCCACCGTCCGGGCGGTTGGACAGACGGATATCGCCCCCATGCCCACGCACGACAGAGCGGGCAATGGAAAGTCCCAGCCCGACACCGCCGGTGCGGCGATTGCGCGACGCCTCCAGCCGTACGAACGGCTCAAACACGCGCTCCATGTCAGGTTCCGGGATACCGGGCCCGTCATCAGCAACAATAATCTCTGCCCCGGCCCCATCACTGCGGATGGAGACGCGGGCGGTGCCGCCATAGGCCAGGGCATTTTCGATCAGGTTACGGATGGCACGGCGCAGCGAACTGGTCCTGCAAATCAGGGGCAGACGGTCGGCCGCGCTGAAATGCACGGGATGGCCGGTATCGGCGAAATCATCGCAGACGCTTTCCACCAGGGTGGAGAGATCGGCACGCACCGCCTCCTCCCCAAGCTCCTCCCGCGTGAAGGAGAGCGTAGCCTCGACCGTAGACCGAAGCTCATCCAGAGTTTCCAGCATACGGGACTTTGTTTCCCCCTCATCCAGCAACTCCACCCGCAGGCGCAGATTGGTGATGGGAGTGCGCAGGTCGTGGGAAATGGCAGCCAGGATGCGGGTACGGTCATCCACGAAGCGCCGGATGCGGGCAGCCATGGCGTTGAAGGCATTGGCCGCGCGGCGCACCTCCTCCGGTCCGCGTTCCGTCTCCAGCGCAGGAACCGCCTCCCCCCGGCCCAGCCGGTCGGCGCTGTCGGCCAGATCACGCAAGGGGCGCGACAGGCGGCGGGAGATGTAGAAGGTGGCGGCGGCCACCATCAGGATGGAGGTCAGCAGCGTCCAGGTGGAAGTGGAGGACCAGACCGTGGGCTGTACCATGCGGCGATTGACGGCGTTCAGCCATTGCCCATCGGCCAGGCGGACGGAGAATTTCATCCCCATTTCCACCGGCTCAATCGCGGCCCAGGGATTATGGAACCAGGACGGCTCTGCATTCTCTGCCCGGTTCCACATCTTGAACTGCACAGCACTGGGCGGCAGGTCCAGGATATCGATCAACCGGTCGCGCACAGCCATGGCCTGTGGGTCGGTCAGTTGATAATCGGGCGGGATGGCGGGGGTATCATCCACCGAATAGCGCGTTTCGCGTGCGCGTATGGCGGCCAATGTGTCGGCCCGGTGTTCGCGCGGCAGGGTGCCCATGACACGCGTGGTGGCCGCGATGCGCAGCAGCGTCTCTTCAATATGGGTGCGGCGGACGGTGGCGGCCTTGTCGTCCAGCGATGCCGTCCAGCTTGCAAATTTCGCCACCAGCATGGCGCCCACCAGCAGCGCCACCATATGGGTGAACAGGCTGCGCGGATGGCGCAGGACGGACATCACCCCCTTCATGCCGCCCGAACCTCCGTCGCCAGGCAGTAACCACCCCCCCAGACCGTCTTGATCAGGGTGGGATTGCGGGGATCGGGTTCGATCTTGCGGCGAAGGCGGCTAACCTGATTGTCGATGGAACGGTCGAAGACATCGGCCTCCCGCCCCTTGGTCAGATCCAGCAACTGTTCGCGGGTAAGCACCATGTTGGGATGGCGCACAAATGCCTCCAGCAGCGAAAACTCTGCCGTCGATAGCGAAACGACGACACCATCAGCCCCGGTCAGTTCGCGACGGTTCAGGTCCAGCATCCAGCCATCAAACGAAAGTCGGCTTTCATCAGCCTTTTTCCGCGCACCGGTCACGGGTAATGAGTGGCTGCGGCGCAGAACGGCGCGGATGCGGGCCAGCAGTTCGCGCGGCTCAAACGGCTTGGTCACATAATCATCGGCACCCATTTCGAGCCCGACGATGCGGTCCGTCGGTTCCCCTATGGCGGTCAAGAAGATGACGGGTGTGTCCATCGTCTCCCGGATATGGCGGAACAGGCTGAGCCCATCCTCCCCCGGCATCATGACATCCAGCACGATCAGGTCGGCGGCACAGGCGCGCAGTCGCCGCCGGGCCACCGCCGCATCCTCTGACGCGGTCACCCGCATCCCATGTTTCTCCAGGAAGCGGGTCAGCGTCTCCCGAATGTCGCGATGGTCATCAACCAGGAAGATATGGGGATTGTCAGCGGCCTGCATGGATCGGTAATGGCTGGATAAAGATTACACGAAGATGGCACGCAAGGGCATGCACGGGAAGGCATGACCGCGTACCAAATTGTATCGGTTTGTGACGGGTTGCGGCCTTGACCCGGCGATTGCACGCGGAAAAGATGGCGACCCGGTCCCATGATGAAGAACACCGTCCCATGTCCGCCAAGGCCACCCCCGCCGTCAACACCCTGAAATCCGCCGGCGTCGCCCACCGGCTGCTGGAATATGATTATGACCCGGATGCCGATGCCATCGGCATGGCCGCCGCTGCGGCCCTTGGCGTTGATCCGGCCATGCTGTTCAAGACACTGGTGTCGGACGTGGAGGGGGTGGGGCTGGTCTGTGCCGTTATCCCATCGCCTGCCCGGTTGGACCTGAAGGCGTTGGCCAGTGCGGTGGGGGGTAAACGGGCGGCCCTGGCCGATCCAAAGGCGGCGGAACGGGTGTCCGGTTACGTGATCGGCGGGATCAGCCCGCTGGGCATGCGCAAGCGTCTGCCGACCTTGATCGATGCAAGTGCAGGAACCCTGACCGAGGTGATCATGAATGGCGGACGGCGGGGATTGCAGATCGCAGCGGCACCGGCGGATATTGTCCGGGTGCTGGGGGCGAAACTGGCACCTATTACCGTAAACAAATAACAAGCATTTGGTATTGTTATTATATTAGTCAATTTTGATAAATCTGTAACCCAATCGCCATAGGTCCAAGAACCACACCGACAGAGCGAATGGATAGCTATCGTACCCGTGCCATCTGCATATACATTTTGGGGAGTTAACCAGTTCTACGAGTCAACGGTAGGCGGGGCGACCATGACGGCGATCATCGACACCCAACTGCCCGATGGGCTGCTCGACTCCGGGGGGTGCGGCCTGATGAATGAAGAGGTCCTGCGGCTGCGCACGCTTGACCGCTATCAGGTGCTGGACAGTCAGCCGGAGCCGCAGTTCAACCGTATCGTTACCCTGGCCAAGCGGGCGTTGCGTGTCCCCATCGCCCTGATCTCCCTGGTTGATGAGGAGCGTCAATGGTTCAAGGCGCGGGATGGTTTGAACGTTGAGGAAACGCCACGGTCCCTGGCGTTTTGCGATCATGCCATTCGCCGGCGTGGGGTGATGGTGGTGGAGGATGCGCGTCTGGATGTCCGTTTCCGGGACAATCCGCTGGTCACCGGGGAGCCGGGTATCCGGTTTTATGCCGGTGCCCCCCTGATCACCCGGGATGGACAGGCGCTTGGCACCGTCTGCGTTATTGACCGCGTGTCCCGCAGCTTTGACGATGATGATCGCGAAACCCTGACCGATCTGGCCGCCATCGTCATGGATGAGCTTGAGTTGCGTCTGGCCAATCGCGAACTGGCGGTGCTGGCACAGACGGACTCCCTGACCGGGTCCCTGAACCGCCGTACCTTCTTCTCCCTGTCAGAACGGGAGATCGGGCGCCGACGGCGCACGGGGTGTGATATCGCGGTTCTGGTGCTGGATATCGACCATTTCAAGAAGATTAACGATACCTATGGGCACAGTGCCGGCGACCGTGTGCTGGCCCAGTTCGCGGATCAGATCGGTCAGACCATCCGTGTGCAGGATGTCTTTGCCCGGTTGGGCGGAGAGGAGTTCGGCCTGATCCTGCCTGATGCCAGCCTGAACCAAGCCGTCGAAACGGGTGAGCGTTTACGACGCATCGTGGAGCAAACGCCCATCCACACCGATGCCGGCCCCATCAAAATTACGGTCAGCATGGGAGCCGCCATGGTCAAGCCGGGCGAGGGCAGCGTGGAGCCGGCCCTGCAACGTGCTGATCAGGCGCTCTATCGCGCCAAACATTGCGGACGCAACAGGGTGGTAGCGGCGTGATCGGTCACGCCGCCGACCAGCCTCCACCCAGCGCCCGGTAAAGCGCTATGGCCGCCTGCAGCTCCGACAGGCGAACCTGCGTCAGCTGATCCTGCGCCGACAGCAGCGAACGTTGGGCGTCCAGCAGGGTCAGCAGGTCGGTCGCCCCTTCGCGATAGCGGGTTTCGGCCAGCCGGAACAATTCGCGGGCCAGACGCACTGCCTCTTCCTGCAGGACCCGCTGCTTTTCGGCGTTGCGGGCCGCCGCCAGAGCCGTTTCAACATCGGAGAAGCCGGTCAGGATGGCCTTGCGGTAGGTTTCCATCAGTTCCACGCGGCGAGCCTGTGTCACCTCCACCTGCGCGCTGCGGCGGCCACCGTCGAACAGGCTCTGCGCCAGCGACAGGCCCATGTTCGCGACGGCGGTGGGGGCATTGACCAGGCTGGACACACCACCGCCCGTCAGATTGCCGGACAGGTTCAGGGTGGCGGACGGGTAAAGGGCGGCACGGGCGGCGACAATGTCGGCGCCGGCGGCTTCCAGTTGCTTCGACGCTGCCTTCAGGTCAGGGCGGCGTTCCAGCAGATCAGCGGGCGTCCCCGCACCCGTGGCCGGCAGACCCAACCCGCCCAGACCTTTGGCAGACAGCGACAGATCGGCGGGCGCACGGCCCAGCAGCACAGCCAGAGCGTTGGATGCCGCCAGTTCCTGCTGGCGCAGGGCCGGCAGGGTGGCACGCTGGCTGGTCAGGGCCGTGCGCTGCTGCGCCACCTCCAGGGCCGTGGCGGCACCGTTGCGGAAGCGGGCATCGACGACGGCCATCACCCGTTCGGCCAGGGTCAGGTTCTCCTCGGCACTGCGGATACGGTCACGCAGGGACAGGACCTGGAAATAGGTGTTGGCGACGGTGGAGGTAACGGTCAGCGCCACCGTTTCCTGATCCAGCCGGCTGATCGCGGCACTGATCGCGGCACTGTCGGCGGTGGCGCGGTTCGCGCCCCAGAAATCCAGCTCGTAACTGGCCGAAAGGCCTGCATTGGCGCTGCTGCGGCCCGACCGTCCGCCAGCACCGGACAGGTCAGTTTCCTGCCGGCTGATGCCAGCACTGGCATTGACGGTGGGCAGCAGGTCGGCCCCCGCCGCGCGGGCGCGGGCATCGGCCTGCAACAGGCGGGCGGCAGCGGCGGCAAGATCGGGGTTGGCCGTGCGCGCATCGGCCAGCAGCGACACCAGCTCCGCCGATCCGAAACCACCCCACCAATCGGCGGCGGGCCAGGGGCTGGCGGCATTGGTACCATCGGCCTGTGTCCAGGTGGTCGGCGGGGCGATAGGGCTGGCCGTGCTGCCATAATCGCCCTGCGCGCAGCCCGACAGAAGGGTGCCGGACAGCAGCAGCGACAGGAACAGGCGGGAATGTCTGACGATCATGCGTGGACGATCCGGAAAAGAGGTCAGTCGGCGGCCAAAGCCACCACGGGATCCAGCAGCGCCGCCCGGCGGGCGGGCGTATAGCCGAAGATCAGGCCGGTAGCGAAGGCGCAGGAGAAGGCCAGAAGCATGGGCGGCAAGGTCAGTTGGATATCGACCTTGAAAATGGTCAGGAACAGCGAGACGCCGATGCCCAACACCACGCCGATCACCCCGCCCAATGCGGAGACCAGCAGCGCCTCCAGCAGGAATTGCTGCATCACATGGCGGGCGCGGGCCCCGGTCGCCATGCGGATACCGATCTCCCGCGTGCGTTCGGTGACATTGACCAGCATGATGTTCATCACGCCAATCCCGCCCACCAGCAGGGAGATGGCGGCGATGGAGCCCAGCAGGATGGTCATGGTCTCCCGCATCGCCGACAAGGTATCGATGAAGGAGGCGGTGTTGCGGATCTGGAAATCCTCTGCCTGGTGGCGCGTGGTCAGCAGGCTGGTGATCATCGCCTGCGTTTCATCGATCACGGCCAGATCATCGACCAGGACCGTGATGGAGCGCAGGTCGCGCCGTCCGAACAGACGGTAGGACCCGGTGGTCAGGGGCACGAAGACCACGTCATCCTGATCCTGGCCCACGGGGCTGGCGCCCTTTGGCGACATCACCCCGATCACCTGAAACGGCACATTGCGCAGCAGGATATAGCGGCCCACCGGGTCCTGTCCGGGGAACAGGATGTTGGCCACGGTCTGCCCAATCACGGCCACGGGCGCATACTGGTCCATCGCCGCCTGATCGAAGAAGGTGCCGCTGGACGGTTCCCACGACCGTGCCAACTGTACATCCGGGCTGGTGGCCGTGATCTGCGTCTGATAGTCCAGATTTCCGGCCCGTGCCGTCATGCCGCCTGTATATTCGGGGACTGAGGCCACGACATTGGCCACCTTGGCGATGGCGGTGGCATCATCGGGGACCAGTGTAGCAAGCCCGTTGGCATTGCGCTGCCCCGGTGCACCGGGCCGGATAACCAGCAGGTTGGTGCCCATGGCGCTGATCCGTTCCACCATGGCCTTCTGCGAGCCATTGCCGACCGCCAGCATGGTGACGACCGAGGCCACGCCGATGACGATGCCCAGCAGGGTCAGGACAGTGCGGTAAAGATTGGCCGACAAGGCCCGCCGCGCCATGCGGAAGGCTTCCAGCACTTCCTTGGCTGTCCAGCCCGTATCCTCCCCCTCCTCCGGCACCTGGATGGTGCGGGCGGCGACGGGGGGTGGGGCCGGGCTTTCCAGCGCATGGTCGGTCGGGTGGTCTGCCACGATCTGGCCGTCCTTGATCTCCACCAGACGGCGAGCATTGTTGGCCACGTCGCGGTCATGGGTGATCAGGATCACGGTATGGCCCTTGGCCGCCAGATCGGAGAGGAGCTTCATCACCTCCACGCCGCTGCGGCTGTCGAGCGCACCCGTCGGTTCGTCGGCCAGGATGACCTGACCGCCATTGACCAGGGCACGGGCGATGGAGACACGCTGCTGCTGCCCGCCCGACAGCTGGCTGGGCCTGTGGTCCATGCGTTCGGACAGGCCAAGCGTGGTCAGCAGTTCCGATGCCCGCTCATGCCGCTCATCCTTGCCCATGCCGGCATAGATGGCTGGCACTTCCACATTCTCCACCGCCGTGGACATGGGGATCAGGTTATAGGACTGGAACACGAAGCCGAACGCTTCCCGCCGCAGCATGGCCAGCATGTCGCGGTCGAAGGTGGAGACGTCGCGCCCGTCGAACAGGTAATTGCCCGTCGTCGGCCGATCCAGGCAGCCCAGGATGTTCATCAGGGTCGATTTGCCCGACCCTGACTGTCCCATGATGGCGACGAATTCACCGGGATAGATTTTCAGCGAGATGCCTTTCAGCACCTGTACCGCCATCTCCCCGTTGGAATAGGTCTTGGTGATGTCCACCAGTTCGATCAGGGGGGTGGCGTCGCCCCGGCTGTGCGGCGTACTCATAGCATCCCCGGCGGGCGCATGCGCTGCATGTTCTGCTGCTGCTGTTGCTGCTGGGCCTTCAACTGGCCGGCGGACGGCTTGCGGCCCACCACCACCTGATCGCCCTCAGCCAGCCCCGACACGACCTCGGCATTCACGCGGTCGCTGACGCCGATCATAATGCGGCGATCCTCCACAGTGCCATCGGCCTTCAGCACCTGCACCATGCGCGGCCGTTCGCGCGCACCGGCATCGGCGGGCGGGGCGCCGGCGGGGGCAGCACCGTCACGGGGGCGGCGTTCGCCATTGGCACCGGCGGGCGGCGTGCCGCCCTGGGCCCCGGTCTGCGGCTGACCGCCCGCCTGCTGCGGACCACCGGCAGCACCGGGGGTCCGCATGGGCGGACGCTGGAAGGCCGCGACGGGCACGCGGATGACATTCTCGGCGGCGGCAACGACGAAGAAGGTCTGCGCCGTCATCTGCGTCATCAATTCGCCGCCCGTATTCTCCACGTCATAGAGCGCGTTGTAGAGGACGACATTGTTCACTACTTCCGGCGTCGGGTTGATCTTGGCCAAGGTTCCGCGCCAGCGGCGGTCGGGGCGGCCCAACGTGGTGAAATAGGCCGGCATGCCGATGCGCAGGCGCGACACGTCGGCCTCCGAGACCTGGGTCGTTACCGTCATCACCGACAGGTCGGCGATGCGCAGGATGATGGGTGCCGACTGGTTGGCATTCAGGGTCTGGCCCTGCTTGGCATTCTGCGACACGACCGTGCCCGACATGGGAGCATAGATCTTCGTGAAGCCTAAATTCGCCTCATCCCCGCGCAGGGTGGAATTGGTCTGGCGGATCTGGGCGTTCACCGCCTTCACCGCCGCCTCTGCCGCGCGCAGGGTCTTTTCCGCGTTCTGGAACGTGTCTTCGCTGGTGGCGTTTTCGGCCAGCAGGTTCTTCTGCCGCTTATATTGCTGCTGCGCCAGGGCCAGTTCGGCCTCACGCTGCGTCAGCTGCGCACCCAGATTTTCCAGCTGGGCGCGGTCAGCCTCCACGCGCGTCTGATAGACGGTGGGGTCGATCTCGGCCAGCAGGTCGCCCTGATTGACCTGCTGGCCGATCTCCACATGCACCTTGCGCAACTGTCCCGACACCTGCGTGCCGACATCCACGTAATCGCGCGGCTGCAAATTGCCGACGGCGGTGACGTTATCTTCGATGTTGCCGCGGTCGATGGCCGTGGTCAGCACATCGGATGCCGCATCGCCGCCCGACGTCCCCCCGGACTGCCACCAGTAGACACCGGTAGCAACGGCCAGAATGGCCAAGCCCAGGAGGATATTACGGCGGCGGAACAGGGATCGTTTGGAACGCGGGCCGGGCGGCTTGGCAGAGGCCTTGGTCGTGGCGGAGGCGGCAGGCTGCATCTTCACTTCTTCGGCAGACAAGTTGGATTAACCCCTTATACGCCGCACATGCGAAGACCCTGCGTAGAAAATTGTTTAAATTTTTGTCATCTGGAAACCATGTCCGGCGGGCGCACAATCCCGCCGGACCGCCCCCGTCAAAGACCGAAGAAGCGTGCGGCATTGCCGCCCATGATCTTGGCCTTGGCCGGAGCCGACAAGCCGTCATGGCCGCGCACCAGCGCCCCCACCCGCTGTTCCCCCAGCGGGAACGGATAGTCGGAACCCAGCATCACCCGGTCCTCCCCCATTGTGGCGACCAGCAGCGACAGGGCCGCCTGATTGAACACCGCGCTGTCCACAAAGAACCGGTCGACATAGGAAGATGGCAGGTTGGGACAATCCTTGCGCACGATGTCACGGTGGGTCCAGGCATTGTCGACCCGACCCAGCAGATAGGGGAAACTGCCGCCGCCATGCGCGAAACACAGTGTCAGGCTTTTCGGCAGCCGTTCGAAGGCACCCGACATGATCAGCGACAGGATCGACAGCTGGGTTTCCGCCGGCATGCCGACCAGCCAGGCCAGCATGTATTTCGGCATGCGTTCACGCGCCATCATGTCCCAGGGATGGACCAGGACGGGGGCCCCGATATCGGCGCAATGGTGCAAGAAGGTGACGATGCCGGCATCATCCAGGTTCTTCTCCCCGACATGGTTGCCGATCTGCACCCCGACATGGCCATCCTTCATGGCGCGGCTGACCTCGGCACAGGATTTGTCGATATCCTGCAAGGGCACCTGACACAGCGATTTCAGGCGGGCCGGGTCGGCGGCGCAGATGTCGCGGGCGGCATCGTTGAACAGCTTGGCACAATCCAGCGCCTGTTCGGCGGGACGCGTGTAACCGAACAGGACGGGCGTGGCCGACATGATCTGGATATCGACACCGTCGCGGTCCATGTCCTCCAGCTTGGCGGGGCCGGACCAGCAGCGTTCATCAATGGGGCGGAATTCCTCCTCCCCTACCATGATCATGGCCTTGCCACCGCCTTCATGACGCATCCAGGGCCAGTTGCGCGGCGTGCCGAAGCGGTCGGCCAGATCGGGCCAGTTCTCCGGCACGAAATGGCTGTGCATGTCGATGATTTTCATGCCGCACCTGCCTTGGCGACCTTGCCGGGATGGATGGTGCCGCAGGACGGGCAGGTGCGCTTTTCCACGCTGTCATAAAAAGACTGGAAGATCGGCGGCAGGTCCTTGACGATGCTGGACAACTGCACCTCCGCCTTGTGGACGATGCTGCCGCAGCCATCGCAGTACCATTGGAATGCGTCCAGCAGACCGTCGGGCCGCTGCCGTTCGATCACCAGGCCGACCGAGCCTTCGACGGGGCGCTGCGGTGAATGCGGAACATTCGGGGGCAGCAGGAAAATCTCCCCCTCGCGGATCGGCACATCCTTTGGCGCGCCGTCGATCCACAGGCGCAGAACCATGTCGCCCTTGATCTGGTAGAAGAACTCCTCCAGCGGATCGACATGGTAGTCGGTGCGCTGATTGGGGCCGCCCACGACCGTGACGATGAAGTCGGCGTTCGACCAGATCTGGGCATTGCCGACCGGGGGGCGCAGCAGATGCTGATGCTCCTCAATCCATTTCGCGAAGTTCAGAGGCAGGCCATAGGTCAGCATGGGGTCCCTCCCTTCAGGGGCTTATAGGCCACGGCCTTGATCTCGATGCGCAGATGCGGGTGCGGCAGTTGGTGTACCGCCACGGTCGTCCGCGCCGGCCCCTCCTGGTCGAAATATTCGCCATAGACCTGGTTGTACCCGTGGAAATCATTCATATCGACCAGGAAGGTAGAGACCTCCACCACGTCGCGCAGGCTGGCGCCCGCCGCTTCCAGAATGCCGCCGATATTCTCAATCACCGCCCGCGTCTGGGCACGGATATCGAGGTCGGTCGCACCCAGATGATCGACCGAGGCGCCGGCAATAGAATTGTCGGGGCGCCGTGAACTGGTGCCGGAAACGAAGATGAAATCGCCGGCCCGGCGGAAATGGGGAAAGCGTCCCCTGGGTACCGCCCGACCCTCGATGACCATGGCATCGCTGCTCATTCTGCCGATCCTTCTGCCGTCATCTGAAATTCGACGCGGCCCAGTTCCTGGGCTTCCAGCGTCACATGGTCACCAGGGGCCAGGGCCTCTGCCGCCGTCGCCGCCCCGGCCAGGATGAAATCGCCGGCCCGGCGGAAATGGGGAAAGCGTCCCCTGGGTACCGCCCGACCCTCGATGACCATGGCATCGCTGCTCATTCTGCCGATCCTTCTGCCGTCATCTGAAATTCGACGCGGCCCAGTTCCTGGGCTTCCAGCGTCACATGGTCACCAGGGGCCAGGGCCTCTGCCGCCGTCGCCGCCCCGGCCAGGATGATCCAGCCGGGCTGAAGCGTGATGCCGGCGTCACCGGCCAGCCGGGCGGCCGCCACCAGCGACAGCATCGGATCGCCCAGGATAGCTGCACTGCTGCCTGTCTGCCGTGGCTGACCATTGATGGACATGATCATGTCCAGTGCGCGCAGGTCGGTCCCCGGTTCTTGCCAGGGGCCCACAACAAATGCGGCGGAAGAGGCATTGTCCGCCACCACATCGGCCAGGGAGAATTTGAAATCGCGATAGCGGCTGTCGATGATCTCCAACGCAGCGGCAACACCATCGACTGCGGCCAGCGCCTGTTCGGGTGTCACAATGCCGGACAGCGGTGCCTTCAGGCGGAAGGCTACTTCCGGCTCGACACGCGGATGCACAAAAAGTCCAAAGCGCAGGCTGCCGCCATCGGCCACCTCCATATCGGCGGTCAGCCGTCCCCAGATCTGGTCATGGACCCCCATCTGGATGGCCTTGGCCCGACTGGTGAAACCCATCTTCACCCCGACAATGCGGCCCCCGCGTTCCACCCGGCGGGCCACCAGTGCCGTCTGCACCGCATAGGCCTGCTCAAGGGTCAGAGCGATGCCGGTGGTGGAGAACTGCGCCGTGGCACACGCCGCGACGGCGGCGGCATCCAGCGTGGAGGCGCATTGATTGATCAGGTCCATCAGGCGGCCCTTTCCTTCACGAATTCCGGGTTGATCGGGCCACAGCCCAGCATGCCGGCCACTTGGGTCAGCGCTTGCGGGTCACAGCCGTGCCGCCAACCCTTGCGCGTGGCGGCAGTGATGAAATGAGCCAGCGGATTGGTACCGCCGGCCAGGGCAGCATCGACGCGCACGGCCCCATTCTGTACCGCGACCAGGGCATTGGCGACGGCCAGGGAGACATCATGGCTGGCGCTGATCCCGCGTTCGGTGGCGGGCGACAGCAGGCGGTCAAATGCACGCAGGCGAGCTGCCACACCATCCATGTCCAGCACCCCGACCGCATCCACGACATGGATGCAGCTTGCTCCGAACCCTTCCAATGCCTGTGCCTGACGAGCCAGATCGCCGGGGCAGTGCAGATGCCCATCAATGGGTAGGGCCGTTACATGCAAACCGGCTTCGTGGCCGGCAGCGATGATTGGTGCCGCCAGTTCCAGATTCCCGACAGGAACGCGAATGGCGCGAATACCAATTGTCCTTGCCCGCTCTACAGCCATGACATCCTCCACCGGTAGCGACAGTACGGCCCGAAGCCCGTCATCCGCCAACAGCCCGGCCAATCCCCAGTCACCAGCCGGCAGCACGATCCCGTCCACTCCCGCCCCGTCCAGGGCGCGGGCAAGCAGGCTCAACGCCTCATGCCCGAACCGGGAGCGCAGTGCCGGCAGCGTCACGTCCTGGATGACGATATGCCGGGGTGATGGAGTAGGCCTGGACATCAATGCCAGCCTTAAAGTTTGATGCAGATGGTGGTGGGTTCGGAATAGAAGGATAGCGAATGCTGCCCCCCTTCCCGCCCGATGCCGGAAAACTTGACGCCGCCGAACGGCGTGCGCAGATCGCGCAGGAACCAGTCATTGACCCAGACGATCCCGACCTCCAGCGCGTGTGCCACCCGGTGGGCGCGCTGTACATCGCGGGTCCACAGCGCGGCGGCCAGGCCGTAACGGCTGTCATTGGCCTTGGCGATCACCTCTTCCTCCGTATCGAAGGGGGCGATGTGGCAGATGGGGCCGAAAATCTCTTCCCGAACACAGCGCGCATCCTCGGGCAGGCCCGCGATGATGGTGGGCTGCACATAGGCACCCTGATCGCGATGGTCGCCGAAACGCGGCACGCCGCCACCGGTGATGGTGATGGCGCCTTCCTGCCTGGCCAGATCAAAGTAGGAGACGACCTTATCGCGGTGTTTGGCGGAGATCAGGGGACCCATTCCGGCCCCGTCATAGGGGCTGCCGACCTGGATCGCCTCCGCCTTCTGTTTCATGGCGGCCACGAACCGGTCAAAGATCGGGCGCTCGACATAAACGCGTTCAGAACAAAGGCAGACCTGTCCGCAGTTGCTGAATACCGAGCGCACGGTGCCGGCCACGGCGTCATCGAAATTGGCGTCGGCAAAGATGATGGCCGCATTCTTGCCGCCCAGTTCGAAACTGACCGGCTTCACGCCCGCCGCCGCACTGCGCATGATGGCGCTGCCGGTACCGCTTTCGCCGGTGAAGGTGATGGCGTCGATGCCTGGATGGCCGACCAGGAATTCGCCTGTGCTGTCCGGTCCGAACCCATGGACCAGATTGAACACACCGGGCGGCATCCCCGCCTCATGCATCACCTCGGCCAGCAGCGCCGCTGTGGATGGCGTATCCTCCGACGGTTTGGCGACAACCGTGTTCCCGCAGGCCAGCGCAGGCGCCAGCTTCCAGGACAGCAGCAACAAGGGCAGGTTCCAAGGCGACACCACGGCCACCACGCCCAAAGGCTTGGCAATCGTATAGTTCACGGCCCCGCGCCCATCAGCGGTATCTGTCTGAAAGCACTCCGTCCCGCGCGTCAGGGCCAAATCGGCGAACAGGTCGAAATTGGCGGCCCCGCGTGGCACGTCAATGTTGCGCGCCTGATGCAGGGCCTTGCCGGTATCGGCCACCTCGGCGGCCACGAAATCATCGAACCGGGCGCGGATACCGTTGGCAACGGCCCGAAGCAGGGCCACGCGGTCGCGCATCGGCATGCGGCCCCAGGGGCCATGCAGGGCGGCGCGGGCGGCTGTCACCGCACTGTCCACCTCTGACTTACCCGACAGATGTACCGGGGCAAGGGTTGCGCCATCGATGGGGGAGATGTTGGGGAAACTGTCCCCCGCCGTCACGAACTGCCCACCGATATAGGCGGGGATGGTGCGGCCCTGAAAGGGATAGGCGTGGTGGGACATGGAACGAAACCCGTTCTCTGCTGCCGGGGCAGTGACTGCCCGCGCGGCCTGATGGGTTCCACGCTATCGGGGCCTTGTATAATAGAAAAATACCATTTCAGTAATCCGATATATGGGAATAGCTATATCAGGGACGGTGCCATGTCAGGCGCCGGAGTGGAGGAAAACATGAGCCTGAACCTGACGCCGCTGGTGCTGGAGAACCGCCTGCGGGCGCGGCTGAAATTCAAGCAGTTGCAGCTGCTGGTGATGGTGGCCGAACATAATAATATCCTGCGCGCGGCCCAGGTGCTGAATATGGCGCAGCCGGCAGCGACCAAGACCATCCGCGAACTGGAACAGACACTGGGGATGGACCTGTTCGACCGCACCTCGCGCGGGGTGACACCCACCCTGTTCGGCGAAGTGGTGGTGCGCCATGCCAAGCTGATCCTGTCGCAGCTGCGCCACGCGTCGGAGGAACTGGTGTCGCTGAACACCGGCACGACCGGCAAGATTGCAGTGGGCACGTTGCTGGCCGCCGCCCCCACCCTACTGCCGCGCGCCATCGTTCTGCTGAAGAAGGAACGGCCCAACATCAATATCCAGGTGGTAGAGGGCACCAATGACAAGCTGATGCCCATGCTGCGCGTCGGCGATCTGGACATGGTGGTGGGCCGCCTGCCTGAATATCGGGAGCGGGACGGGCTATCGCAGGAGGTGCTGTATTACGAGCCGGTATCCATCGTTGCGCGCAAGGATCATCCCCTGGCGGGGCGGGGCGAGCTGACCCTGGCCGACCTGATGGATGAAGAGTGGATCCTGCCCCCGCCGCAGACCAGCCTGCGGCGCCAGATCGAAACTGCGTTTCGCAAGGCGGGTCTGCAGCCACCCATCAAGACCGTGGAATCGGTCTCCATCCTGACCAACCACACCCTGCTCCTGGAAACCGACATGGTCGCGGCCATGCCCTATCAGGTGGTGCAAAGCCAGCCGGGTCTGGTCCGCCTGCCCGTCAATCTGCGCACTGCACTGGGGCCAGTGGGCATCACCCTGCGGACCGGCGTGGATTTGACACCGGCGGCCACATACTTCGCCGGTGCTTTGCGTCGTGTGGCCAAGGATGTCTCGGCGGATCGTGAAATGAATTAAGGGGGCCGAAGCCCCCTTATTCCACCACCTTCGCTGCGAAGATCACCGCCAATGCCAAGGGTGCCAGCCAGCGGATGCAGAAGCGCCAGGCTCGGAAGGCCAAACCTTCCCCCAACTCCCCTGACTGCACAGCCCGGCTGATCTTCCAACCGACCAGAACTGCGATCAAGCAGCCGCCGCCGGGCAGGACGATGTTGGAGGTCAGGTAATCGAACAGGCCGAAGAAGGTCTTATCCGTTAGCAACCCTGCCCAGGCCAGCGGCTTCACATCCGACCAGATGTTGAAGGACAGAACCGACAGGAGGCACAGGCCCCAGGACAGCCCACCCGACAACAGGGCCGCATGCGCCCGTTTCCAGCCCAGCCGCTCGGTCAGGAAGGATACAGGTGCCTCCATCATGGAAATGGCGGAGGTGATGGCCGCCGCGAACAGCAGCACGAAGAAGGCCACGCCGACCACGGAACCGCCCGGCATGTGGGCGAACATATAGGGCAAGGTGACGAAGGTCAGCGCGGGGCCGCCCGCCGGGTCCAGCCCCATGGCGAACAGCACCGGGAACACCGCGAAACCGGACAGCAGTGACACGAACACGGCGGACCCGACGATGATAACCGACGACCGGATCACCTTCTCCCCCCGGTCCATGTAGGAGCCATAGGCCATGAGGTTGGTGGCTCCCACACCCAGCGCGAAGAAGGCCTGCCCGAACGCGTCCAGCAGCACGTCGGGCGTCACCTTGCTGAAATCGGGCGTGAACAGGAACCTGGCCGCCGCCGCGACATCGCCGACCAGCATGGCATATCCCGCCATGGCCAGCAGCAGCAGGAACAGGATGGGCGTCATCACCTTGTTGGCCAGTTCCACCCCGCCCGTGATGCCGCGCATCGAAATGGCAACGGTCGCCCACAGGAACAGGCTGGACCACGCGAACAGGCGTACGGGGTCACCGACCAACCCGTCAAACCGCGCCTGCGCGATACCGGCGCTGTCCGCCGCCGGGTCCAGGATATAGGCCATGACCCAGCCGCCCACGACGCTGTAGAAGGACAGGACCAGAATGGCTGCCGCCACACCCGCCAGCCCCAGGAAGCGCCAGCGCGGGCTGGCCCCCGCCTCTACCGCCGCCGCCCGGATGGCATTGGGCGGCGACACGCGGTAGCGCCGCCCGACCATCAGTTCGGCGATCAGCAGCGGCAGGGCCAGGGCCGCCACCGATAGCAGGAAGGTCAGCAGAAACACCGCCCCGCCGCCGGTGCCGACCGTGTAAGGAAAACGCCAGATATTGGCCAACCCCACCGCCGACCCGATGGTCGATAGCAGGAAGGCCAGACGCGACGACCATTGTTCACGGGGTTGACTGGACATGGGTGGACCTCTGATTTTACGATTCCCGACCCCTTCTTCGTCATCCCGGCGAAAGCCGGGACCCATGGGCCACAGGGAAAACGGATGGTTTGGGATCGGCGGTGTTTGGCGGATGTTTGGGCGCTTGGCCCCTGGGTCCCGGCTTTCGCCGGGATGACGAAATGAGGCTTACGTCACTGCATCCCTTGCCTGGAACCGTTCGTCCCGCCAGACGTCGCGCGCCATGATGTCGGCCAGGATATCGACGGCATCGGCCACGTCGGTGTAACGCAAGTACAGCGGGGAGAAGCCGAAGCGCAGCGTGTCGGGGGCGCGGAAATCGCCGATCACGCCAGCCTCGATCAAGGCCTTCATGATGGGATAGCCATGGGGATGGGCGAGCGCCACATGACCGCCGCGCAGAAGCCCGTTACGCGGGCTGTCCAGGCGGAACATGTCAACACCCAGCCTTTCCTCTACCAGCGTGATGAACAGATCGCCCATCGCGCGGGACTTGGCCCAGGCCAGATGCTTGTCTGCGCGTACGGCCAAGTCGATGCCGGGTTCGGCGGCCTGCAGGGAGATGATGGCCTGCGTGCCGGTCAACATCCGCCCGATGCCGTCGGCGGGGCGGTAATCACGGTCAAAGGCGAAGGGGGCGGCATGCCCCCACCAGCCGGACAGCGGTTGCTGCATGGCGGCATGGTGACGCTTGGCCGCGAAGATGAAGGCCGGGCTGCCCGGCCCGCCATTCAGGTATTTGTAGGTGCAGCCGACCGCGAAATCGGCCTGGGCTGCGTTCAGGTCCACCGGGATGGCGCCGGCGGAATGGCACAGGTCCCAGACGGTCAGGGCACCGACCGCATGGGCCTTGGCCGTGATCGCCGCCATGTCCAGGACATGGGCACTCTTGTAATGGACATGGGTCAGCGCGACGACGGCGACATCGTCGCGGATCGCGTCCAGAATGCCGTCCTTCTCCACAAAGCGGATGTCATGGCCCTGGCCCAGAAAGGCGGCCAGCCCCTGCACCATGTAATTGTTGGTGGGGAAGTTGCTGCCTTCCATCACAATGACACGGCGGTCGGGGCGCAGGGCGCAAGCCGCCGCCACAGCCTTGAACTGGTTCAGGCCGGTGGCGTCGGTCACCACCATCTCCCCCGCATCCGCCCCCAGCAACTGCGCCAGACGGTCGCCCAACTTATAGGGTGCCGCAAACCAGCCGGCCGTATTCCAGGACCGGATCAGGCCAACACCCCATTCCAGCGTCGCCGCCTCTGCCGCGCGCACCGCCGCCTTGGTCGGCATCGGGCCCAGTGAGTTGCCGTTCAGATAGATCACCCCCGGCGGCAGGGTGAATTCGGAACGAAACCCGGCCAGCGGGTCGGTACGGTCCAGGGCTTCGATCTCGGCGCGTGTCGGCATGGTCGTTCCCCCTCAAAGCCCCAGCTTGCGCAGCAGACCGGCCTCTGCATCGCCATCCAGCGACATCAGGGGCGCGCGCAGGCGCGACCATTCCGGATCATTATGCAGATGCGCCAGAACCGCCTTCACCGCCGGAACCAGCGGTACGCCCGTGAAGGCATTGCGGAATTCCGCCACCTTGTCCAGCCGGTCACCCTCCGCCGGGGTGCCGATGGCGTCAAGCAGGGCGCGGATGGAGCGGGCATGCAGGTTGGCAGTGGCACTGATACAGCCCGCCCCGCCGCGTGTGATCAGATCGACCATCCGCGCCTCGGTGCCCGCAAATATCTCCAGGCCCGGCAACGCCTCCAGCACGGCCTGGGTGTTGGTCCAGTCGCCGGAACTGTCCTTATACCCCCGGATCGTGGAGCCGTGCGCCCGCACCAGATCCTGTGCCAGCGTCGGGGTGATGGGCACGCCCGACGTCTGCGGGAAATGATAGAGATAGATCGCCAGACGCGGATCGTTCACGCCCTCGATCAGGTCACGGAAATAGCGGCGGACACCGGCATCGGGCACACCCTTGAAGAAGAAGGGCGGTACCACCAGGACACCGGCACAGCCGCTGTCGGTGGCGTGGGAGGAGAGTAGCACCGTATCGGCCAGCGCGCAGCAGCCCGTGCCGACCAGCAACCGGCCCGGCTCGATCCCCTGCGCGATCAGGCTGTCCACCACCATCATGCGCTCGGCATTGGTCAGGGACGCGGACTCGCCCGTGGAGCCGAACAGCAGAAGGCCATCGGCACCTTCGGCCAGAAGCCAGCGGCAATGGGCCGCCATCCGGCCCAGATCAATCTTGCCGTCAGCGAAAAACGGGGTGGCGACCGCCGGCACGATGCGGGCGAACGGTTGGGTGGCCATGGCATGGCTCCAGAATATGGATTGTAGGGGAAAGTGGCAGGGCGTTAGCCGGCCTTGGGCTTGTAGCTGGAGGTGCCCACCCAGCCGCGTTCAGAAATGTCGATCATGACGCTGGCGGGGCCGGTCATCTTATATTCGGCATTGTCCTTGTCGGGATTCTTGCCCAGGCCCTGCGCGATGTTGATGTCGTGGCGCGGTGGGAAGCCTTGCTCTTCCATATATTCCGCCGTCGCCTCAACATCCTCGCACTGGAAGCCCAGATGGTGCAGGCCGTTATAGCCCTCGGGGAATTCCAGACCGGCGGCCGGTCGATTCTTGAAGCGCAGCAAGGCGATATTGATGGTGCCGTCGGTCACGTAATAGCCCTGGGCATTGCGGCTGTCGACGCGGCCCGCAACGGTCCAGCCCATGACATTGGCGAAGAAGTCGCGCGACGCCTCCGGGTCCTGGGTGGAAATGGCGACGTGCTTCAAGGGAATGACCATGATGGTTCCTTCTCTAGGGTCAGGAGCCGACGCGGAAGGCCGATGTCAGGCCCCGCACAGCGGCGACAAGGGACAAGGCCGTGATGCGGCCCGTGCCGGGGTTTTCCACCGTCGGCACATTTTCGATCTCCAGGACCAGGCGGGCACTGTCGGCGTCCACCACGATGCGGTGGCAATTGCGGGTGACCGATGGGTCGGCCCAGATCTGCAACTGCGTGCGATCCGGTCCGATGCCGGCTAGACCCAGGGCAGCGGCGACATTGACATTGGCGGGAAACCGCGCCGCACCCTCTCGTGCTGATCCGTCAAATAGTTTCAGGGGTTCGGTCAGGGACAGCAGGTCCAACCCACGCTCCACCACTTCCTTGGCCTTGGTCAGGGAGGTCGGCGGCTTGCGCGTCACCATGGTGACGGAATGGATGGTCCCTTCCGCCGCCGCGCGCACCGCGTCAAAGCCCAACAGGGCCCCCGTCGCCAGAATGATGCGCCCGCCATGGGCGCCCGCCGCGTCGATAATGTCGGGGCGTTGCAGCAGGGCGGCGCCGCTGACCGTCACCAGCGTCCGACCGCGCGCCAGGGCCGGCAGGGCGATATCGGCGAAGGCCGCCGTCGGCGCACATTCGACGATGATGTCGCACAACTCTGCCAAGGTCGCGGCATCGACAACGGGCACCTGGGCCTTCAGCTCCGCCATCCGGGTCCGGGCCTTGGCGGCATCACCACTGGTCACCGCCGTCAGGGTCAACCCCTCCATACCGGCATCCAGCGCCCGGCCCACAGCCGCTCCGATGGTGCCATATCCGGCGATCCCGACCCGCAATACCATGATGCGCTTTCCCGCTTGGCTGAATTGATCCCAGGCTAGGCCCGTCCGCTATGCCGGGAAAATACCGATTTCACCGCCTGATATGGGAGAAGCGATATAGCGGGGCGACCCTGCCCGATATGCCAAAACCGCCATATCATTCAGCCGCCTTGGTCTTTGATCGTCATACCGGGATTGCCGATGGTGGAGGAAATCCCCTGCCTGACGGAGCCATCATGCCCCCCTGGATCGACATTGCCGAACTTTCCGCCCTGATGCTGCTGACCGGGCTGGCCGGCGGGGTGCTGGCGGGACTGCTGGGGGTGGGCGGCGGCATCATCATCGTGCCGGTGCTGGACATCGTGCTGGGGCTGGTGGGCGTCGATCCGGCGGTGCGCCTGCATGTGGCGGTGGCCACCTCGCTGGCCACCATCATCCCGACGGCCATTTCATCGTCGCGTAGCCATCATCGAAAGGGCGCGGTCGATCTGGACCTGACCAAGTCCTGGGGGTCGGCGGTGTTCATTGGCGCCGCCATCGGCACCGCCATCGCAGGCTACGCAAAGGGCGGGGTTCTGGCCGCCATTTTCGGCACCATCGCACTGGTGGTGGCGGCGAAGATGCTGCTGCCCGCCGGGGCCTTCACCCTGAACCGTCCGCTGCCCAAGGGGCCGGGGGCGCAGACCATGCCGGCGGCCATCGGCGCCTTTTCCAGCATGATGGGCATTGGCGGCGGCACCCTGACGGTGCCGGTCCTCACCCTGTTCAACTATCCGATCCATCGCGCGGTGGGCACGGCCAGCCTGTTCGGGCTGGTTATCGGCATTCCGGGCACCATCGGCTATGTCCTGACCGGCTGGGGCCGGGCGGACTTGCCGGCGGGCAGCCTGGGCTATGTCAACCTGATCGGTCTGGCTCTGATCGCGCCCGCGACCATGCTGGCCGCCCCCTGGGGGGCGAAGCTGGCGCATAGCCTGACCAAGCGGCAATTGTCTGTCGCGTTTGGCTGTTTCCTGCTGATCGTGGGGGCGCGGATGCTTTACCGTGCCGTCACGGTTTTATTTTAACCCGTCGAACCGGAACTGAACCTCATGTCCTACGCCATCACCCCACCCGCCGCCGTCACCTTGCCCGTTGCGGGCAGTGATGCATTGTTCCCCGTGGGCCGTCTGTTCTGTGTCGGGCGCAACTATGCTGCCCATGCCCGCGAGATGGGCGCGAGTGACCGGGAGCCGCCGTTCTTCTTCATGAAGCCGGCCAGCGCCGTCCTGTCTGGTGGCGGCACCTTGCCCTATCCGCCGCAGACCAGCGATCTTCATCATGAGATCGAACTTGTGGTGGCAATGGGCGCGGGCGGGTCCGTGTTCGGGTACGGCGTCGGGCTGGACCTGACGCGCCGTGACCTGCAGGGGGAGGCCAAGAAGGCCGGCAAGCCCTGGGACATGGGCAAGGTCTTCGACCATGCCGCCCCCGTCTCCGCCCTGGTGCCCGCCGCTTCTGTGCCCAGCGTCGATGCCGGGCGCATCGCCCTGTCGGTGAATGGGGAACTGCGGCAGGAAGGCGACCTGGCGGAGATGATCTGGACGGTGCCGGAGATCATCGCCGAACTGTCGCGCTTCATCACACTGCTGCCGGGCGATCTGATCTTCACCGGCACCCCCGCCGGCGTAGGGCCGATACAGCGTGGGGACCAGCTGGATGGCATGGTGGCGGGGGTCGGCACCCTGTCAGTCAAGGTGGCCTGATTATAAGGTCCTGACCGCGCGCCAGCAGTACAGCAGCGCCAGGGTCAGGACCCCCAACCACAGGGCAGCGCCCAGGGGCTGTGCCAGGATCCAGCCACCCGCCAGGGCGCTGACCACGGCCCCGCCGCGCCCCAGCGTGGCGGCCCAGCCGATACCGGCGGCCCGGCAGCTTGTCGGATATCGTGCAGCGGCAAGGCCATAAAGCCCAACCTGCACCCCCAGGATGGCGCCACCCGCCAAAAGGACCGGCACCATGGCGGCAGTTACACCTGGGATATGGCCAAGGGCCAGGGCGATGGCGGCGATGGACAGGATAAAGGCACCTGTCAGGCACAAGGCCGACAGGCAACGGGCCGAGCCAAACCGCCCGCCGGCCCAGGCCCCCAGCAGGGCACCCGCCACACCGCCCAGATTGAACCACATAGACCCGCGCACGGCCTGATCCATGGGCAATCCCAAGCCCGACAGCAGGACGGGCAGCCAGTTCAAGCATCCGTAAAGCGCCAGCATCGCGGCGAAGAATCCGGCCCAGAGATGCCAGGTGATGGCGCGTAGCGGCACCGATAGAAGTTCTGCCACCCCGCCCTTTCCAGGGGTTGGAGCGGAGGTGCGAAATATTGTTACATTATCAAAACGATTATCTCCAGCCAGCCTGTTCACCAGGTGCCGGAGATGGTTTGAGCGATCATCGCGTGTTACCAGGAACTGGGGTGATTCCGGAAGCGTTATGATCATGATCAGGGCTAGCAGCACCGGTGCCACCCCACCCAGGATGAAGCAAGCGCGCCACCCAAAAGCCGGGATCATCCAGGCGCAGAGTGCGGCCCCCAGCATGCCACCGACAGGAACGGCGACAATCACCAGCATGACGGCGTAGGAACGCCAGCGCCGCGGCATCCATTCGGCCACCAGGGCCGTGGCATTGGGCACCGCTGCGCCCAAGCCCAGGCCGGTTGCCAACCGCAGCAGGCCCAATGTCACAGGACCAGTGGCCAAGGCGGACAGGGCCGTCATGGTCGCGAAGAACAGCACCGCCCCGATCAGGGCGGGCCGCCGCCCGATCCTGTCGCCGATACTGCCGCCCAGCGCCGTTCCCGCCGCCATGCCGGCCAGCGATGCTGCCAGCACCGGCCCGAACGCGACGCGGTCCAGGCCCCATTCGGCCAGCATGGCAGGTGCTGCCAGGGCTGCCAGCTGGATATCGAACCCATCCAGCACGATGATGCTTGTCACCAGCAGCAGAACCAGCACCCGCAAACGGCCAAAGGGCAGCGTTTCCAGCGCCTCGTCGAGATCGCGGATCATAGGGGTTCCTCCCTATCGTCGGTCAGAAAAATGGGGCCGGGCCGCGTTCGGCGATCCGGCCCCAGGGAGGGAATGCGTCAGGCTGTATCGGGCCTCAGTCCCGGGGCGGCCAGGGCGTGGCGGGCACGCCAGCCTTCACCGGCCCCAGCAGCGGGCTGGACAGGGCATAGAAGCCGTGATTGGTGAACATCCAGATGATGTTGCGGTCATATTCGATGTAGGTGCCGAAGGCGAGGTTGCCCTTCACGCTTTCAAAGATCTCACCATCCTTGGGGAAGCGCGGCACGTAATAGCCGGCGATGGCGGGCTTGGCGGGGTCCTTCACATCGAAGATCTGGATGCCGGCATTGTAGAAGGCATAGATGGCCAGCCCGTCACGCCCGCCACCCGGCTGGGTATGGTAGCCCGGCCGCTTGGGCCCGAAACTGCCGCGACGCTGACAGAAATCGGTGAAGGCAGCCTCCTTGGGCGGGGTCGGGCGTGGGAATGTGGAAATGATCTTCGGGTGTTTCAGGTCGCGGACATCGATGGCGTAGATGTCCTTGTACGGCTCAAAACACTCGTCATTCATGGGATAGCCGTTGAGGAAGATGACGCCCGTCTTCTCATACTGGCTGAGATTGACATTGTCGGCCTCCGTCCCCGCAAAGCTGGGCGGCAACTCCAGATGGCCGATGATCTTCATATTGGCCGGGTCGGAGATATCCAGCGTATAGAGGCCCAGACCTGCCATGGCGGCGAAGGCGACCTTGCCCCCCTTTTCTACGGGCTTTGGAATGAACAGCGGCATGCGGGCCCCCATCCAGGAGGTGCGGTTACCGGCGCGCGGATTCTTCAAATAGGCGGCCTCATGCGCGGCATCGCCGATGATCTGACCGGGGGCCGCGAAGTTGGACAGCCATTTCGGATTTGCCGGGTTCGACATGTCCCAGGCCTGATAACCGGGGCTGTAGAGATAATCCTTATATTCGGCGAGCGCATAGGTGTCGTCGGGGGCGGTCGCTAGGAACATGTATTTGCCGCCATACCAGGCCGGCACATCCAGCGATCCCGATCCCTGCTGCTGCCCGATGGGGGCGGCGGGGTGGGCGGCGTCGGTGGTGCGGGTGGCGATCAGTTCCCACTGATCGGGCAGCGGGCCGTTCATGGCATAGACCTTGAACCCCTTCAGGTGATTGGCATGGCGGATGGCATCCACCTTGTCGGGCTGGCTGCGCTTATCCTCCAGGATGCCGATGCGCGACACCTCGAAGGACTGCACCATGACATATTTGCCAAGGGCCGCGTTCCATTGAATGGAAGCAGCGCCGATGCCGTCGCCGGCGGGGAACGGGTTCTGTTCCGGTGTCGGCCCGTCCTTGCCCCAGTCGGAACCCTTGGTCGCCAGCAGCTTGGCATCCCGGGGATCGGTGATGTCGAACACCTTCAGATGCCGACGGTTATAGACATACATGATCCGGCGGTCGCCGAAATCGACGATATTCTGCCACTCATGATAGGGCGAGGCGGAGAGCGGGTAGAACGCCTCCACCTTCATGTTCAGCGCGTAATCCTTCTGGTCCCAGTATGTCAGTTGCCCGTCAAAGCTGGGCGCGCCATGCACGGCCTCCGTCGCTTTGGGATGCACGAACTTGCCCGTTGCCTTGTCCATGCCCCAGGTGCCGGGGGCCGGCATGGGGGGCATCTTGTCAGGCGTGATGTCGTACCAGCGCTGAATAATGGGATCGCGGATATCAATCTTGGCCGGTTCGTCGCTGGCCAACGCCGCGCCGGACAGCAGGGCCAGGGCCGCGCACAGGGTGGAAAGGCGGAAGGCGGATTTCATGATGCACTCTCCTTGTCGGTCTTCATCCGGCGGCGCGCCGCCACCACGAAGAACCAGGGCATGATGATCATCAGGAGACCATAGGCCAGCGGCAGCCGCGCCACTGTGGGGTCTCCCAAAAGGGTGAAGGCAGCCAGAAGGGCCACCGCAATGTTGTGCACGCCGACCTCGATCGTGATGGTCAGCCGCTGTTGAATCCCCAACCGCCAGAACCGGGCATAGAGTGCCGCCCCCACCATGGCGGTCAGCATCAGGGCCGCCGCCGCCCCCACATTCTCCATCACCACGGTCAGGTCGGTGAAGTGATGCAGGTTGTAGAATGTCGTTGTCAGGCACATGAACAGGATCAGGCCTACGGCCACCATCCGGAACCGGGCCAGCACGGCCAGGGCGAAGGCGGGCCGGAAGCGCCGTACCGCCATGCCGATCATCACCGGTAGGACCGTCGCCAGCGCCAGAGACAGCCCCGCCTCCAGCGGCGACAGGCGCATCTGCCCGTCGCGTGCCAGAAACAGATCCAGCGCCAGCCCCGACCAGAAGGGCAAGGTGATACAGACCAACAGGCTGGACAGGGCCGTCAGGGCCACGGCCAATGCCACGTCGGCCCGCGCCGCCAGGGTGATGGCATTGGACGTCACCCCGCCGGGTGCCGCCGCCATCAGCACCAGCCCCGCCTTCACCAACGGATCGACGGGCAGCAGGGTGGCCAGCGCCAGGGCCAGCAGTGGCAACAGGATCAGCTGCGCCGACAGGCCCACCAGAACGGCCCTCGGCGCGCGGCCCAGCAGGCGGAAATCCGCCCCCGTCAGGGCAAGGCCCATCCCCACCATGATGATGAAGACCGTGGCCGGAAAGGCAAAGCCCGTGAAGAAGCCGAACGGGATCATCACACGAACTCCATCGCCTGTTTCGGGCGCAGGGCCAGTTCCACGGAACGGCAGAGGGAGGCAAACATCTCACTGCCCGACACGCCCGCCGCCGGTTGCTGCCGTTCGATGAAAAGGCGAGAGCCGTCAGTGCCGATGGCTTCCAGTTGCAGCATCAGCTGTGTTGCTGCTGGGTCGGAGATCATGCGCCCACGGCAACGGTCAAGGCCGACGGTGGCCAGGGCACAGGTGACCATGGCGTTGACATTGCGGGGAAAGCGCCGCGCGATTTCCCGCACCGGCCCATCGAACAGGATCTGCTCCCCGCCCGCCGCCACCGCACCCGCCACGGGTTCGATGCTGGCCGGCGGCTTGCGGAAGGTGATAGTGACATCCAGCCATTGCCGGCGCCATTCGAACAGGCTGTCGACCCCGACCATGGCCCCGTGCGGGATCAGCAGTCGGTGACCATAGGCCGAGGCAACGGCCAGCAGACGTGCCCGCAATTCATCATCGGCCAGGGCCGACACCGACAAGGGCATGTAATCTGACCGCGACAGCAGGCTAGCGCCGAACTGCGCCGTGATCGCGGGATGCGCCGCCTCCACCACCAGATCGGCGGGCGGTGCGGTGGACAGGTCCGTCAGCCGCAATTCCGCCGGCACATCGCCCAGCCTGTCCGGATCGCGGGCATGGACGAAGGCCACCTGATACCGGTCGGGCTGTCCGGCCAGCCAGCGGTAAAGCCCGCTGCCCACAAACCCGAACCCGATGATCCCGACCCGTGCCATGTGGCCTCCGTTGGCTTAGAATTTGACTTTCAACGTGACGCCATAGGTGCGCGGCGGGGCGTAGGAGGCCAGGACAGAGCCGATAACGTCGGTCTTGCCCGCCGTATACAGCTTGTCCGTCAGGTTCTTGCCCCACAGCATCAGTTCCCAGGCCCCATCATCGGCCACGACACCGACGCCGGCATCGATCAGACCATAAGACGGGTTCCAGGTGCGGTCGCTGTTCTCGTTCTCGAAGAAGTAACCATCGGTCCAGCTGTAATCCGCGCGGATCAGGCCGTTGACCTTTTCATTCACCGGGAACTCATACTGCGCGCCCGCCGAAAGCGAATTTTTGGGCGTACGGCGCAGTTTGTTGCCCTTCAGGTTGGTGGGCACCGGCTTGGAGCAGAAGCAGGACGGGTCATAGCGCAGCGCCGTGCTGATCAGATCGCCTGTAATCTTGCCATCCATCAGGGCGTAGGAACCCGACAGGGTCAGCCCCTCCACTGGAACGGCCAGCAGTTCCAGCTCCAGCCCCTTCACCCGCGCTTTGCCGGCATTGGCGATGACATTGTCGGGCGGCAGGGAGCTGCTGAAAATCACATATTGCTGCGTCTGCAGGTCCTTATAATCAGCGACAAAGCCGGTCAGGTTCAGGCGCAGCCGGTTGTCCAGCCATTGCGACTTGATGCCCGTTTCATAGTTCCAGGCGAATTCGGGATTGTAGGGCACGGCGGCTTCGGTCGGGTTGTTGGCATTCTCCCCGTTCCAACCGCCGCTCTTGAAGCCCTTGGCGACGGTTGCATAGAGCATGACATCGTCGCTGGTCTTCCATTGCAGGGTGGCGCTGGGCGTCCAGGCTGACCAGGTGTGCTTGTCACCCGCCGTGAAGGCCGTGGTGGGCCGGCCCTGCGCATCCTCGAAATCCTGACCCAGGAAATCGCCGAAGGCGGCGCGGGCCACCGTGAACTTCTTGATATCCTTGGTATAACGCACGCCGCCAATGGCTTTCAGCGTATCGGTCACGGCCCAGGTGCCTTCGACGAAGGCCGACCAGGTGTCGCCCTTGGCGGTGGTGCGGGCCGTCTCCCGCCCCTGCGCGAAGTAATCGACGAAGATGTAATCGGCATCTTCGTTACGACCGATATCCTCACCCATATAGAACAGGCCGGCCATGACATTGAACGGACCGTCAAAGTCGGAGCTGTAGCGGAACTCCTGGCTGAAGGTCTTCACATCCTCGGTCTTGGCGTTGATGTAGAAATCATCATTGAACTTCGACCGGTCGATCTTGCCGAACTGGATGCGGCCATTGGCGTCGCGCAGTAGCTTGTCCATGTCCAGATAGGAACCGGCATCGTTGTTCTTGTCCTCGAACGTCGCCTCGCGATAGCCGGTCAGCGACGTGATGGAGCCATTCTCCAGGCTCCACACTGCCTTGATGCTGCCGCCGCCGACATCGGAATGCTGACGCCCATCCACATTGTTGGGACCCTTGCGCGGGTCGGGGTTCTTGAAGGGCACATTGTGGGCCGATGGGATCACCATGTCGATCCAGCGGCCGTCGCTGCGTCGGCGGGAGAAATCGGCCGATGCCGTCACTTCAAGCTGTTCGGATGCGACAAGGCGCAGCGCGCCCTTCACCCCCATGGAGGACAGGTCCTCCACATCATTCTTGGTGAAGGTATTATAGGCAAAGCCGTCGCGGCCACGGGCGGAGAAGGCAATGCGGCCATAGAGATTGTCGGCAAGTGCACCGCCAGTGGCGCCGCGGAATTGCAGAAAGCTGTAATTGCCGACCGACACTTCGGCGACGGTGTCCTGGTCCTCGGTCGGCTGCTTGGTAATGAAGTTGACGGCGCCACCCACGACATTCTTACCATAGAGCGTGCCCTGCGGCCCGCGTACCACCTCAATCCGTTCAAAATCAAACAGTTCCAGGTTGGTGCCCTGGGCGCGGGACAGATAGACATCGTCCAGGAAGAAGCCGACGGCGGGGCTGCTGGCGGCACTTTCAATGTCGGTGCCGATGCCGCGCATGAAGATGTTCGGTTCGGTCGCGTTGTCGGCATTCATGGTGAAGCCGGGCACCCGGTTCACCACCTCCAGCACATCGCCGATCCCCGCGCGCTGCAGGCCCTCGGCAGTGAAGGCGCTGACGGAGACGGCGGCATCCTGCAGGCTCTCTGCCCGCTTGCGCGCCGTCACAACAATCTCTTCCAGCATCAGTTCTTGCGACAGAGCCGGCATGGCCGTGGCAAGGGCAGCACCGGCCAGCAGCACAGCGCGCAGCGTCAGTTGAGACTTGGTCATGTTCGAGACCCCCTGTTCCATTCGGTTTTTATCCGCATGGAGGGCCGGCCCGGTGGGACCGAAGGACCGCGTACCCCGCCTCACCCGTTGGGCGGGGATTAGGTGCAGGTAAGATCGGTCCGGCCCGAGGGACAGTCCCTGGAGGCGGTCTCGAATGTTGTGCATCATGCCGCTCCCGGCGGGCAGTGTTTTCAACTGCGCACCATGGTGTGCTTGCTGCCGGCAACCCTTACGGTACCGGCCCTTCCGCCCAGGGATCGACGAATTTTTTTCACGTCGCGGTCTGCTCCTCCATGTGTACCCATCATAGGAAGGGGGAGCATAACAGTAATATACTGAAGGGGCCGCGTGTTATGCCGGTATTGTTATAACGCGCCGGACATGACACTGGGCGGTACTCCCCGCTTAAGGCTAGCAACATATCCCCTCTCCCCCGATTTGATCCATTCGATGTTGGGATTTGATACCAGGGGGGCAGGTTGAACGGGGGGATGCCCGTGGCCGTCGCGCAGCCGGGCTGGAGAGGGGTGGTCGGGCTTTGGAGGGCGTTCCCCGTAAAAACATGCGGGGTGCAGGGCCGGCACCCGCGCGGGCGGATGCCGGTAACGCTGGGACAGGGCGGGAATGGTGTGGGGTCAGAGGGCGATATAGTGGGCGGGGAAGGCGCCGAGCTGCGTGAGCTTTTGTCTACAGCGTTGCCGCTTCCCTGAAAATCTGATCAATGTCCATCGAAGACAGCCGAAGCTGAGACGTCACTGCAACCAGCAAAGGGCTGTTACGCTCCACCGTTGGCGCGGTCCACCGAATGGCGAGTTCAACATCTTCGGTGTCCCGAACCGCAGCCTCCACCGCGGCGAGCAGGCCCCGCCGGTGAAGGGCGATGCGCAGCTGTGCCTGGGAGACGGTGGCAGGCACGCGAAGCACGGCGGCTGCCGCCCGCTTCACCAGGATGTCCGCCACCTCTTCGGGCGTAGCAGGCCGTGGCATTCCGTCAATAATCACCATCATGTCAGGCTCTCCGGAAACCATAAAGTTTGAAAGTCCCAGCCAGGATGCTGGAGGAACCTAACAGACGAATGCCGGTAACCGCACTGTTGGTGCCCAACCATGCGCCACAATCGCGCATGCCGTGATCGCCGGTGGTATTGGCGACAGACCAGGACCGCACAATTTTGGACTCAGCCGAGTTTGCGCCCAGGAGCCGAAGAACGAAGCCACTGATACTGCCGGCCGCATTTGACTGGCTAGAAACGATGGCACCACTCCAGGCCCCCGATGTGATCCCAGCACTGTTGGTCAGCTGGATCGCCATGCCGTTTTGCGGCCCACCCCATGTCGAGGCGCCGACCCGATAATCGAAAGCCAGAGAGCTGCCGTTATTTAAAAACTTGATCCCATGGCCGACCAACTCGTAATCGTCGAAAGTGGAATCTATCCCTGTAAAGTCGATCTGTCCTACTGCCGACCCCACCACTGTGGGGGTGCCAATGAGCAGCGAGCCCGGCATGGCCAAAGGCTGACCACTAGCACGGGAATACCAGATCATGCGCCAATTGGTTCCGTCATCGCTGGCAAAGGCCGCCAGATCATTGGTTGTAACGGCAATGTTTGATGCCCCAAGAAGGGCGAAGGAAGTGCTATTATGGGTCAATTGCAAGGGGGACATGAACCGCAACAGGACACGCCGCCCAACGCCTCGGGCTGATAGGGCCGCGATGCTGGTCGTGCCCGTCACCCGGAAGTAGTCTCCGACGGCCGGCAGGGACAAACTGGCCGCACTTATCAGATCGACGCCACCGATACCCGCACCCTGGGCCAGATGCGCCGGTGTCACAGCCTGCTGTGTGGCGGTCCGCCCCGCGAACTCCGTCATCGTTGCAATACGGACAATACCAGCGACCGTATCGCTGGCTGCCGTACCGGGATTTCCCGTATCACCCTTATCGCCGACACAAACAGCCGACAGGGCGACAGGATCGCCGTTGTTAAAAGGGCTGGCGCTCGTCGTGAGGATCGGCGTCACGGTGAAGGAGCGCCATGCACCATTGTTGGCGGACGTCGTGACGGACCAGATCGCGTACTTTGTTGCGTCGGTCCGATGGCCGACCCGGATCAAGGCCTTTGTCGCTGAACTACTGGCCGTCAGTTGGCCGAGGGCAGCGGCAATTGAAAGGCCCGAACTGTCAGTTGCGCTCAACATAACCAGGGACGCCATGGACATGTTGGCGCTGTTGGCCCGGATACGGCCCGCGCCTGGATCCGCACTGCTGGTGCCTGTGTCCCAGGTTAACGGGAAAGTAAGGACGCCGCCGCCCGCTGCCAGAGCAGCCGCCGCGGCCACCGCCGGCAATCCGGACGCCACTTCTGCAATATCGGCAGTCAGTACCGGGTACGACCCTGTCTGCGGCGGCTTCGGCGGGACCAGGGCCTGGCGATGGCCGTCGCCGCCCATGCCACCGGGATTGGTGGCGGCATTCCAGTCACCGGTATTGTAATGGCCGTTAGAAAGGCGGTCGAGGGCGGGAGAAGGAGACATTGTCTAACCCCTTGTCATTGAATGGAGAATTTCCTAGAAGGCTGAAAAGGCGGGGATGTGCGCGCGGCGGCGGTCGCCGCCGGACCTGTCAAGACAGGTCTAAAACACCTCCCGGAACAGACGCGCGCCGGACGCGCGCCAGAATTCGCTGAAGGTCACGCCCTCGGGATCGACCTGACGGCACAGCATGGCGCGGTCGTAATTGGTCATGGCCCCTTGCGCCTGCGGGTCGATATCGAGCCACAGTTCCCCCGTCTCGCCGGCTTCACGCTGGATGCGGTTCAGGCGGATGCCGTCGGCTTCGGGCAGATGCGCGAAGGAGAGGCGGGTTTCGCGCACGGGCGCGCCTTCCACGCCCAGTTCCACATCGCCCTCCGTCACCTCCAGCTCCGACACGGTGCGCGGGCTGATGGCGATGGGCCAGTCGGGCGCCACCGATGGCTGCCAGACCTGCATGGCGGCGATGAAGCCGACGGACAAGGCCTCGGCATTGGTCTGATCGTCGAATTCCACCTCGATCCGGTCGGCGCCGATGGTGGCGGGCAGATAGTCGAAGACCTGTGAGGGATAGCGGGCGTAGAATTCATCCTCCGGCTTGCCCGTGAACAGGCCGAAATCGTACCAGGACAGGGCATAGGTGCTGGCCACCGGGGCCTTCAGGTCCAGCCAAGCCCCCTGATAGCGCAAGGTCGCCCCCTCATAGGCGGACCAGCGCATCAGGCCGTTGCGGCTGCCATTATGGCCCACGACGGCCAGCATCTGGATCGGCTGTGGCCGCGCCCAAGTGAGCGTCAGTTTCGTGGCCGACAGCGCGTTGGAGGTGGCGATCAGGCGGGTGCCTGTGGGCCGCGTCTTCACCAGATCGCGGCTGCCGGTCCAGGAACCACCGGTGATGGTGGCAGAGGGCACGCGGTTGGAATGGCCGATCAGGATCAGCGGTGTGATGGTCATGGCGACACCCAAAGACGGTAATCGGCCGCGCCACCGCGCGGCCTGGGGACGACGGACAGGATGCGGGCCTTTTTCGGGCTGCGCAGGCCGGGATAATCCAGTGTGACGGTGACGATGGACCCACGCGGCACCACATCGCCCAGCACGCGCAGATCCAGGAACCGCACCGGGCCGAACGCCGCCCGCCGCGCCGCCTCTGTGGCTGCCGCCGCCGCACTGCGCAGCGGGGTCTCCATCAGCAGCGGTTGGGCGGCGGGCCGCGCCCCGGCGGGGCCGGACAGGCTGGCGCCGGCCTGCCGCCATTCCAGCGTGGCATAGGCGCGGCGGGTGGCATCGGCCGCGCCTTGCACCTCCTGCGCGCTGTGGACACGCGGGCAGCGGCCATAGGCAAGGTCGATACGCGACGGCATCAAACCGCCGGCAGAGGGCCAGCCGGATGACAGGCGGGCGGAACCGCGCACAATGGTCTGCCGGTCGAAATCGGCCACCGAAACGGCCCCGGCGGGCACCGACAGCGCCCCCATATCCAGCAGACCCGCCGCATCCTCCAGCCACCAGCAAAGCGAGCGGGACGCCAGATCGGTCAGCGCCTGGCGCACCGTCACCTCGCCGGTCCAGCACCAGCCGATCTCATCGGGCAGGGCCGATGCCAGCGCCGTGACGGCACCGGGGCGGATGGACGTGCCGGGCACGCGCAGCGCCAGCTTTTGCAGGCCATGCGCGATGCTGCGGCTGCCCGGCGCGTCATAATCGACATCCCAGGTGTAGGGGAAACCGGCCAGCGCCGATCCCCCCACCTGTACCAGACCGGTGGCGGCGGTGACGCTGAACTGTCCCGTGCTGGGCGTGCCCGTCACCTTGGTCAGCGCCGAACAGCCGACCCATCCGGCCCGCACATCGGCCAGCGAGGGGGCCAGACGCCAGGAATGCAGGCCACCCACCAGACCCAGATAATCACCTTCCACCCCATCCACCGACCCCACGCCGAACGGCAGGGGGCGGCCCGTGCGGTCGGCCCCGCCCTCGGCCCCGCCCGTGCCGGCATAGGGGGGGGACAGCGGCTGGTCATAGCGTGCCTCCCGCCCGCTGATCCGGCCGGTCAGGCGGGTTTTCATGGGCTGCACCTCATTGCACAGGCCATTGACCACCACGGTCATGGCGGCGGGTGTGGTGCCCGCTATGCCGCGGCGGATCAGGACCGGATGGCCTTCAAAGCTGTAATCATCGGGGAAGCGGGCATTGCCGGGGCCGCGCGGCAGGTTGGTGGTGACCAGGGTCAGGTCCCCCACCTCCAGCGTGGCGGGGCTGCCCAGGCTGTCGCCGCACAGATGCTGCCCCAGAACCGGCCCGGCCAGAAGGTTGGGCAGCCATTGCGTGCTGCCCTGGCGATAACCTTCGCGCGCCTCTGTAAACCGCCAGATCTCGATGGCACCGGTCAGGTTGTTCCAGACGGTCCAGTCAACCAGATGGATGATGCTCATCGTGCGGCCCTCCGGCGGTCGGCGGCCTGATCCTGGCCCTGGGACAGCAGGCCTTCCAGCCGGTTGACCAGCGCCTCATAGCCACGGGCATTCAGGTCGGCCAGGGTGCGGCCGCTGCTGCTGGTCTGGGCCAGCAGGTCCTGCAACAGCCCTTCCAGGCGGCTGGTATCGGCCACGCCCGACAGGATGGGCGGCGGACGCCCGCTATCATTGATGGCGCGCAGGAAAGGCAGGGTTTCCGGCGTGACGGCGGCGGCACGGGTGACGAATTCACCCCCCGCCAGCCCGATCAGCCCGCCATCCTGATACCGGGCCAGGACGCTGTCGACGCCGTGGATGCCATTGCCCACAATGCCGCCCTGCTGATACCCGGCCAGACCCAGTTGGCGGGCCATTTCCGCCAGATATTCCACGGGCCGTGTTTGCAGATCGCTGGCCAGCAGGCTGATGCTGTTGCCATTGGGGCCGGTGAAACGGGCAATGGCGGTGCCGTTCAGGTCATGGGTGGTGAAGGGCGTGGACAGAAGGTCACCGCGCACCCGGTCCAGCGTCAGGGCCGGCTGGTTGCTGTTGGCCGGCACGCCCGCCGGGGAAGCCGGGGCCGTGGTCACGGTTTGCGCCCCCGTCTGGGCCGCCGCACGCGCCGCCGCCACCTGGGCCTGGGCCGCCTGATAGTCGGCCAGGGCCTGGGCCACGGTCAGCACCGATTGGTTGACCACGCCCAGTGCCGTCAATTGCTGCTGCGCCAGATCCACCTGTTGCTGGGCGATATCCACCTCACGGGTGGCGGCCAGGGCCACGCTGTCCAGCAGTTGCGCGGACAGGTCCAGCGCCTGGCCCCAGCGTTCCGTGCCCTCATAAAGCGGGCGGACAGCATCCAGGAAGGCGCGGCGCGCCTCTGGCAGGGCCTGGGCCGCTTCCAGCCGTTCGGCGGCGGACAGGCTGGCATCATTGGCGCGGGCCGCCAGCCGGCGCAGCTCATCCTCCGCCAGCGTGGCCCGATCCTGCGGGTTCAGGCTGGAATATTGGTCGGAAAGCTGATCGGCCTTCAACGCCGCGCGGATGCCCCTGCCCACCTCACGCCAGGAATTGGCCAGATTGCGGGCGGCATCGGCCTCCCGCTCATAGGCGGCAATCAGGGTGTCGCGGGCCTGATCGGCCTTGGCCTGGGCCGCCTCTACGGCCTTATCGTTGAAATCCTTGATGATCTGGGCGCGTTCGGCGGCCAGAACCTGTTCCAGTTGCACCAGATTGGTGACCCCGCCGCGCGCCGCCTCTGCCCGTTCCCGGTTGGCATTGCGGTCAAAGGCGGCCAGCGCGCCCGTCAGGGTGCTGGCGTCGTTGGTGGCGGCAAACAGCCGGTCGGACAGGGCCAGCGCGGCCGTGCGGGCCGCCGCCTCATCCTCCAACGCGTGGCGATAGGCGATCATGGGCCGCAGGGCGGCGTCGGCGGCGTCCATCTCCTCCCGGCGGCGCAGGGCCAGGGCTTCGCTGCTGCGGCCTTGCAGCTCCAGGATCTGGATTTCCTGGCCCCGCTTGGCACGGGCCAGTTCCGCTGCCCTGGCTTCATCCTCCAGGGCGTGACGGCGGGCGATCAGGGGGCGCAGCGACGCATCGGCGGCCTCCAGTTCGTCCGCACGCCGGGCCGCCAGGGCCTCCACGCTCTGGCCCTCCAACTCCATGATCTGGATTTCCAGGGCACGGCGGCTGGTCGCCAGTTCGGTTGCCTTGGCCGCATCCTCCAGCTTGTGGCGATGTTCGATCAGCGGGCGCAGGGACGCATCGGCGGCGGCCAGTTCATCGGCACGCCGGGCGGCCAGGGCCTCGACACTCTTGCCGGCCAGTTCCAGGTTCTGGATTTCCATGGCACGGCGGCTATTGGCCAGTTCAGTTGCCTTGGCGTCATCCTCCAGCCGGTGGCGATGTTCGATCAGGGGACGCAGCGAGGCGTCGGCGGCCTTCAGTTCATCCTCACGCCGGGCGGCCAGAGCCTCGACACTCTTGCCAGCCAATTCCAGGTTCTGGATTTCCAGCGCACGGCGGCTATTGGCCAGTTCGGTTGCCTTGGCGTCATCCTCCAGCCGGTGGCGATGTTCGATCAGGGGACGCAGCGAGGCGTCGGCGGCCTTCAGTTCATCCTCACGCCGGGCGGCCAGAGCCTCGACACTCTTGCCAGCCAATTCCAGATTCTGGATTTCCAGCGCGCGACGGCTATTGGCCAGTTCGGTTGCCTTGGCGTCATCTTCCAGCCGGTGGCGATGTTCGATCAGGGGGCGCAGGGAGGCATCAGCGGCGGCCAGTTCATCGGCACGCCGGGCCGCCAGGGCCTCGACGCCCTTGCCCTGCATCTCCATGATCTGGATTTCCAGGGCGCGGCGGTCGCGGGCGATCTGGCTTTGCGTGGCCGTATCCTGTGCCGTGCCGTTCAGCTTTTCCAGGGCACGGTCGGCGGCCGCCACCACGGGGGCCATATCGGCAAAGCGGGCCTTGATATCGTTCAGGGCGGCACTATCCAAGCCCGCGAACTGATTATCCAGCGCTGCACCGAAATTTCGGTCCAGCTTTTCAGATGTCAGGCCCAAGGCCGTGGCATCGCGCAGGCCGGTGTCGCGGGTTTTCACCAGATCGTTGATCTGGTTGACATATCCCTTGCCCGTCAGGTCGTTATATTGCCGGTCCAGGCTGTCATTGAACTCGCCCTTCAACGTGTCCTTGGCCTTTTGCAGGCCGTTGGCGATGGCCGTCTGTGCCTGTTCTGCGGTATAGCCGACCTCTTCCAGAAGCGGCTTATAGGCCTCGAACCGGGCCTGAAGCGCCATCAGGGCCGTCTCCACCTGGGTCATGGGTTCGGCGGCGTCGGTGATGCCGACCAGTTCCTCGACATAGGCGCGCATGGCGGTGGCCGCGCGATCCACATCGTCGGGGAACAGGCGGGCGGTCTTTTCCTTGAAATCCTTCAGGGACTGGATCTGCTCATCGACCTCGGCCTTGGCCGCGCGGGTCACCTGATTGACCACGCCCATCCCTTCGCCCAGGGCCGACAGGCTGTCTTCGAAATTGCGGATGAAATCCAGGTCGCCCAGGGCATTTTCCATGTCCTTAAAATCAACCCGGCCCAGGGCGGCGGACAGGGCCGGCGAGAGTTGATCGCGGATGGCGGTCACGAACTGGCCCGTGACATAGGCCAAAAGCTGTTCGGTGCCTGCCTTGTCATCCTTGAAGCTGGTGCGCGCCGAACTGTTGATGGCGGTGGCAAACAACCCGTCGCGGTCGCCCGCGCCGACGGCCAGGGTGCCCGTGATCCGCGCGCCGAAACCCTTTTCCAGCGCGTCTTTGATCTTCAACACCTCGCCGGCGATGCCCGCCGCCTGATCGCGGTTCTCCTGGCTGAATTTCTTGCCCGTGAAGCCGCCGACGGCGACATTGCCGCTGTTCAGGTCGATGGTGGCGCTGCCTTCCTTGTTGGACGGCTTGCCCCCGAACAGCGACCCGATGGCCCCGCCCAGCAGGCTGCCCACGGTCGTGCCCAAGGGGCCGAAAATGCTGCCCGCCGCCCCGCCAATGGCCCCGCCGATGGCCCCGCCCTTGGTATTGCCCTTGCCCAGACCCAAGGCCCCCAGCAGGCCGGCGGCGGTGGCGCCAAGGCCGGCGCCGGCAAAGGCACCCGACACGCCGCTGGCCAGGCCCGTGGACCCGAACAACTGCCCGCCCGACCCGAACAGGCCGCTGGTACCGGCGGCCCCATCGACCCCGGCTGTGCCAAACAGCTTTGATCCCAGATCGGTGATGCCCTTTTCAAACCCGTCCAGGATGCCGGACAGGCCCGACAGGATATCCCCGCCGGGGGAAGGTGCCGCACCCGGCGTGGCCGGGGCCGATGCCCCACCCAACAGACCACCCAACGCCCCACCCCCCAGCGCCCCCATGGCCCCACCGACCACACCGGTCACGATGGGCAGGGCGATCTTGTTCTTCAGGGCGTCGGTGGCGATCTGTTTGAACAGGCCCTTGAACCAGTTCTTGATGCTGCCACCCTTGCCCGTGATCTGGTTGAACATGGCATCGGCCCAGCCGCCCGCGATCTGATCAGCGGCCTTCTTCACCTCCTCGGCCTGGGCCTTGGATGCGGCGGTGGTTTCGTCCAGCTTCTTCTTGGCGGCTTCCTTGTCGATGCCGTCCAATGCCAACTGCGCCTCGCCCTTGATGACCGTGGCGCGGTCGTTGAAGGTGGCGTTGATGCGGGCCTGTTCCGCGACATTCTTGCCCAACAGGGCGGCCTGACGCTCCAGCTCCAGATTATGCAGCTTGCGGTCGCGGGTCAGGCCGATAACAGCCTTGCGGGACTCCTCTGTCCCCTTGGCTTCCTCCTGCGCGATCTGGAGGGCCTGTTGCATGGTCCGGGTTTCGGCCTCCATAGCATTGATGCTGGCGGCGCGCTGGGTGGCTTCGGCCTCTTCGGCCTTGCGCCTGTCTTCGGCCTGTTGGCGTTCGGCCTCCAACTGGGCGGTGCGCTCCTCGGCGGCCCGCTTCAAGGCAGCGGCCTGCTGGGCCTGACGCCGTGCGGCCGCATCCGGGCTTTCCGTCTGGCTGCTCAAGGCTTGCTTGCGCGCCTCCAGATCGGCCAGCTTGGCCTCCAGTGCTGCCACGTCCTTTTGCGCCTTGGCGAGGGTGGCGGCAGCCTCTGACTGTGTCTTGCCCTTGGCCATGCTGCCATCAGCCTGACTGTTACCCTGAGCTTTGGCTTCAAGCTGTGCGTTGGCGGTCGCGGCGCGCAGCCGCTCGTCGGCCAGCTTCTTTTCCGCGTTCAGGGCTTCCTGCGCCTGTCGGATGGTTTCGATGGCGGTACGGCGCTGGGCCTCGGCCCGACGCTTGGCCAGTTCCTCGCTGGTCAGCAGCTGATTGTTGGACTGCTCGACAGCCTTCGCATACAAATCTTCCGAAGCACGGGCCGTGCCCTGGCTGTCCACCAGCTTGTAAAGGGTCACGGCCAAATCGGCGGCGGCGACAGCCACGCCGATAAAGGGCAGGCGACGCAGGACAACACCCAGGGCGCCGCTGCTGCTGGCCGCCAATTTGAACGCCTTGTCCAGCGCCTCCACGGCACCCACGACCGCGCCGGCCAGTTCCAGCGTGTCCGACAGGACCTCCATCGATCCACCGGCCGCACTGGTCATGCCGGTGGCCGCGTCGCGCGCGTTGGCGGTTGCCGACGCCGTGGCACTGTTGGCCCCTGTCAGTGCCTGCATCTGCGTGGCCGTCTGCTGGGCCGCAGTACCCAGCGCCTTCACCGCCTCCGTCGTGCCTGCAATGGCCGTCAGGGCACCGCTATTGTCCACCTGGATGGTGATTGTGTTGGGACCGCTCATCGGTTCAGCTCCTCCTTGGCCGCCGCCTCCATGACGCGCAGGCCCCACCAGAGATCAGGCGTGGCGGGGATTTCCATCCCCGCCAGCCCGGCGGCCACGCCTGAATAATCCAGGCCCAGCCACGCGACGCCGCCCCCCATTCCACCCAGGGCGGCGACACGCCATTGGGTGGCGACCACGCGCCACGCCATGACGATGTCCCAGCAATCGGGGCGGACCGGGCAGGTGTCCGCGCCTGTGCCTTCGGCCGCCCGGATATCGGCGGCGAACTGTTCTGCCGCTTCCTTCGGCATGCCCGACCGTTCAAGGTCAGCGATCAGTTCGCCATCCGCCCGGGGTGTGGCGACGCCGTGGCGCCGCCGGCCCCAGAACCGGGCAGCCTCTCTCAGTTTTTTTCGCGGCGCGCCTGTACCGCGACCCCGTCCAGACCGCGCTGATAGGCCACCAGCAGGGCGTTGGTGATGGCCGGATCATCCAGCGCGACCTTCTTGGCCTGCTCCCACGGCACTTGCTTGCCGTCCGGCGTCTGGAACCCCTGCACATCCAAGGTGGCATCGCCCGCCAGATCGCGGCTGCTGACCGATGCCGACAGGCCCAGTTCCTTGAACGTGCCCATCAGGCGGTGGGTGACGGTGCGGCCCGGACGGGCCGGATCGGGTAGCTCCACCTCGATGGGAAACTTGAAACTGTTGGACTGATCAAGGACATAGCCTTCCTTGACGGCGGCGGGCTTGCCCGGCTCCACCCCCGCAACGGACGCCATGTAGGCCTTGTCCAGGGCTGCCACCAGACGGGCATCGTCCAGCACCTGTTCCATCACCTCCTCGTCAAAGGCGATCTCCTCGCCCTCGCGGTCGGTCAGGCCGGAAAGACCCTTCAGCGTCAGGCGCAGACGCTCGCGCCGCTGGTCGCGCTGCCGGCCCGCACGGGCTAGACCCGTCAGCAGCTCCTCTTCTTCCGAATTGGGCAGCGGTTGGAACCGCGCCAGCAGACGGCGGGTCTCGAACTGTCCGGGAATGCCAGGATTGGGAACCGGCACATGCACCGGCCATTCGTAATGACGGGGGGCAAGGATCAGGCCCATGGGGAAAACCTTTCGGAATGGAATGGATGGGGTGTTTTGGGGGGCCTCCCCCGCCCATCGGCCACAGCCGATCGGCGGGGGGGGCGGGGACAATATCCGCCAAGCGCAGCGTGGCTGGCGCGTTGAGCGCCCGCGACCCCATGGTCGCGCAAGCCCGAGCCGCCGGACGGCGGCGCCCGGCGCCTGAGGGAACGGAAAATTAAACCGGCGCCGTACCCGACCACAGCTTGAAGGCATTGCCGCCAGCGGCGGGGCGGGTGAAGCGGACGGGGACCGAAAAGCCGACATTGCCGTTCAGGTCGACCGTGCTGACGCGACCGATCTGCACGCCATCGGCGGTAAAGCCCACCTGGGTGCCGGCGGCGGTGTAATGGACCAGCTGCAGGCTGGTCTTGGTGTCCAGCATGGCCTCGACATTCAAGGTGCCCAGCGGCGGGGCCATGAAGACCAGGGTGCCGGTGGGGTTGAAGCTGTTGACCTCGGCCCCGGAATAATTGGGGCGGTTCACGAACACCGCATCATTGCCCAGATTGATCTCCAGGCTTTCCAGGGCGATATCGACACCGCCCAGCTTCACCGTCGGCGTGTTTTCATCCGACAGGACGGCCGGCTGACGATAGCTGGCATAGGTGGGGGCCACGGGCGGGGCGCTGGCCGCCGACGGGGCGGCATAGATGCCCTTGGCCTGGCTGGTCAGGATCGGCACCTGGCCGTTGGTCAGGCGGATGGACCCGCCCCCCATCAGACCGGCCAGCACGCGCAGCTCCCCATCGCGATAGAAGCGGCAGGTGAAGCTCTCCTGGCCCGTAATGACCGGGGCATATTCGACGCGGGTCGTGGCGACGATGGTTTCCTTCAGGCTCAACAGACGCGCCGCCGGGCCCCAATGCGGGGCGGTGGCCGCCGCCGTGGGCGGGCACAACGGCACCTCGAACGATACGCTCTGATGCAGGTTGGTCGTATAGGCCTCACGCGCAGCAGCCTGACGCCCATCCAGCGCCAGCTCGACCTCGCCACCATCCATCGGCGTGATGGCGCCGTTCATGGTGATCAGCGCATCGCCGGCGGCGACGGCAACGGGGGTGCCCTTGGTGACCTCGGGCGTCAGGAACACGACCTTGGTGTCCCATTTGAACGGAGCGGGCATGGATCAACTCTCCTTGAAGGGGGCCGGCTGTGGCCGGCATCCGGTCCTGTTGATGTTCGGGGTGGGCGCCGGCCTTCACGTCCGGTGCGCCAACCCTGCCAGGACCCGTCCCCCACCGCCCCCCGGACGGGCGCGGGGTGGTTAAGGCTATTATTCCTATTTTGAATAAGGAACTCCCGCGCCGGGCCATGTGGGATTTTTCGACCTGAACGAGTTTTTCTGGTAATTTTTTCTGGCTATTGCATATACCCATGGCAGGGTTCGACGGGGCAGATGACACCCAATCCCAAGGCAATCAGGGCAACAGTGCCACGCTGTTCAGGTATGGCCACCCTCTGGCGAAGGCGTTGCCTTTTAAGGCAACACTCGCCATGTTGGAAGGGTAGGGGGTACTGCACCGGTATGAAACGGACCTGGAAAGGGACGAACAACCGGAACGGCTGCTCTACTGCACACAGGGGTTTCTGGGTTGGTTTGAGGATGTGTTACCCGGATTGCGCGGTGATCGTGGCGCCCTGCCACCAATTGAACAGGTGACGCAGCGGTTTCACGATTTCGTTACCGGGCGGCCACTGGTCTATAACCAGGGTGCCAAGAACCTTGACCCGATGGTTGATGGCGTTTGGGAACTGAAGACCCATGATGTTCGGATTTTCGGCTGGTTTGCGGCCCCAAGTTGCTTCGTCGCCGTGAACGGTGCCCTACGATCTGCCCTGGTTTCTCACGCCCGCTTCACACCCTTCATCGAGGAAGTGACGCAGCTGCGTAACAACCTTCCCCTTGATGAGCCGAAATTCATTCCCGGCGGAGTACTGAGAAATGTCCTTTAGGTCAAAGATCGACAAACGCCGACAGACCTATATCCGCCTGCTGGGTGAGATTGCGCATGCCCTGAACAAGGCGCTTGAGGAAGAGCATGCGCAGCGCGGCCTGACCCAGGCCGATATCGCCCGCGTGCTGGGCAAACAGAAATCCTTCGTGTCGCGCAAATTGTCGGGCGACACCAACATGACGCTGGAAACGCTGGCCGATCTGGCCTACGCGCTGAACCGGCCTGTGCGCGTAACCCTGCCCTCGCGGGAACCGGCGGTTGGGCAGAATTTTTCTCAACGCTTCCCGGTGGGCGGGACCGTTGCCCAAACCCCGGCGCGCGCCACAGCGCCCGCGGCAGAGACGGCGGTGAAGACAGGGATCGTGCATCGCGCATATTGGTCCACCCCGGCAATGAAGGTGGCCGTCCATGCGTGACGGGTACAATGTTCGTGTCATATTGTTTGACGACCTGCGGGTTGAGCTTAATGACAAGCTGACGATTGTCGGCATGCACACGCAGGGCATCAAACTAAATGGAACAGCCCCGGCTGCTTTGCCGCAGCTTTGTTTGGGCGCGTGGATATCCTATCCTTTATCCCCGATGCCAGAGACTATTCGTATCATCGCAAAGGGGGATACGCTGGACGATCCTGCCCTTGATACAACAATGTCTCCGCGTCAGGAAACAGAGCCGCGCGCCACTGATCAAAGCGGTTTCAGAACCGAGTTTCTGACAAATCGTTGGGTGTTTCCCACATTCAACGCGAACGGCACGATCAGTGTCGATGTCTTCGCCGATGATGAGCTTATCTTTGCTGCCTACTGGCCGGTGACCATCGCCCCAAACCCGAACCCTATGATCCCGCCCGCAATTCAGTTCGGCCCATCGGCGTAAACACTGTCCCACTCACAGCTCAAGGGAGCTGGGCATCAAACAGCGGCAGCGGGGCTTGCATCGGCTGGGGTTTTTCAAGCCGCATACCCTTCACATAGCGTTCGATGGTCTTGGGATCGCGGTACAGCCTGCGGGCGATATCGCGTGTTGACCATCCCTGCCTGCGCAGGCACCTGGCATCGACCAGGGCCAGAAAATCGGATGCGGCGGGCCAGTGGATTTCCAGGGGCCCGAATTCGCGGCGCAGGCTGCGCAGGTTTTCCGGCCCCAGGATACGCACCATGGCATGGTCTGGGGCCGGGCGCGCGGGAAACCGGGCGTCGGTGCCGCCAAAGCGGCGGATGAAGCTGATGGTGCGTTCCTCGCCCACCAACCGCAGAATGATCTGATAGGTGTCTGGCAGCAGCGGCAGGCTGTCGCGGCGACGTAGCCGGTCCAACCGGTCCGGGCCCGGTCTGGGTTTGCCCCAGACCGGTTTGGTTTGCCCCAGGTCCAGGTCCAAGTCCAGTTCCGGCTGCGGCACATGTGTGCCTTTGGCCATCCCTCACCGCCCCGGCCGCGCCGCGCGGCCCCCGGTCAGGGGCACGGCCCGTGCCATGGCGGCGGTAACCAGCGGATCGCCCCCCTGGCGCCGGCCAATGGCCTCGATGGTGGCGATGGCGTCCAGGATCTCGCGCAGGTGCCCGCCCGTCTGGGCCAGCACCACCTCCGCCACCCCATCCTCCACCGCCACCTCGCACAGATCAGACAGGATGGCGGCCACGAAATCGCGGGCCTGCGGTTTGGTCCGCACCACCTGGCTGATGCGGCTATAGACCTGGGGAAAGCGTTTCAGGCGGCGTTCGGCCTCCTCCATCCCGACAATCACGATGCTGGCCCCCGTCACATCCGACAGGTCGCGCAGGCATTCCAGCGTCTGGCGCCGGTCCAGCACATGGTCGATTTCGTCCACCACCAAGGGGCGGGGCTGGGCGGTCAGGGCGCGGGCGGCCAGATCGAAATTGGCGGCATTGCGCCCTTCCGGCACCTGGCCCAGCCCGGCGGCCAGTTCGGCCAGAAAGGCGGCCTGGGTCCAATGCGCCTTGGCACGCAGGTAAAGCCCACCCTCCTCGGCTGCATAATGGCGGGACAGCGCCGTCTTGCCATGGCCCGCCGCCCCGCAGAGCAGCAGCCAAGACGCCTCCCGCGCGCCCCGCCCGGCCAGCGCGCGCACGGCCTCGTCAAAGGCGATGGAATTGGATGTGGTGGCAAAAACGCGCTTCATGGCGTTGCTCCTGATGTGATCTGAAAAGGGGCGAGGAACGGTGCTTCAGCCCCTCACCCCGCCTGAAGCCGCCCCGACAGGCCGGTGCCATGGCGGCGGTCATGGTCGGCAATGGCGCGGGCCAGCCGGGGGTCGGCCATGGCGGCGGCCAGATAGGCGCGGTCATGCGCCGTCACCGCCGCCTCGTTGGCCGCGCACCAGCCATACATGGCCAGATCGCTGGCAAAGAAGGCCGGCCGCTCCCCGTCTGTGGCCACCGGTGCCGGCACCGGGGTCGCCACGGCCAAGGCCACCGGCACAGGTTCTGCCACCCCCTGGATCACCGGCGGCCCGTCCGCCCCGTCCAGCTCGGCCAGGATTTCCGCCCGTTTCACCTCCACGGGCCGCAGGCGGCGGCGGGCACGCTGTACCCGCACCGTGTCGAAATAGGGCCGGGCATTGCCGCCCGCCTCGGCCACGGCGATCAGGGCACCGGACAGCGACCGCACCCAGACGCGGGTGGGGTCATGGATATCGAACCCGACCTGGACCTCCTCGCCATGATGCGGCTCCAGGTCGGCATGGAAATAGGCATTGTTGAACAGGGCCACTTCGGCCCGGCGCACACGGCGGATCAGGTGCGGGCGAAACAGGTCTTCCGCCTCGGCATCGGACAGGCGGACGGGGGCCCAACCGCGCGCCAGATGCGCCTGCCAGGCCTCATCCGGGCTCATATGCCGGCGCTTGCCCGTCGCGGCCTCGGTCATGCGGGGCAGGCCCGAATGCGGGGCGGCATTATAGGCGGCCACACAGTCGGCGGCCCAGCGCAGGAAGTCCGGCCAGCCTTGCAGAAGGTCGGACCGCCCGTGCGCGTTGATGTCGCGCTCCACCTGCTTCACGATGCGCCGCCGGGCCTCCGGGTCCATATCGGCACCGCGAAAGGTGGGCAGCACCTTGGCCGGGCGGATGAACAGCCGGTCCCAGCCTTTTTCGATCTGGCCGCGCGCCTGGGGATTGCCGGGCCGGCCCAGCGCGTGGGTGGCACCCAGCCGCCCCTGCAACCCGGCCAGATCGCCGGTATTCAGCTTTGACCGGAAACCGGCGCCATTATCGGTATAGGCGATGGCCCACAGCCCGGCCTTGCGCGCGGCATCGGCATAGGCATCCATGACGGTCCAGGTGCTTTCCGACAGGCCCGCCGACCAGCCGATGACCCGCCGCGTGGCCACACAGCGCACAACGGTCAGTTCCGGGGCAAAGGGCCGGCCATGGATGGGGTGGGCCACGTCCTGCTTGGCCGTGAACCCGTCGGCAATGACCACGTCCAGCGGCTCCAGATCGCTGGTGTCGCGCCGCACAAAGGGCCGGATGGCCTTGAGCGCCGCCGGCCCCATGCGGCCCTTGTTGCGCTCCACTGCCGACAGGCTGGACAGGAACCGCCGTGCCTGCCCCTCGCTGGGCCGCGCCGGGCCCTCCATGCGGGCAATCGCATCGGGCACCGATGGCTTGGACGGCAGCCGATAGGCCGCCAGAAAGGCCGGTGCCCAGATGGGCAGGGACGGCCCCGTCCGTACATCGGCGGGCGCCAGGACCAGCGCATCACACCCCGCCCGCTGCCAGATGCCCCACCAGCGTTTCAGGGTTGGCACCGACAGGCTGCGCGCCCCGCTGCTGCCGGCACGGGCATTGGCCACGGGCACAAGTTGGGCCAGGGCCGGCGGCAAGGTGCCCGCCCGCGCCTGCCCCGCCACCACGCGCAGGGCCGCGTTCAGACCGCCATCGGCGGCCAGCGCCCGGATATGGACCAGAAGGGCGGCCCGCGCCTCCATACAGCGCCGCTGCCACCCGTCCAGCGTGCCCGGCACGGGCGGCACCGCCCGCCCGGGGCGCACGGCTTTGCCCTCGTTCTCCCCGGCCCCCGCCGCTGCCACGATCTTGGCCGGCGGGACTGCCGTCCCGGCGGTGGGTGCGGCGGATGCAATGGGCGGACTGGACAGGAAATGCGCCAGAACCGCCTCGCGGATGGCCATGGGCAGGCGCGACAGGGGAAAGACCTTGGCCCGCCCGCCGCGTACGGGACGGGTGGTGCTGGGCCATCTGCCGCTGGCCGCACGCAACCGCACGGCCCGCTCCGTCACGCCCAGCACCTGGGCCAGCAGGCGCGTATCCACCAGATGCACCGGCTTGGCCAGCGTCGCGGGCGTGGCAGGCACGCCATCTTGCACCGCCCTCATGGCACACCCGCCTTGCCGCGCACGGCATGCAGCCGGGTGCCATCGGCGTGATAGCGCTCCTGGAACAGGATGCGCGGCTCCAGGTTCAGATGGCGGGCAATGGCCTGTTCGACACGATGGTTGGGCGCATACATGGCCTGCCCCACGGCGCGGCTGGAAATACCCAGCTCGCGGGCGATGGCCGCAAAACTGCTGGCCCGCAACCGCAACCGCCCCTGCACCCAGATCGACCGCGCCCGCACATCCCCCGGCACCCCCAGATCACAACTTCGCATAGGAACTCACCCCTGACCGCTGATAGGAATATAAATCCCATCAGCACCCATCATAGTCAAGGATGAAAAACCTATTCCGACTTTATTCCCACCACCAAGGCCCTCCCCCACCCCCCAATCCCTTTGGCCCCTTGAGGATAATTGCCACCCCCCGGAATCCCCCACCCTACTCCCCCCACCCTTCCCCCCTCCGCCATAATGGGCCGTAATTCCTACACCCCCCTCCCCTTCCCACCCACCTCCCCCCCCTCCGCACCCCATGGCACAAACGGGTCAAAGCAGATGGTGGGACATATGGTGTCAGCTTGCTGCAAGGAAGCTGTGGGAGCCTGCATCCGCAAACCAGACAATCATGCTGTCGGCGGAGGGTTTCATGAAGTCGGTCTTTACACGGAAACAGGGGCAGTCCCCGGCCTCCGGTATATTCCTGCCTGACTTCGGCCTGGGTGACGCCGGAATGGTTATCGTGACAGCAGGACCGGCACCACAGGATCCTGCGCTCTGTCATCACATTCGCATCCGGGAGGGAAATGATTCCGATCTGCGTTTCGACTTCTTTCCAGCGGGCACCCCACCTCAAATGGGCTCGACCATCCGCATAGGACCTGATCTGCTTGATCGCGCACTGCGTGAATTATCGCCCCCCCTGTGCAAGGGTAGTCTAGGCCCTTGCCTCGCACTACGGGATCGACAACTGGGCTATATCTGGCGTGCAATCATGGATGAGGCACTGGCAGGCGGTCCGGGCGGCCCCCGTCACATGGCGCGCTTGGGCCAGGTGCTGGCGGCCCGCTTGGCGCTTCTACTGCCCTGCCCTGCTGCGCCGTCGGCGATCTCCAACCGCCTGAGCGGACCCGTCCGCTCCAGGTTGATCGCCTATATCGACGCCAACTTGGACGGTGACCTTACTTTGGCAACCCTTGCAGCCGTGGCGGGTATGAGTTCCTCGCATCTGAAAACCTTGTTCCGTGCCAGTTTGGGCGAGCCCGTCCATAGTTTCGTCATGAGGCGCCGAGTGGAAAGGGCACGGCAGTTGATCGAAGAAGGCACGCTGCCGCTGGTGCAGATCGCGCTCGAAGCTGGTTTCTCCCATCAAAGCCACATGGCGCGCTGGATGCGCCGGCTCGTCGGGGTGACGCCCGGTGTGCTTGGACGCGGCATGCGGCGAAACAGCAGCGAAAGCGGCACAAATCTTTCCGGCTGATCAACGCATCCCGCAAGGTTGTGAAGCAATGGCGAGCATGGTATTTTCCGAAGGTATGCGGGCGCTCGTGGTCGAAGACGAACCTGAAATGGCTGCGCTTTTGGCGCGGGAACTGACCAATGCCGGTTTTGCGGTAGATCGGGCCATTGCGGTAGAAGAGGCGTCGGCCCTGCTGCGACTTGCCACCTACACGCTTGTCATCCTGGATCGCAGGCTACCCGATGGCGACGGGCTGACGCTTTTGCCGGAGATAACCGGAACCCAGAGCCAGGCCGGCACGATTGTATTGAGTGCGCTCGGCGCGGTTCCCGATCTGGTCTCGGGCCTGGACGCGGGTGCCGACGATTATCTTGCCAAACCCTTTGACATTGACGAGTTGCGAGCCCGTATCCGGGCGGCTATACGGCGCAACCGGCCAACGGCCCAGCAGCCACCCATCAAATGCGGCCAATTGGAGTACCGTGCTGCGGCACGTGAGTTTACGGTTCGGGGGGAGCTGCTGGTGCTTCGGCGGCGTGAGATGGCGTTACTGGAACTGTTAATATCTCGTGCGCGGCGGGTTGTGAGGCGAGATGTTCTGGTGGGACAGGTCTACGCCTTGGATGATGAGCCAAGCGACAATACCCTGGACGCTCATGTCTCGCGACTGCGCCGCCGGCTGGAGACTGTGGATGCAGGCGTCAGTATCCGACCGGTCCGTGGCATCGGATATATCATGGATGACCGATGAGCGGACGACGGGCGCCTCGTCTGGCCCATAGGCTGGCCTGGGGTATCGCCCTGGCACAGATGCTGGCCGTCATCGGCTGGACGCTGATATGGATGCTGTTTTCGCCCTATGTTTCTTATGATGAGTTGGCGGCGGCCACTGCCGGTCGTCATGTTGCGGCATCGGTTGCTGCGGGGACCAATGGCGCGCGGATCGTGGCATCACAGCCGCTTCTGGACTATGCCGCCCGTCGGTCGGGCTTTGCCTATGGAGCCCTGTATCAAGGACGGCTGCTACCTGGATCCAGCCCAGAGATGCCGTCACTGCTAACAGGCATCGCTATTCCCGGTGAGGGTGAGTTCCGCATGATGGATGGCCGCATCGCTCACGCTGAATCACTCACAGGTGCCAGCCTGCCGATCACGGTGGTTACAGCAGGCAACAGGATCGGCTTCGACGATGCACCGACCTTCTTTGGCATCCTGTTCCCACAACTTGTCGCCATGTTTGCACCTGCTCTTCTAGCCGCCGTGTTAGTCACTCCACTGGTCATGTCGCGCGCTATGCGGCCATTGCGCCATGCCGCCGCCGCCAGCGCCGCGATTAATCTGGCCACGCTGGATAAACGGCTTTCCACGGACGGCATTCCAGCAGAGGCGATGCCAATTGCTAACGCCATCAACCTGCTGCTGGCGCGGCTTCATGAGGGGATCGCGAACCAGCGTCTGCTGACAGCCAACGCTGCACACGAACTGCGGACCCCAGTAGCGGTCATCGCTGCGCGCGTTGGGTCCATGGATGACGCGCCGGAGGTGCGGGCGCTGCGCCGTGATGTCCAAAGGCTGACATTGCTGGTGGATCAGTTACTGGCCGCCGCCCGTCTGCAAGACGCATTGATGATTGCGCGCACCCGCCTGGACCTGTCGGCCCTGGTTGTCGATGCCGCCGCAGATCTGGCGCCACTGGCCATGCTGTCGGGCCGCGATGTGGAGGTTCTGATGCCTCCCGATCCCATCCATGTGATTGGCGAAGGGGACTCGCTGCGCTCTGCCATTGCCAACCTGCTCGACAACGCGTTACGCGCGGAACCAGATGGCGGCCAGGTTTCCGTAAGGGTGGAGCAGGATGGCCAAGCCGTGCTGGTAGAAGTATCGGATCATGGGGCCGGTGTTGCACCGCAGGACCGGGAACGAGTGTTCCAGCCATTCTGGCGCGGCAACAGTTCCTGGCAAGGCACAGGACTGGGGTTGGCCATCACACGTCAGATCATTGATGCCCATGGTGGTCAGGTGACTTGCCATGCGGCGGCGGATGGCGGCGCACTGTTCAAGATCAGGTTACCGGTGGCACCGGATACCCGGAAACCCGATTGAACGTCGGCTTTCAGTCCGTGCGCAGCATGATCGCGGGCCGCACTAACGACGCGCGGGCGCCATAGTAGAGTGCGGTCAGCAAGGCCAGGATCACAGCCCCGGTCACGGCGAACATAAACAGTGCAGGCTCCAGTGTGATACGGGACGCAAAGCCTGCAAGCCACCAGTCCATAGCAAGCCAGGACAGTGGGCAGGCGATAGCCGCAGACAGAAGGATGGGGCGCAGCATATCCCACAGCATCAACCGTAGAATATCATTACCGGTAGCACCAAGAACTTTGCGCAATGCTATCTCCGGACTGCGCCGGCGTGCGGCCAAGCCCGAGATGCCCAGCAGTCCCAGGCAGGCAACGATGATCGCCAGCCCGGCGAAGATCGTCAGGACTTTTGCCTGCACCGCCTCTGACCCATGCAGCAACATCAACTGATCGCTTAGATGACTGCGCCGGATCGGCAGGTCGGGCACAAGTCGGACCCAGGTGGCATCGATACTGGCAAGTGCCTCCGCCACCCTATTGTCGGCAACGCGGACCGTCACGAAATTGCCAGCATCGGAATTTAGCACCAGCATCGCCGGGTTTGCAGCCTCGCGGCCAGGCCGCATCTGCATGTCTTCGATAATGCCGACAACGACATAGGTAGCACGATGCCCCGCCACGGTGGACACCTGGACACCCAACGCCTCCTGCGGATGTCGCAAACCCAATGCAAGTACGGCAGAGCGATTAAGGATCACCGCATCACTATTGGCATCGCGGCTTTCCTCAAGGGAGCGACCGGCCAGAAGAGCCACCCCATAGGTTTCAACAAACCTGTCGGCGACCTGCATCAGCTTGACATCCACAGCCGGGACATCCGGCTGCTGGGTCGGCCGGATGGCGGTTGTCGCCTGAGTTGTAACCCCTGGCACGGTACTGGAGCTTGTCACATCCAGGATGCCGGGATAGCTCAGCAGGCTCTGCCGCAACACAGTCCAGGCCTGTTTGGCTACCGGCTTCTCTAGGCCTGAGAGGATTACAAGGCCATTCGCATTGTAGCCGGGCGCCAATGTCTGAAGATGATGCGTCTGCAACTGCACAACCATCGCCGCGATCCCCAATCCTATGCCAATAGCAAACTGTAAACAGATCAGCACGCTCCAACGCTGACCGGGAGCCTTGCCCGAACCGTTCGACCGCAGGGCCGAAGCGGGCGCGGTAGAGGCCAAACTGGTGGCTGGCACAATTCCACCTATGACGCCGACGACAAGGCTGCTCACGAACATGACGGCGACCCCTGTGGGCGACATCAATTCTGACAAGGACAAGTCGCGGCCCAGCGCCGCGCCCAGCGACGGCATTATCAACTCGGCCACCGCCAAGGCCAGGATAAGGGCGGCAACAGACATGAGAATGCCTTCCAGAAGGAACTGGAACAGCAGGTTCTGACTGGTACCACCCAAAACCCGCCGGACAGCCGCCTCCTTGCGGCGGCGTCCAGCAAGGGCCGCCGTAAGCATGGCAAAGTTCAAACCCGCCATCACCAGAACCACCAAACCGGTTACTGCAAAAGCTGTCACCGCGATCATGCTGCCCGGTGGCCGGACGCCCAGCCCGGCATTGCCCGTCTCGGAAAGATGGATGGATGACAATCGGTCCACCCGGGCTTTCGCGAACTCCGCAACGTTGCGCACATTATCCGGTCGCTGGCCTGTGGGAACATGACGTTCCAGGAGATCGGCGAGCGCCGGTTCAATATCAGAGGGGCTTTGCCCGTCATTCAGGCGGGCAAAGCTGTGTGTACCAAGATTGAACCAGTTATCTCGTTCGCCGTCGCGCAAAGCGGGATTTGGCGCGCTGGACCAGGAAGCGAACATGCCCAGATCAAGAAAGCTGCTCCTTGGCCAGTCCCCGACAATGGCCCCGATCTGCATCGGGACACCATCAATGGTCACGATGGCGTCCGGTGCCAGCTCCCCCGTCCCCAGCAGCCGCCTAGCTGTCGATACTGTCAGAACCAGGCGGTTGGGTTCAGCCAAGGCAAGCACAGGATCACCGGCTAGAACCGGCAGCGTGAAAAGGCTGAACGCTTCCGGGTCGGCAAAGGCCAGAACCTCCGCGAATATCCGATCATCCACCTTCGCGACGACACGGGAGGGTCTCAACCGTGCCACGACATCCAGACCGGGGAGTTCCGCCTGCATCATCGGAGCAAGAAGGGCAGAACTGGTCTGGGTGCTGTAACTCTTCTGCCCCGTAACCGGAAAATCAAAGCCAACCCTTATGATCCGGTCGACCTGCGGCCAGACCCGATCAAACCCGATCTCTGCACGCAGATAGGCGGCGATCATGATGCAGGTGAGAAAGCCCAGTGTAAGACCGGCGGCATTCAGTGCCGCCACGCTTCGTTCCCGCACCAAGGTTCGTCCTGCAATGACCAACCAGTTAAAGATCATCGGCATCAGTATGCATTGTCCCTGAGGATTGGAACGAAAACGTTCGTCAAAGTCAGTATGAAGATGCGGATTGCCAACCGTCGCGCACCATCGGGCAACCAGCACACAAATGGCCGATTTACGAGAACCAGCTTCCTGTTCATCAGCCGCATACTGTGTAGGGGTGACATGGCCGCACAACGCCCCTCAGGGAACATGGACAGCCTCATCTCCACACCCTGCCCTTGCTCACCCCGGTATTGCGCCGGGCACATAATTATCGGCGAACGCCTCTGTTGGCGGAATGGGGCGGATGACATCAATCAGGGTGCCGTTCGGGTCCTGCGTGATGAAATGACGCTGCCCGAACTCCTCGTCCTTCAATGCCAGCAGGATCGCAAGCCCCTTCTCCTGACAGTAGGCATAGAAGCTGTCGACGTCCTCGACCTCGAAATTGAGTAACAGGCCGGACGCCCTGCCGCGTCCAGCTTCCGGGATCGTCTCATGATCCCACTTGAGAATGGCGAGATTGACGGTCGGGTCGAGGGTGGATTGAAGGTGGATGTACCAATCCGCCTCGAACAGGACGGTGAACGAAAAATGATCCCTGTAGAAGGCGGCAGTGCCCCCTACGTCGGCGACCATCAGGACGGGATAGTAGCTGGTGATCTTCATGCTTTGCTTCTCCTGTGATAAACATACAGTCTGTACGCAAGTCATTAACAAACAGGCAGTCTGTATGCAAATTAAATCGTCACGTCGCAGTAACCCCGTCCGCACCACCGAGATGCGCGCACGGCTGCTGGAAACGGCACGTAAACTCTTCATAGAGAATGGGTTTTCGGCAACGAGCACACCGGCAGTCGTCGCTGGTGCACGGGTGACGCGGGGCGCCCTGTATCATCATTTTCAGGACAAGCAAGCAATCTTCCAGGCCGTCATCGAGGCCGAATCGGCAGCTGTCGCCGCAGCGATCGAAGCTGTCGACGCGCCGGACATGTCCGCCCTTCAACGCTTGCTGGCCGGGGCGATGGCCTATATCCAGGCCATGCGGGAGCCGGGCCGGGTGCGTTTACTGTTGATCGATGGACCCGCTGTTTTGGGACGCGATCAGATGCGGCAGATAGAGGCGCAGAACGGCGACGCCAGTTTGCGCCTCGGCCTGCAAGAAGCGATGATGGAAGGTGCCATCACCTCGCTCCCCCTGCCCGTTCTGGCCTCCATACTATCAGCGATGTTCGAGCGGGCGGCAATGGAGGTTGCAGAAGGCAGTAACCACACCGAGGTTCTCAGTGTGATTGAGGCCCTGATCAAGGGATTGTCTGGCGCCATGGCAGCCGCCGCCCCGTGAGCCAGCAACCTGACCACAGGAGCGCCATCCCAGACCGCGACATGTGCAGCTAGCTTGTCCAGAGTCTGGCTTCCATATTCCACGGCACCAAAGCCAACCGTTGAATCGCGACGGGCCCGTGTCGGACGCATCTGACGCAAGGTCAGAACTGTTTTGCCATCGGACTGTTCGTCGAAAGTCGCCAGCATGCAGAACCGAGCGGGATCATCGTCGTGATCGCCGCCATGCTCCAACTCGATCATTCGCGGATGGTCGATGCTGATGAACGTCATACGGTTGTCGCAACGATCAGCCGACCAGATAAGGCTTCTGATCGGCTGCCGTTACGAAAGTCAGAGGGTGCCCGCCAGTGTCTCCAACTGATTCAGGCAAGTGCCCCACCCATGGTGGAAGCCCATCTCCTCATGCTTCTGCCGATCCGCCTCCGACTTATGGCGCACCAGCGCGCGGTAACGGGTCCCCGTCCCTTCCGCCGCCATCGTGATATCGACGCTCATGAAGCTTTCTGCGTTCGGACGGAAATCAGGTCCGACGGCATCGGTCCAGACCAGACGGCGACCTGCATCGGCCAGCAGCACGCAGCCGGGCGTTTCGTCCATTTCAACCCCTTCTGGGGACGCCATGACGATGGAGAAGATGCCGCCCGCACGGGCTTCAATTGCTACGCGGGCCACGGTCCAGGGCTTGGGCGCAAACCACTGTTTCAACAGGGCCGGCTCGGTCCAGGCCCGCCAGAGCTGGGTCGGGTTGGCGCTCACAAATCGTTCCAGAACAAGATCAACCTTCGGATCAAACATCGCTTTGATTTCCTTCTTCATTCATCGTCACCAGGAATGCATCCAGCCGATCAAGCCGCGCTTCCCATAGGGATCGTTGCTGGCTGAGCCAGTCCTCTGCCATTTTCACTGTCTCTGGTCGCAGACGACATGTCCGGACCCGTCCGGCCTTGTCGGAAGTGATCCAGCCGCTTGTTTCCAGGACTTTCAAATGTTTCAAGAAACTGGGCAGCGCCATTTCATGGGGTGCCGCCAGTTCCGATACCGACGCTGGCCCCGCCGCCAGTCTGGCAATAACCATCCGGCGGGTAGGGTCGGCGAGGCCGTTAAAGATCACATCAAGGTTAGCCATACGGCTATCTATCAACACAGCCGGCCCGCCGTCAAGATAGAAAGCTAAACAGCTAAGTATTTTTCGACAGACCTTCAGGGCTGGCTCGGAAGACGGACCGTCACCCGCAAACCACCGGCAGGACCGTTGGCAATGGTCAGATCACCACCATGAATTTCGGCCAAGGCCTTGACGATGGACAGGCCAAGACCTGCCCCGCCACCCCGCCGTCCCCTGGAAACATCCAGCCTCTCAAAGGGCGCCGTCAGGCGTGAGATCATTTCCGTCGGAACACCGGGGCCATCATCTTGCACCATGACGAAGATGCCGCCATCGCCGGTACGCAGGTCCACCTCGGCGCGCGTACCATAGCGAACCGCGTTATCCAGCAGGTTTGACAGAATTCGCCGAAAGGCCAGAGGGCTGCACCGGCATAGCAAAGGCTTATCGCTTACTGTCAGGGAGACCGTGTCCCCGGTCTCCCGGCGACGTTCAACATAGTCCGCCGTCTCCGCCCGGGCGTCGATCAGCATGTCATGCGTATCGGCACCCGCATCGATGCGCGCGAACAGCAGCACATCGTCCAGCAATTGCCCCATCTCCTCCAGATCATTCACCGCTCGTCGGCGATGCTTCTCATCGGTCAGATAATCCACGCGTAGGCGCAGCCTGGTAAGATAGGTCCGCAGGTCATGGGCGATGGCCGCTAGCATCCGCGTGCGTTCGGCCATCAGCCCGCCGATCCGGTGTTTGAGCAGGTTGAACGCCTGCGCCAGTGCCCGAACCTCTCGCGCACCCGAAACGGGTGCATCGGGCATGTCGATATTCTGACCCAACGCATCAGCTGCCCGTGCCAGCCGTTCGACCGGCCATACCACCTGGCGCAGCAATGTCAACATGATCAGGCCGACAATCACAGCCACCACAAAAGCGATGTAGAGATAGCGGGACAGAAGCAGCTGCAGCAGCAATGGTGCCCGTTCCACAGCCAGCACCTCCCCGGTCGATAGTCCGACCAGCACCCGGATCGGCCCGCGTGGAACCGGTATGGCCGGTGTCCGCCAATCATCGTCCCGGACCTGAACCTGCACTGTCCGACCACTCAGTTCATCCGCGTACAGGCGGAAGCGTGCTTCCAGCTTCGGCGCTGTGCGCGGCGCGCCGTCCTTGTCCTGTGGAAAGCCGGGCAGCAGTTCGACAATCGTGCCAGCATTCCCAGCCGCCGCAACGATCAAGGGACGCAGCGACGATGGCGCGCTTTCCAGCGCTTCCGCGATGCGACGCACTTCCAGCGGGTCTACCAGACGAAACATCACCGGGCGTCCATCTGGCCAGACGATGACGGCCAGGATCGCGCCCTGCAACACCAGCAACCCCAGCAGGAACAGGCCCGCGATCCGAAAGACCAGGCTGTCGAAAAGGCGCATGATCACCCGCCCCCTGTTTCCACACGCGGCGCAAACAAGTATCCGCCACCGCGCACCGTGCGGATCATGGCTGGTGCCTTCGGATCATCCCCCAGCTTTCGGCGCAGCCGGCTCAACTGCACATCGATGGTGCGGTCAAACGGTGCGGCATCCCGACCGCGCGTCCAGTCCAGCAACTGATCGCGGCTCAACAGCCGCTGCGGATGATCCAGCAGCGCCAACAGCAGGTCGAACTCCCCACCCGTGAGTTCAACATCCTGCCCGCCAGGGTCGGTCAGGGTGCGTGATGCCGCGTCCAGTGACCAGCCTGTAAACCGATACCAGCGACCGATCACGGGTTGTGGCCGGTGAGCGTCGCGGGTGCGGCGCAGCACCGCCCGCACCCGTGCCACCAGTTCGCGCGGGTTGAACGGTTTGGGCAGGTAGTCGTCGGCACCGATTTCCAGCCCCAGCACCCGGTCGATATCCTCGCCCTTAGCGGTGACCATGATGACCGGGATCCGAATCGGGCCAATATGAAGACGGCGGCATATCGACAGCCCATCCTCCCCCGGCAGCATCAGATCCAGAACCACCAGATCGACCCGCCGCCGGCCGATCTGCCGATTGAGTTCGGCAGCATCGGGACAGATGGCGACCTCGAACCCTTCGCGGCCCAGTAGCTCGGCGACAAGATCGGCGATCTCCTCGTCATCCTCGACGATGGCAATGAAGGTCCGTGGATCGGGCTTGCTGCTGGTCATGGGACCTTATCCCCCTTCCCCTTTTTTGGCTCAAGCCGTCAAAGGGCGCTGTTACGTTTCGATACAATCCGTTTCACACGGTTAAGTCAGCGGCTACGCGCCACCGCTATCCATCCGGCATCGACGCACTGCGTATCGGCAGTGTCATCATCGCAGGAGTAGGATATGAACAATTTACGGCCAACCATTCCTTCGGGGGCCGGCGCAGTTCGGCGTAGCGTTTCGGGCGTCGCCCTGATCCTCACGCTGGGAAATGCGGCAGTCACGCAGGCGGCCGAATATGATCGGGTCATCGTCTTCGGCGACAGCATATCGGACAGCGGCAATTACGCGACCAAGGCGCCGACCGGTGCCGGCAAGTTCACCACCAACCCCGATGATGTCTGGGTTGAGATTGTGGCCAAGGGATTGGGCCTGGACTTGAAGCCCCACGCAATGGGCGGCGGCAACTATGCCGAGGGCGGGGCGCGCGTCGCCTTGCAGCGGCCTGACGCACCGGGAAATCTGACCCGCCGGCCTGTCACAGAACAGGTTGCTGACTTCATGGCCAATGATGGCAAGCTGACCCGGAATAGCTTGGTCATTATTCAGGGTGGCGGCAATGACGTCTTCTCCACCAAGTTCAACGGACCAACCGACACGCCCGCCGATCTGGAAGTGCTGCGTGTCGCTGCCGAGGGGCTGGCCGATCAGATCGACAATCTGATCAAGGCCGGGGCGGGCACCGTCGCGACGACCAGCGTTCCCAAGTTCGATCAATATAATGAGCGGTATGATGCCGCCCTGGCCTCTCGTGGACTGAATGTCCTCTATGTCGATATGGCAGGCTTGATCGCGGAGATCGAGACAGCCCCGGCAGAATTTGGGATCACAAACACTACCAGCCGCGCTTGCCGAGGCTTCGCGCTGGAATCTTTCACCTGCCTGCCGAAGGATTATGTCGAAGCCAATGCCAACCGCACCTATCTCTATGCCGACGGCGTCCATTTCACAGGCGTCGTGCATGAGATCGAAGGGGATGCGACCCTGGCCATGCTGCGCGCACCTTTGCAGATTGCACAATTGCCGCACATGCTGCTGACCACCAACCGTGCAACGGGCCAGTTGGCCCGTGAACGGATGGATGCAGCCAGCCGTAATCCCGTACCGGGATGGCGTCTGATTGGCGGAACACAGCTTGTCGACGGTGACGCGACCCGTCAGGGCAAAGCCGATGGGACTATCGTTCAAGCCGGGTTTGAACGGGGCTTCAGCTCTGCGCTGACCGCTGGTTCCTACCTGTCCTGGCACCATGGCAACGGTGATTTCGCCGATGACCGGGGCGCCCTGTCTATCGACAGCTATTCATTGCAGGGCTTTGCCACACTTCAGCATGGCCGGATTGCCGCAGATTTCACTGCTGCCATCGGCAGGGCCAATCTGTCTGATATCGAACGCAAGGTAATGCTGGGTCCGGCGCTGCGCATCGAACAAGGTGGAACCGACAGTGATTTCCTGACTGCGGAAACACGCATCGGCGTGGACGCGCTGCCCGGCCCATTACGGATCGCACCGTTCCTATCGTTGCGGTATGATCGTATTTCAGTGGATGGCTATGCGGAGCGCGGGGACCGTTCGACCCAGGTAACCTATGCCGGACAGAAACTGGAGACGCTGGAGGCGGCCGTGGGTGTACGCTTCAGCAGCGGTGAAGCATGGCGCGGCATCATTCCGGCGCTGGAGCTTGGCTATGCTGGTGATGTCCTGAACCATACGCAGAAGGTTGCCATCCTGCCCCACGGCGCCCCTGTCTGGTATACAAGCCAGCAGGTCGGTGCGTCGGATGATGCCTTCTTCTACGGCCTCACGGCAACCATCCCGGTGACCACACAGTCCGCTGTCAATCTCGGGGTTCGCGGACGCTCTGCCGGCAACGGCCAGAACAGCCTGTCTGGCGGGATATCTCTATCCCTCGGCTTCTGACGCCCACGCCGCCCGCCCGTGTCGTCCGGATGGCAGCAATCTCTACTCCGCTTACAGGCTCCCTGGATAAGCCTTTGGGCGTCAAGCTGATCCACCGGACGACAAGACGGCTGAGGTGAAGCAGGTCTCGCCTGATCGCCCTCCTGCTTGCTATGGGAGCGCCTTGACCGCGGCCAGATTGTGGAGCTTTTGCCGGAACCGAGACCGAAAGCTGGCCGAGGTCATGTTACTTGACAATGTTCCTCTATATAATCCGGAATACTGGCGATGGGATGCCGAAACGCGCTGGATCCGTCGGCTGAGCCATCGCTGACGCTCGACCGTTTTGAGATTCGCGACAGTCTACCCTGCTTAAGCAGGCTCGACACGCCGAACATCCCGCAGATTCTGAGCGCCCGTGACGATAGCCGCAACTACTTCAGGGTGCCGGTCGGCACGGCGATCCATGACGAAGATTTTGCCGGCAAGCTGCTGGCTGAGCTGGTCAGCGGCGAGAAGGTGCCGGATGTCGATTTCGAATGGGACCCGACGATTCTGACGACGTTCGATCTCAACTACAGGCGGCTGATCAATCGCATTGACTGGATGTGACGGCAGCCAAGGCCAAACCCCGATATATGCTGGTGAGCGTCGATATGCTATGCGGCCCCCATAACATATGGTTTCCGTCACAACAATAATCAGATCAAGTTGGTGCTCGCTACCGGACTCGAACCGGTACGCCCCGGAGGACAACAGATTTTAAGTCTGTGGCGTCTACCATTCCGCCAAGCGAGCCCTTATAGGGATGGGGAACCTAGCCGAAGGTGGGGCAGGATGGCAAGCGTGTGGTTGTCCGTCAGACGGCGATCACACGCAATTCCAGGTACGCCCTACCCCCGAGCCCGCCATGGCGGCGGATATCGCCGCTTGTTGAAGGACGCCCCTATGCAGATCCGCGACGCCGTTGATGCCGACGCCCCTTCCATCGCCGGCATCTATAATGACGCGGTGGTCAACACGACGGCGATCTGGAACGAGGTGCAGGTAGATGTGGCCAACCGGGTGGGCTGGATGGCAGACCGGCGTCGGCTGGGTTACCCGGTGCTAGTGGCGGTGGATAGTGACGGTAACGTGCTGGGTTACGCGTCGTTCGGGGACTGGCGGGCGTTCGATGGGTATCGACACACGGTGGAACATTCCGTCTATGTCCGGACAGACCGGCGTAGTAGTGGGATCGGCAAGGCGCTGATGCAGGCGTTGATCGAGCGGGCCCGGTCCATCGGCAAGCACGTAATGGTGGCCGCCATCGAGGCGGGAAACCAGGGTTCCATCGCGCTGCATGAAGCCTTGGGCTTTCAGCGTACCGGCCTGATGCCGCAGGTGGGGATGAAGTTCGGGCGCTGGCTGGATCTGGCATTTCTGCAACTGATCCTGGACGACCGCCCCACCCCCGACGCCTGATCAGGCCGCCGCCTTCGCGGCGCTGTTGCTGCCCTGCGCTAGGTTGGGCTGATCGGAGGGCTTGCCGCCGTTGCTTTCCCGATGGTCGCGGTCTTTCTTTTCCGCCGCTTCGGCATCCTGGGCGGCGGCGACGACACCGGTGCGACGGGTGCGGTCGGTGAGGCGCATCATTTCGCGCCACATCTTTTCCTCGTCCGACACCTGCGTCGGTTGCGGTGGCATCAGTTCCTTACCCATGCCGGCGCATTCCAAGGACAGTTTGCCGTCGGCATCAAGCGTGAAGCCTGTCGCACCGCTGATCTTCTGACCTGCCGCCACCAGACGCTTGGAGGCGCCCTCCGCGTCGGCGCCAGCATTGACCTGACTGTAATAGCCCTCCACCGCGTCGGCATGTTCCATCATCTGAGCATCACCAACCAGCTTGCGCAGGCGGTTCTGCAGCTCCGGTTCCCGCGACAGGACCTTGTTCACTTCTGCCGCGCGCGGATCGTCGCCATCGACCTTTACATTCCCGGATGTATCGATGCGAAAGGCCAGCGGTGGGGCACTCTTGATGCCGGCCACGGCCAGCGCCATGCGCAATTCATCCCCCACCGTCTGAGTATCGGCGGCAACACTTTCACGGCTGGGCATTTCCAGTGCCGCCAACCCCTCCACCATGGAGTGGTTAGTGGCCGTCAGCCCGCCCACCTGCATGCTCTCACCGGTCGGCGCGCCGTGAAAGCCCACCTTCTCACCGGCGTCAGCCGATCCGATCGTGTTACCTGATACACCGGACGTGCCTGCTGCACCGGTGGTTGGCTGCCAGCGGACACGGTTACTGTTGCTTGAACCCTGGATATCCATGGAACGATCCTTCCCATCACCAGGCAAAATTTGCCCATGCCCCTGGGCAGGCTTTGCCGGCACCCAGGCAGCGGAAAGAAGCGGTTACCCTTGGCGTCCGGCGGTAGTTCCCGCATGCCTTTGTCCCGGACACCCCGCCCGCGCGGGGAAGGGTGCGGGATAATCAGCAAGCGACGTGCCAGCCCTTGCGGCGTTGATGCGGACGTCCCATATCGGAAGTATGACAGAGAACCAGATCCTGGCCCTTATCTCTTCGGTTTTGGTGTTGATCCTGGTGCTGCGCGGCGCGCGGTTCCCCCGCCAGGGCCTGTTGCCCCAGATCGTGGTCTGGCTGCTGATCTTCGCCCTGGTCGGGCTGTCCTATAAATTCTTCGGGCCGGGTTGACGCGGGCGGAGAGACCTGCCCGCGTCCCAAGAAGGCTCACACTGGCGGCGGCAAGCCCGCCTTCACCGGACGGCGCTTGTGCTTGCGCCAGCGGGACAGCAGCTCGTCAAACGGCTTCAGCAGGCGTTCCTGGAGACCCGGATCGCCTTCCAGCTTGCCATAGACGAAGGCGCCGGCTTCCAGCGTGGAGACGCTCTCCTTGCGCGGTTCCTTGCGGACATTGCCGTAAGCCGAGCGGAAATCGGGGTGGATGACGATGCGGCGCAGCTTCAGCATCCAGGCATTGCGCCACCACAGGGTCTTGGCCTGGGCCCAGGTGCCGTCGATGAGGACGATACCTTCCAGGTCGGACAGAATCAGGTCGCTGTCAGGCGCCACATCCTTGCGCCCGAACACGGCGATCCCGCCGCGCGGCACCTTGGCCACTTCCTCTTTGCTGCCCATGAACAGCACGCCCCAGCGCTTGGCATCCACCTGCCGGCCCAATGCCTTGGACAGCGACGGCCAGGATAGGCCGATCTTCAATACGCTGTTTTCAATCTGCCCGGTCAGCAGGCGAGCGGTGCCTAGTTCCACGTCCTGTTCCTGCGGGTGCATCAGCACCAGCAATTGCAGGCGTGTGCGTTCCGGCACCAGGGCGGCGCACAGGCACAAATCTTCGGGCTTGCCACAGGTGGCGCAAGGGGGCGGCGGTGCCGGCGGCGGCGGAAGGATCAGGTCGTCTTCATTCATGGTGGAAGCGACCATAGCGCATCACGCGTCGACATGGCAGGGGGTGGGTACGCAATGCCGCCATGGCAAGGCGTGAACCGTTCCCGATCCATGCTTGATGGAGGTCCCAGGCATTGGGACGCCGGATTTGCGGCCCGGGCACCGGTTCGTGTAAGGTGCCCGGCTGAACCGTGAATTCCGTTTCCTGAAAGTACCGATACCGATGACCCAGGCCGAACTCGCCGACGAATACGAAGACAAGCGCTCCATCAAGCTGCACAAGCCCGCGGATTTCGAAGGCATGCGCAAGGCCGGCCGTCTGGCTGCCGCTACGCTTGATTACATCACGCCCTTCGTCGTTCCCGGTGCCGTTACGGAAGAGCTGGATGACAAGATTCTAGCCTTTGTGGAAGCCAATGGCGGCACGTCGGCCACTGTCGGGTACAAGGGCTATACCAAGGCGTCCTGCATCTCCATCAACCATGTGGTCTGCCACGGCATTCCGGGCCCCAAGCGTCTGGTCAATGGCGACATCACCAATATCGACGTCACTGTCATCGTCGATGGGTGGTTCGGCGACACGTCGCGTATGTATATGGTGGGCGATGTCGGCGTGAAGGCGAAGCGTCTGGTTGATGTGACCTATGAGGCGCTGATGCGCGGCATATCGGTGGTCAAGCCGGGCGCGACCCTGGGTGATATCGGCCACGCCATTCAGTCCTATGCCGAAAGCTTCCGTTTCTCCGTTGTCCGCGATTTTTGCGGCCATGGTCTGGGCCGTGTATTCCATGATGCACCGTCAGTGCTGCATTACGGCCAGAAGGGCCGGGGTGCCGTACTGGAGGAAGGTATGTTCTTCACCATCGAGCCGATGATCAATGCCGGTCGGTATGAGGTGAAGGTCCTATCCGATGGCTGGACCGCCGTGACGCGGGACAAGAGCCTGTCGGCACAGTTCGAACACTCCATCGGCGTCACCAAGGATGGGTTCGAGATTTTCACCCTGTCCCCTGCCGGTTACACCAAGCCGCCTTACGCGTAATTCCCCACCCTCTTCCCGTCTGGCATCCCACCATCACCGCTGTTACACTTGTAGGAAAGTGAGCGGTGATGGTCTTACACATCATGGGTGTGGTGGGATGGCAGTGAAGCGGACGGGGAAGGCGACACGGATGGATGAGGCGGCAGTAAAATCGCCGCCGCCCGACGATGACCTGCTGGCCGCCTTGCTGGCCGGGAAACCCACCCCCGTAAAGCCGGCTGCGGCGGAAAAGCCAGAACCGGCGGAGGAAACGCCGCATTATCACGGACACCGCGACCGGCTGCGTCAGCGCTTCATCGCGTCTGGACCCGACGCGCTGCAGGATTACGAACTGCTGGAACTGCTTCTGTTCCAGGCTATACCCCGGCGGGATGTGAAGCCGCTGGCCAAGGAACTAATGTCGGCATTCGGCAGCCTTTGGGCCGTCACCCAGGCATCGGCGGAGGCGCTGCGCAACCGGTTCAACTTCTCCGATGCTACCATCGCCCACATCCGCGTGGTCGGGGCCATCGGCCTTCGCATGGCGCGCCAGCAGGTGATGGGGCAGCCCATCCTGTCATCCTGGCAGAAGCTGCTGGATTACTGCGCCGGGGCCATGGCCCATGAACCGGTGGAACAGTTCCGCCTGCTGTTTCTGGACCGCAAGAACACCCTGATCGCCGACGAGGTGCAGCAGCGCGGCACCGTGGACCATACGCCGGTCTACCCGCGTGAAGTGGTGCGCCGTGCCCTGGAACTGGGCGCCAGTGCCGTGATCCTGGTTCATAACCACCCCACTCACTGATTTAGATCCCGCAGGATCACGCTCAATCCCGTTGAAACACTAGAGAAATCGCCCATTTTTGGCATTGCGTAGTGGGGACGGTTTTGGCAAATTGGGGGCGGTTGAAGGGATAGAAAACGGCTTTCCGATCCCCGCAAACGATCCCCGTTTCTCCTCGACCGATCCCAGTTGCGGACAAGGAGGAACGCATGCCAGCCCTGACCGACACCGCGATCCGACATGCGCTGAAGCGCGTCGAGATCAGCCGCAAGCAAGAGAACCTTGCCGATGGCGAGGGGCGCGGCACCGGCCGACTCGTCCTCGTTCTCAAGCCCATGCCGAAGCGCGTCACGGCCGACTGGATGGCGCAGCAATGGCGTGACGGCAAACGCACCAAGAAGAAGATCGGCGCCTACCCCTCAATGTCGCTCGCCCAGGCCCGCGAGGTTTTCAAGCGCGACTATGCCGACGTGATCCAGAAAGGCCGGAGCATCAAGATCGCAAGCGACACCCGCCCCGGCACTGTCGCTGACCTCTTCGAGGGCTACGTCGCTTCACTCAAAGCTGCTGGCAAGCCCTCCTGGAAGGAGACCGAGAAGGGCCTCAACAAGATCGCCAACACCCTTGGGCGCAACCGCCTGGCCCGCGACATCGAGGCCGAGGAAATCGTCGAACTGATCCGCCCGATCTATGAGCGCGGCGCCAAGTCGATGGCCGACCATGTGCGCTCCTACATGCACGCGGCCTTTGGCTGGGGTATGAAGTCCGACAACGACTATCGGCAGCAATCGGCTCGCCGCTTTCGCATCCCCTTCAATCCGGCGACAGGTATTCCGACCGAACCGAAGGTCAAAGGCACCCGCTGGCTCGACGAGGACGAGTTCGTGCAACTCTATCGCTGGCTGGAATGCCCCGACACGCCGGTTCATCCGCCCTATACCCGTGCCGTTAGGATCATCATGCTGACCGGCCAGCGCGTCCAGGAGATTGCCAGCCTTCACATCGATCAGTGGGATGCCAAGGAAAAGATCATCGACTGGTCGAAGACCAAGAACGACCAGCCCCATGCCGTTCCGGTGCCGGAGCTGGCCGCGGAGCTGCTCGCATCCATCAACGTCAACGAATACGGCTGGTTCTTCCCGTCGGCCACGGACCCGTCCAAGCCTGTCAGCCACGGCACGCTTTACTCGTTCATGTGGCGCCAGCGGGACCGCGGCGTGATTCCCTATGTGACGAACCGCGACCTGCGCCGGACCTTCAAGACGCTGGCCGGCAAGGCGGGGATCTCGAAGGAAATCCGCGACCGCCTCCAGAACCATGCTTTGCAGGACGTCAGCTCCAAGCACTATGACCGCTGGCACTACATGGTGGAAAAGCGCGCCGGCATGGCGAAATGGGACAAGTTCGTCCGCGCCATGCTCGCCAAGAAGCGCCTGAAAGCGGCGGCATGAGCCTCCGGCGCACCATATAAAACGGAAGTGAGAAACGACTATGCGTATCGAAATCGGGCTGGCCGTGCTGGCGGCGCTGACCACGGCGACAGCGGCCAAGGCCGATCCCTGCAAGGCCATTCCCGACCGTGGCCCAATGCCGTCCTATCTCCATCGCGGCGCGCACTTCTCCGGTCCCGTGGTCTATGTCGGTGACGGCGACTCCCTGTGCGTAGCCGTCGGTCAAGGGCCGGCCAACTGGGTGGAGATCCGGCTGGAGGATTTCTACGCGCCCGAACTCCACTCCCCTACCGGCCCCGCCGCCAAGGCCGCGCTGGAAAAGGTCGCCATGGGTCGGAATGCGGAGTGCGTCGCCAACCGCCAGTCCTACGACCGCGTGGTGGCCACCTGCCGGATCGGCGGGCGCTCCATCGGGGACTTGCTGAAGGCAGGCGGGAGCATCGAGGGCGGCAATGGATACGGCCAAGGCAAGCAATAGCTCGGCCTTCGACGGCGTTCAGATTCGGTCTGAAAACCGATCATACGCATCGATCCGTCGGACCGGGGGATCGACCTCATACCGATAGATTTCCGTTCTCAAGAACCGCAGCTCGGCCTCGCGCTGAACCTCGGGAACGTCAATATACCATGCGCGCGGCTGCGGCCCGGGGTCGCCGTTCCAACGGTATCCCCGCGCTTTGAGAACATCCTTGAGGTCGAAGGGCGAGTTCTCCGCCCAGATGCGCCACGAAACGGCACGAGCGCCGTCCAGGAGGCGGCTGAGACCCGTAACGCCAGATCGGGGCAGCCGCATTGCCAGCAACTCGACCGTAGCAAGACAGTCGTGCATCGCGCGGTGACGGTCGTAGAAGAAGCCCGCGGCCTGAGCGAGATAGGCGAGTTTCGTGCCCTCGAATCCCTCCGCTGCCCAATCGATCTGGCTGAGCGAACATGCCCACGGCTTCGTCGAGAACACATCGCTGAAGCGTTCGAGGAAGCGGCGATCGAACGCCGCGTTGTGTGCAATAACGAGCGAGGCCGGTGCCGCGAATCTGGCGACCTCGGCGGGATCGATGACCTGGCTGGCCACCATTTCATTCGTGATGCCGGTGATCGCGGTGATTTCCGGGGCGATTGGCTCGCTCGGCTGACGCAACCCTTGGAAGCTGTCGCCCACGCTGAAAACGGCGCCATCCAAGCCGTAATAGAATGGCGTCATGGCGAGTTCGATGATCTCGTCGCGCTGAGGATCGAGCCCCGTGGTCTCCACATCGACCACCAGTCCAAGGCGCAGCGGAGTGCCTGGAGGCGGAACGGTGCGAGGGCGCGGCTTGAGACGCCGGATGACCCGGTAATCTCCCGTGGCCTCCAGTGTCTGCGCCAGGGTCTCCAGATGGTCAGAAGATGTCATCGTCCGGCGCTGCGTTTGCTGCCATCGGCTCCCCTTTAGCCGCCGCGGCGGCGGCGGCCGGACGGCGCGCGAGGTGAATGTCAGCGGCTCGACCTTCCTCGTGGAACCACAAATCGACGACGGCGGTATCGTCGCTGTGCGGCCGCGGCGATGCCTCCCGCACCTTGAATGTCGTTGGGAGATTGACCGAGGTTCCGAACACCAGCGCGTGCTGCCGAGGCAAAGACGGCAACCGCTTCAGGACCGATTCTGAAATGAACGGCGTCATCTGGCGAATCTGGGAGAGATCGTCAGGATTCTGGATGCGGTGAACCAGGAAGTTGGAGCACTGGCTGAGGACCGTCTTGGACAGCTCGCTCGGGCGCTGAGACGCCAGAAGCACGAACATGCCGTATTTGCGTCCCTCCTTGGCGATGCGCTCGAAAATCTTGGTGGCGTCGATGGAAAAGCGGGAAGGCGTAGAGGCGACATATCTATGAGCCTCTTCGAGCAGTAGGTGTATCGGGAAGCGGTTTCTCGGTTCCGCATGGCGAAGAAACCGAAAAAGCATGCGTGCGATGACCGCACTGACCAGCTCAACGATTTCATCTTCGACGGAATTGAGATCAATAATAATGACCTGATTGCGTTTGGTGAAAGATTCTCCGGCCGCCCTTTCCAGACCGACGATTTTGGTCAAAAACTCCAGATCGCTTACAGCCGCGTCAACGTCAGCTCCTTCGTGACGCAGAAAGGCATATTCTGTTCTCTCTTGGAGGGATCTGAGCCGCGTGACCATGGACGAGCAGTAGTCCCGGATTTGGCGATTGCCGTGAGCCTCCTCATAGAGGATCGCGAAGTCGAGACACTCGTGCAGCTCATCAAAAGAGAATGGCGTCCGATTATAGGCTGGTAAGGGTGCATCCTCCCGGAGCTTTTTTCTCACTTCGTCCAGAAACGCCGATTGGTTGTTCCCTGAAAAATTTCCATACTGAAAATTAGGATTAAAGCGGTTCAGAAGCGCCATATTCAGGTCGTTTGTCGGATACTTCTGGAGAAGGGAGACCACGCGCTGAAATTTCGATACGGGGGAGTCGCCATCTGCCCCTCGAAAGCACTCAATGATGCAGGTGGCGACAAAGTGCTCGCGCAGCGCCAGAGCTTCTGGCGTATTGGCATGAAAGAGACTTGTCAGACCTAACGCCGTCCGAAGGACCGGCAGTTGTGTTCGTTCGCTGGCCTGCAAGAGCAGTTCCCATTCTGCCATCTCCAGGAACCAATGCGGCATACGGAAGCCCGCCGCCGTGCCGTCGAGGACGACGCGCTCGACCCCGATGGCTCCCTCCTTCGCGGAAGCGGCCAGAGCGGCGTGATACTCGCCATTGACGTCGAAGACGACGAAGGTCGCGCCGCGGGCGTGATGCTCCTCCGGCTTGCTGAAAAGGGACTGCAAGACCGAGGCAACCGTGCAGGATTTACCGCTGCCGGTATTGCCCAGAACGGCGACATGACCGCCGAAGAACTCGTTCAGCCGGACCTTGATGTCGTAGTTCTCGAACACCACCGACTTGCCGATGGGCAGAACCCGATAGCGCGTGGCCCCTTCGGGTTCGCAGGCGCCGCCATCCGGGCCGACTGACGGCTCGACGGCCGCCTCGGTCTCGAAGATGCGATCGAGTTCCCCATCCAGTGCATAGAGTGCGTCCGCATACAAAGACGGGAAAACGGAGACACCGAAACGGAACGCGCCGCCACGCATCGGCAACATGCCGACCGGCACCACGTCCAGATATTTTGAGGAGCCGGCCCGATCGAAGTCGCCTCGCTCGGAGGGGGTGCTCGCATCGCGCTCACGCAGGCCGACAACCTCGACCACGACATATTCCGACTGCGACGGAATCATCAGGAACGATCCCAGCCGCGCCACATAATGCACGCCGTCGAAGCCAACGACCGTGAAGTTGTCGGTGCCGACGTGCATCTCCACGACAAAGCGGTCGGCCGCGACCGAGACCACCTTGCCGATCGCGCGCTTGCGATCGTCGTGGCTCATGCCTCGCCATCCTTCGTCTCGTCGTCCCTTTTCGGCGCCAGTTCGGACAACACCTTGCGAACAGCGTCATCGATCCTGTCGCTGGGACGCTGCGGCATGAAATGCTCGACGATCATGTCGAAGTAGTGCGCCCTCGTCCCCTCGGCAGGACCGTCGCCTCCAATGATCCAAATGCGCGGGTCGCGCAGCGCCCGCAGCTTGGCGATCTCGCCGCCCGTATCCGGCGCCGCGAAGATCACCAGACGGAACGTCGGGATCGTCAGCGCCTGGTAGATGATGTTGTTCAGGTGCTCATCACCGAAGGCGTAGCCCGCCGTGATGAGAACGCTCTGCTCGCGCACGATCCGGGCCTGAAATTCCCGGAACAGGTCAGCGTAGGGCGAGCCGAGCGAAGAGTTCTGCTTCGCCGGCGTCGGATAGATCAGCATCTGGTTCGTGGATTCGGGCGGCCAGACCTCCTTGATCGGGAACAGGCCATGATCGTCCTCGGTCCAAGTGACCGAACCATGCAATTTGCAGAGATAGACGAAGGCGTCGACGGCGGTCCACTTGCGGCTGGCAACGTCGAGCTGCTCGGCCAGGGCATAGCGGAAGATCGCCGGGTTAAAGCGACGTTCCACGACGCCGGAAAAGCCGTTGGCATAGGGAATGCCCAGCCGATCCATCGCCAATTCGCTGAAATGGTCGTAGTTGGTCGTGAACACCCACGGCCGGGGCAAGGACCGATCTCGCAGGACCAGTTTCTTGTAGAACCGCTCGTAGAGGTCGCGCACGGTGGTGTCGCCCTCCGTGGCGAAGGCCCCTTGGGTGACACGGGTCCATAGGAAGTCCTGGACCTTCTTGATGATGCCGTCGAGAACAGCGCGGTAGGGATGAAGATCGGGATTCTCGCTCTGGCGCAGCACGAACCGCTGCGCGAATAGCACCTCCATCAAGCGTTCTAGGTTGCGGCTGTAGTCCTTCGCCAGGTCGACCCCGAGCGCATCGAGATAGTCGAGTTCGCCCTTGGTCAGCCGCCACGGCGCCGGGGCAGCGCCGACGACCGGCGGATCACCGTAGAATCCCGCAGCCCGCGCCTCGAGGGTTTCCCCGCAGAACTCCTTGGCCAGGGGCGCCATGGTCGCAATGCCGAGTTCCTTTTCGCCCCTCATCAGGGAGGAACATCCAGCGCCGAGCAGAAACGCGATATTCTTGGCGTTCATGGCCTCGGAAATCGCCTGGCGGGCGCTCTCGATCCCCTTGTTCCAGTCGAGTTCCGATGGATCGGCATCGCCGTTCCTCAGAAACTGGAATTTTCGTTCGTCTCCGACTTCGCTCATATACCCCCGATCCCCCCAGTTTCTTATTTGGCCGCGCTGTTCGCGCGCGCGGCTATATCGGCGCACCGCGCCATGAGGGCCTCGAACGGCTCCGCGTCATCGAAGAGCAGCCCATCCTCGACCATGCGGGCATAGTCGTCCTTCAGCGCCTTCGCGCCATCGCCGGCCGGCACGAGCTGCAAGCCGCCGTTGACGGCCGCTGCGTAGTGGATCGGCGTGCGGTCGGCGGCCTTCTCCGCGAAGAACATCGACTTGTGGCGGGCGACAGCGTTGGCCAGTTCGCGATCAGCGAAAGCAGCTTCCGCGAAGCCGGCTTCATCCAACCGGACAACATCGTGCCAGTGTCGTGCGAAGCGGTCGCCGCGCAGCCGTTCCTGGAGGCAGAAGACATGGATGGCGGTCGCCTTCTCCCAAAAGGTCCGCTCCGCGTGCATGACGCGCGGCCGCGCCGTCGGGAATACCAGCCCGTCGATCAGACCGGCCGCATCGCAGACGACGTCGCGCAGGCTCGCCGGTTCGCCCGTCGAGCGGGCGCCGAACTCCAGCATGACGCTGGGCGCGACATAGCCGGACCCTGCCGCGGTCGCCTCATAGTCGATAAAGAGCTTGTCATCCTCGACACGAATAACCGCCGCCAGACCTTCGGCGGCCAGCGCGGTCGCGATCACGGGCTGCACGGCCTCCGCGACCCAGACCGGCAACCGCCGGCGGACCTCGCTGGACCAGCGCTTTTCCTCGCTCCGGGTTTTCGGCAGGCCCTCGCCATTGTCCCCGACCAGATCGGGCGCAATCGCCCGAATGTCGTAGGTCAGATCCACATCCTCCGAAAACCGGCGGATGACCTGATAGGCTTTCGACAGCGACGTGCCGCCCTTGAACACCAGATGTTCACCGAGCGGCGCGGCGTAGAGGGTCGCCAGCGCCCACACCACCCACACATCCTTTTCGAGAAGATGGGTAGGACGGCCCGAGCGGTCGGCGGCGACGCCCAACGCATCGCGCCGATCCTCGGCCGAAAGCTGGAGGAAGATGTCAGCCATACGCCACCCTTCCCACGCTCTGCGCGAGCCACGTCGGAAGCTGCGGCGCGGCGGCGACCAGTTCGCCGAACACGCCGGGCGGCATCTTCCGCTTCAATGTCGTGAGCGCGGCCTCCGCCCTTTCGGGGCCGAGCCAGGCCAGCGCCCGCACGGCCTCCCCCGCCGGGCGGTTGGCCAAGGCCAGTTGCCAGCGCGGCGCGTGCCGCAATTCCACGACCTGCTTGCCGAGGTGCATTTTCCGGCTGCGCCCGGAGGTCAGATAGACCGAGCGGACGGGCACCTGCGTCGTCAAGCCAAGGGCGTTCGCCGCGGCGGCGCCGTTCGAGACGATGATCTCCCCCTTTTGGGTCGCAAGGGCCTCGACAGCCTGCTCGACCGAAGGTGCGCGCGTGCCGAACCGGCTGGCGATGGGACGCAGATAGACGCCACGACCGGCGCGGATGAGCTGCCCGCGCTCGGACAGACGCGACAATGCCTGATCCACAGCCGCCCGGTTTCCGAGGTGGAGCAGGCTCTTGGCGGACACGGGGGCGCCTTCGGGCAGTCCCGTCGCATGTGCCAGAATCTGTTCGGTCAGCCGTGTCATCGTCTTTCTCCTGTCGGAAATATATGCGAATTTCTGACAGTTTTCAAGGGAAGCCCGGATAGGGGGAAAGCCTTCCCCTGCGGCCGAGCCGGGGTCTCGACCGACCCCTTCTGCGGGGAGAACCCCGCAACGCCCCCTGGAGAGTGAGGGTGCGGACGGGATTTCCGTGACGGGTTGAGGGCTGGAGAAGAGGTCTCCGGCGCCCGTCGCGGAGAACCGCGATGTTCAGGAACGACCGCAACGGGCGTGCCGGCTCCGGCCGGGCGAACCTTTACGACGACATCACCAGCAAGATCATCGCCGAGCTGGAGGCAGGCCGCTTCCCCTGGGTCCAGCCCTGGGGATCGGCCTCGGTCAAGGCGCCCCTCGCCATGCCGAGAAACGCCGCGACCAGGCGGCACTATTCGGGGATCAATGTGCTGATCCTCTGGGGCGCGGTGATCCAGCACGGCTTTCCCGGCCAGAGCTGGCTCACCTTCCGCCAGGCCCTGTCGCTTGGCGGCAATGTCCGCCGCGGCGAACACGGCACCACCGTCGTCTATGCCGACCGTTTCACGCCGGAGGACGAGAAGCGCCGCGCCCGCGAGACCGGCGAAGAAGCCGCCGCGATCCCGTTCCTCAAGCGCTTCACGGTGTTCAACGCGGCGCAATGCGAGGGGCTGCCGGAGGATGTCGCCATTGTGGCCCCACCACCTCCGCCCGGCCTCATCGAGCCGCGGGTCGAGACTCTGATCCGGGCGACCGGCATCGACTTCCGTATCGGCGGCGACCGCGCCTTCTATGTCCCGGCGCACGACTTTGTGCAGGTGCCGCCGCCCCATGCGTATTTCGAGCCGATCAACTGGCACCGCACGGCCCTGCACGAGCTGGGGCACGCGACCGGCCATACCTCCCGGCTCGGCCGTGACCTCACCGGCGGCTTCGGCTCGAAGAAATACGCCTTCGAGGAGCTGGTCGCCGAGATCAACGCCGCTTTCTGCTGCGCCTCGCTCGGCATCACGCCCACCGTCCGCCATGCCGACTACATCGGCTCCTGGCTCGAGGTGCTGCGCGAGGACAATCGCGCCATCGTGCGCGCCGCATCCCAGGCCAGCAAGGCGGCCGACTGGCTGCTTGGCTTCCTGCCGGGCGCGGATGTCGGCATGACCGACGACGAACGGGAGGCGGCGTGATGAACGCCCCCGTCTTCCCCGCACTGGCGCCATCCCCCGAACAGCAGGCGTCCATCCGCCTGCGTGTTCTCAGCCTGGGCGCCGGCGTCCAGTCCACCACGCTCGCCCTGATGGCCGCGCATGGCGAGATCGGCCCCATGCCGGATTGCGCGATCTTCGCCGATACCGGCTGGGAGCCGAGGGCCGTCTATGAGCATCTCGCCTGGCTGCGATCGCCCAACGTCCTGCCCTTCCCCGTCCATATCGTCTCGGCCGGGGACCTGCGCGCCGACCTTCTCGCCGGCGCGCGCGGCGCGCGGTGGGCCTCCATCCCGGCCTTCACCCGCACAGTGACGCCGGCAGGCGCGGAGCTGCCCGTCTATGACGAGGACGAGAACGGTGATCTCGTCGCCGTCGGCTCCCGCATCGTGCCGACCGAACGGGTCGGGGTCGGCATGATCCGCCGCCAATGCACCGGCGACTACAAGATCGCGCCAATCCGCCGAAAGGTCCGCGAGCTGCTCGGCATCGCCGGCCGGCGCTCGCCAACGGCTCCCATCGCCGAACAGTGGATAGGGATCTCGCTCGACGAGGTACTACGCATGAAGCCTTCGTTCGAGCCGTGGCAGATCAACCGCTGGCCGCTCATCGAGCAAGGCATGACCCGCCAGGATTGCCTGCGCTGGCTGGATCGGCACGACTACCCCCTGCCACCCAAGAGCGCCTGCATCGGTTGCCCGTTCCATTCCGACGATCACTGGCGGCGGATGCGCGACCGCGATCCCGAGGCTTGGGCCGACGCGGTATCGGTCGACGCTTCCATTCGCACCGGGTTCCGGGGGATTCGTGGTGATGTCTATCTCCACCGTTCCGCGGTGCCGCTCGACCAGGTCGACCTGTCGACCAATGCCGATCGCGGCCAGCTCGATCTCTGGCCCAACGAGTGCGAGGGCCTCTGCGGAGTGTGATGATCCTGAAAACCGGAAAAGCGGAGAGGCGGGTTTCCGGCTCCACGCCTTTCCGCCCGCCCGGCGCGGCCCTCCTGAGAGTGAGAGGGCTGCGCTTGGCTTCGTGACGGGTCGGAGGTCGAGAGAGAGGCTCTCGGCCGCCCGTCGCGGAGTAACGATCATGGCGACTGCCATTCAGAAGATCATCCTGTCGTCGGCGCGCGACATTCCCTTCAACAAGCTGGTGCTGAGCCAGTCCAACGTCCGGCGCGTCAAGGCCGGCGTCTCGATCGAGGAGCTGGCCCAGTCCATCGCCCGGCGCGGCCTGATCCAGAGCCTGCATGTCCGTCCCGTCCTCGACGCCGATGGCGCCGAGACCGGGATGTTCGAGGTGCCCGCCGGCGGCCGCCGCTATCGCGCGCTGGAATTGCTGGTGAAGCAGAAGCGTCTGGCCAAGACTGCGCCGGTGCCCTGCGTCGTCGGCGACGCTAACAGCGACATCCTGGTCGATGAGGTCTCGCTGGTCGAGAACATCGAACGCGCGCCGCTGCATCCGCTCGATCAGTTCCGCGCCTTCCAGGCCATGCGCGAGAAGGGCATGACCGAGGAAGCCATCGCCGCCGCCTTCTTCGTCGGCGTCAATATCGTGAAGCAGCGCCTGCGCCTCGCTTCCGTCTCGCCGGTATTGCTCGAGATCTACGCCGACGACGGCATGACGCTCGAGCAGCTCATGGCCTTCACCGTCAGTTCCGACCACGCCCGCCAGGAACAGGTCTGGGACGCGATCAAGGATGGCTGGCAGAAAGAGCCCTATCACATCCGCCGGATGCTGACCGAGACCACGGTGCGGGCTTCCGACAGGCGGGCCGTCTTCGTGGGCGTCGAAGCCTATGAAGCGGCCGGCGGCATCGTCTTGCGCGACCTCTTCCAGTCCGACGACGGCGGCTGGCTGCAAGACCCGGCCCTGCTCGACCGCCTGGTGGCCGAGAAGCTCAAGGCCGCCGCCGACGAGATCGCAGGCGAAGGCTGGAAGTGGGTCGAGGCCGCCCTGAGCTTTCCCTACGGCCACGAGCACGGGCTTCGGGAGCTTGTCGGAACGGCGGTCGACCTGACTGACGAGGAGCGCGCCACCCGCGAGGGGCTGCGTGACGAGTATGACCGGCTCGAGGCCGAATATGCCGAAGCCGACGAGCTGCCTGACGAGATCGACGCGCGTCTCGGAGAGATCGAGCAGGCGCTCGACGCCTTCGAGCAGCGCCCGGCGATCTACGATCCGGCCAACATCGCCATCGCCGGCGTCTTCGTCAGCCTCGACGCCGACGGCTCGCTGTCGGTGGACCGCGGCTATGTCCGCCCCGAGGACGAGCGCCCAGTCGATCCCGATGGAGACGATACGACGGAGGCGGACGGCGACACCGGCCATTCGGCCACGCCCGCCGTTCAACGCGCCGTCGTCACCGTCGGCGGCCAGGCCGCGGAGCCGGAAGACGACGAGGAGGACGGCATCAAGCCGCTGCCCGAGCGCCTCGTCATCGAGCTGACCGCGCATCGCACGCTGGCGCTGCGCAACGCGCTCGCCGAGCATCCCGACGTCGCCATGACCATGCTGCTGCACAAGCTGGTCAGCGATACCTTCCGGCGACCCGCGCCGACGGGCTGCCTCGAGGCCAGCGTCCGCCACGTCTTCTTCTCCGCCCAACCGGAGGAGCTGAAGGACAGCGCGGCCGCGCACGAGATCGCCGAGCGGCACGGGCGCTGGGGCGATCACGTTCCAGCCGACGACCAGGCGCTGTGGGACTGGCTCACCGATCTCGATCCGGGCACGCGCCTCGATCTGCTCGCCCATTGCGTCAGCTTCGGCGTGAACGCGCTGTTCGAGCGGCCGAACCCCTACGGATCGGGCGTCAGCCAGCATGGGCTGGATGTCCGCCTCGCCCAGGCCGACCGGCTGGCGCGCGCCACTGGCCTCGACATGGTGGCGGCGGGCTGGCGGCCGACGGTCGGCAACTATCTCGGCCGCGTCACCAAGCCCCGCATCCTCGAAGCCGTCCGGGAGGGCGCCGGCGAACGGGCCGCCCAGCTCATCGACCATCTGAAGAAGGGCGACATGGCCAAGGAGGCCGAGCGCCTGCTGGCCGACACCGCCTGGCTGCCCGAGCCGCTGCGCCTGATCGATCCCCATGACGGGGAGGTCATCGAACCGGGCGCGGAGGCCGACGCCGACGACGAGGCCGCCTTGCCGGCCTTCCTCAGCGAGGACGGCGACGAGGATGCCGAAGAGATCGAGGACGAGGACGCCCTAACGATCGCGGCCGAATGACCCTCACGGCGGGGGAGCGGCGAGAGGTCGCTTCCCCGCATCTTCGCAAGGAGACCTTCCATGATTGAACCCGACCCGTCCGGCACGCGCCGCGTCGTCTTTCAGTATCTCGTGCCCGTCCACGTCGAGGTCGAAGACGGTCTCGTCGTTTGCGTCACCGTCATCGACGAAACGCCGGTGCGCGATCCAACCCTGGTCGAAGGCGATGCCGGCTATCTGCCGGAAGCCGTCGCCGCCGCCGACGATGGCCAGCCCTGGCCATCCTGGCGGTTCGGCTACTGACCCCTTCGATCATCCCTCAACCGAGCCCGGCCATCGCGCCGGGCTTTCTCGTTTCAGGAGCCTGTCATGGCCAACTATTTCACGCATTTCTCGTGCCTGCTCGACGTCGGCACGCCCGAGAACGCCGCCCGTGCGCTCGATCTCTACAATACGCTGTCCGCGGAAGGCGCGTCGGAGGAACCGCCCTCGGAGGGCTTCCTTCTGTCGATCGAGCCGCAATACGGCGGCACCGAACTCTGGATGCGCGACGACGTGACCGGCGATCCCGAGCGCCTCATCCAGTTCGTGAAGCGCTGCGCCGCCGAGTTCGGCCTCACCGGCAGATGGGGCTTCCAATACGCCAACACCTGCTCGCGGCCGCGTCTCGACGGGTTCGGCGGCGGCGCCCATGTCCTCGACCTCGCCACCGGCGAGACCGTGGACTGGATCTACACCGATGGCTGGCTTGCCCAGACCCTCTCCGGCGAGGGAGGCCCGCTATGAGCATCCCCTCCTATGCCCGGAGCAATTTCCAGACCCTGCTGCGCGCGGCGGGCGACGGCAATCTCGCCCTTATGGAATGCCTCGACGCGGTGACGGGCAGCCCGCGCTACGTCATCTGCGCCGTGGGGCGGGACAACGGCGACTACGTCTTCGCGCCCTTCGGCCATCTCGCCGACGGCAATCCCTACGACGCCTATCTGCCGCCCGATCCCGACGATCCCGAAGGCTTCGTGCGGCCCGAAACGGGAGAGGCGCCATGACCGACATCGACGCCATCTTCGCGGCGGATCGCCAGCATCCGCCGCATGAGCGGTCTCTGCCCTGGCTGGAGACCCGAGGCGGCCTCACCGTCGTCGTCGAGCCCAAGCCTCACTGGGCCAGCGACATGCGGGCGTTTCGATCCGAGGCGCGGGAATATTGCGCCTATGCCGACTGGACCGCGAACGGCGCTCGCGCGCGGTTCTTCGGCCATGTCGATACCTGCGGCGATGACCTGATCCGCAAGGCCCGCACGCTCGTCGCCTCCGAGATCGCGGACGGGCTCTGGATCTGATCCCCTCAAAAAGCGCCCCACCTCACGGTCGGGCGCTTTTTCCGTGCAGGCGCCTTGAGAGTGAGAGGGCCGCCGGGACGGGTTTGAGCCGGTGCGGTCGAGAGAGAGCGCCGCGCGGGCTCGCCCTTTCCCGCTCTCCAAGAGGTTCCCACCATGACCATGATTTCCGCATCGGCGGCGGCGACCGCCGCCGCGCCGCTTCCGCTCGGCTCGAATCCCGAACCCGCCGCCGCCATCCTCGCGGCCGCCGGCCAGCTCTTGCCTCATCTCGAACGCGGCGAGCGCGTCGCCGCCGCCGCCCTGCGTGCGGCGATGGAGACCGCCTTCGGCGCGTCGGACGCCACCGGAGCCTGGGACTGGAAGACGGCCTATGACGCCTGCGAGGCGGCGGCCGTCCTATTCCTCCGTAAACACGGACGTGCGCTTTTCCGCAAAGCCGGGTCTCCGGCGGCTCGCCTTTCCGCGGTGTCGAAAATCGCCAACCTGCTGCCGACGCATACGCGGCGTTCGGCGGAGAGCCAGACCTTCCAGCAGTTCTCGACGCCGATCCCGCTCGGCCTGGTCGCCGCCCACGCCGCGGCCATCACTCCGGCCGACCGGGTGCTCGAGCCGTCGGCGGGCACCGGCCTGCTCGCCATCCTCGCCGAAATCGCGGGCGGCGCGCTCGTTCTCAACGAGCTGGCCGACACCCGCGCCAATCTGCTGTCGCTTCTCTTCCCGGCCATCTCCGTCACTCGTTTCGACGCGGCGCAGATCGACGATCATCTCGATCCCGCCGTGATGCCCAGCGTCGTGCTGATGAATCCGCCCTTCTCGGTCATGGCCAATGTCGAGGGCCGCATGGCGGACGCCGCTTACCGCCATGTCGGCTCGGCCCTGGCGCGTCTGGCCCCCGGCGGCCGGCTCGTGGCGATCACCGGCGCCAGCTTCGCACCCGACAATCCGGCCTGGCGGGACGCCTTCATCCGGTTGCAGGCGCGCGGGCGCGTCGTCTTCTCCGCGGTCATCGACGGCCTCGTCTATGCCAAACACGGCACCACCATCGAGACGCGCCTGACCGTCATCGACAAGCGGCCCGCCGACGATCCCGTCGTGTTTCCGGCGACGCCCGGAATCGCGCCGGACGTCGCCACGCTGCTGGGCTGGATCGACGAGCAGGCGCCGAAACGGCTCGCCGTCGATCCCTCCGTCGTGGTCCCGGCCATCGCGCCTGCCACCCCTCGCAGCGTGCGCGGCTATATCAACCGCGCCGCCAAGGCTGTCCCGGCGACTGCACCGATGGCCGAACCGGAGGGCCTGCCGCTCGCCTACGAGACCCAGGACTGGCTCGCCGGCGAAGGCGGCCGTCTATCCGAGAGCATCTACGAGGAATACGGATTGCAGGCGATCCGTATCGCCGGCGCCCAGGGCCATCCGACCCGGCTGGTGCAGTCGGCCGCAATGGCTTCGGTCGCTCCGCCCAAGCCGAGCTATCGGCCAAGCCTGCCGCCCAACATCCATGAGCTGCTGTCGGACGCCCAGCTTGAGACCGTGATCTATGCGGGCGAAGCGCACGCGGACCATCTCGCCGGGTCGTGGACGGTGGACGCCACCTTCGACATCGTCACCGCCGCGCGCGAAGATGCGGAGAACGCCGCTCGCTTTCGGCGCGGCTTCATGATCGGCGACGGCACCGGCGTCGGCAAAGGCCGCCAGTCCGCGGCGATCATTCTCGACAACTGGCTCCAGGGCCGCCGCAAGGCGGTGTGGATCAGCAAGTCCGACAAGCTGATCGAGGACGCGCAGCGCGACTGGTCGGCGCTCGGCATGGAACGCCTGCTGGTCACGCCCCTGTCGCGCTTCCCGCAGGGGCGGCCGATCACGCTGCCGGAAGGCGTCCTGTTTACGACCTATGCCACGCTACGCTCCGATGACCGCGGCGAGAAGGTTTCGCGCGTCCGGCAGATCGTCGAATGGTTGGGCTCCGACTTCGACGGAGTCCTCATTTTCGACGAGGCGCACGCGATGCAGAACGCCGGTGGCGGCAAGGGAGAACGCGGCGACGTCGCCGCCTCGCAGCAGGGCCGCGCCGGCCTGCGCCTCCAGCACGCGCTGCCGAACGCCCGCGTCGTCTATGTCTCCGCGACCGGCGCCACCACGGTCCACAACCTCGCCTACGCCCAGCGGCTGGGCTTGTGGGGCGGCGAGGATTTTCCATTCTCGACAAGGGCCGAGTTCATCGAGGCGATCGAGGCCGGCGGCGTCGCGGCGATGGAGGTGCTGGCCCGCGACCTGCGCGCTCTCGGCCTCTACACCGCCCGTTCGCTCTCGTTCGACGGCGTGGAATACGAGCTGGTCGAACACGCGCTCAGCCCTGAGCAGATCCGCATCTACGACGCCTATGCCGGGGCCTTCGCCGTCATCCACAACAATCTGGATGCGGCGATGGAGGCCGCCAACATCACCGGCACGTCCGGCACGCTGAACCGGCAGGCCAAGTCCGCCGCCCGCTCGGCCTTCGAGAGCGCCAAGCAGCGCTTCTTCGGCCATCTGCTCACCAGCATGAAGACGCCGACCCTGATCCGGTCGATCAGCGGCGACCTGGAAGCCGGCCATGCCGCTGTCATCCAGATCGTCTCGACTGGCGAGGCGCTGATGGAACGCCGCCTGGCCGACCTGCCGACCGAGGAATGGAACGACGTTCGCGTCGACATCACGCCGAGGGAATATGTTCTCGACTACCTCGCCCATTCCTTCCCGGTGCAGCTCTACGAGCCCTTCACCGACAGCGAGGGCAACCTCTCGTCGCGGCCGGTCTATCGCGACGGCCAGCCCGTCGAAAGCCGCGAAGCCGTCGCGCGCCGCGACGAACTGATCGCGCAGCTCGCCTCGCTGCCGCCCGTGCCCGGCGCGCTCGACCAGATCGTCCAGCATTTCGGCACGGATCTGGTGGCCGAGGTGACGGGCCGCTCGCGGCGCATCGTCCGCAAGAGCACGCCTTCGGGCGGCGACCGACTCGTCGTCGAGAACCGCGCCGCAGCCGCCAATCTCGCCGAAACCCAGGCGTTCATGGACGACAGCAAACGCATCCTGATCTTCTCGGACGCCGGCGGCACCGGCCGCAGCTATCACGCCGAGCTTTCGGCGCGGAACACCCGGCTGCGCGTCCACTATCTACTCGAACCCGGCTGGAAAGCGGACGCCGCCATCCAGGGACTCGGCCGCACGCACCGGACCAACCAGGCGCAGCCGCCGCTGTTCCGGCCCATCGCCACGGACGTCAAGGCGGAGAAGCGCTTCCTCTCCACCATCGCCCGGCGGCTCGACACGCTGGGCGCCATCACCCGCGGCCAGCGCCAGACCGGCGGCCAGGGCCTGTTCCGCCCCGAGGACAATCTGGAAAGCCCCTACGCCCGCGATGCGCTCCGCCAGCTCTATCTCCTGCTGGTGCGCGGCAAGGTCGAAGGCTGCTCGCTCGAACGCTTCGAGTCCGCCACCGGCCTGAAGCTGGTGGACGCGAACGGCATCAAGGACGAACTGCCCCCGATCACCACCTTCCTAAATCGGCTGCTGGCCCTGACCATCGAGCTTCAGAGCATCCTGTTCACCGCCTTTGAGCAGCTTCTCACCGCCAAGATCGAGGGGGCCATAGCCGCTGGCATCTACGATGTCGGGCTGGAGACGCTGACGGCGGAAGGCTTCACCGTCACCGGCCGCCAGACCATCTATACGCATCCGGGCACGGGCGCCGAGACCCGGCTCCTCACCATCGCGCAGCGGACCCGAAACCGCCCGGTCACGCTGGACGACGCGCTCGCCCATCTCGGCGAATCCGGCGCCAGGCTGCTGGTCAACGAACGGTCGGGCCGCGCCGCGGTGCAGATCCCCGCCACCTCGGTCATGCTCGACGATGGCGAGATCGAACGCCGCGTCCGGCTGATCCGGCCGATGGAATCACACACCGTTCCGGTGAAGATGATGGGCGAGACCCATTGGACCGAGGCGGAACGGAACGACTTCGCCTCGGCCTGGAACGCCGAGGTCGCGGACGTGCCGGCTTTCTCCGACAGCACGATCCATATCGTCGTCGGCCTGTTGCTGCCGATCTGGAAGCGGCTGCCGAACGAGTCCACCCGCGTCTATCGGCTCCAGACCGACGAGGGCGACCGGATCGTCGGCCGCAAGGTCTCGCCCGCCTGGGCGGCCAATGCGACCACGACCGGCGCAGCCACGCTCGCGCCCGCCGACGCCTTCATGGCGCTGGTGGATGGCCGCACCATCCTCGATCTGGCCGAGGGGCTTCAGCTTCGCCGCGTCCGTGTGATGGGCGCCAACCGCATCGAACTGTCGGGCTTCACCGACACGATGCGCGAGCGGCTCACCGCCTACGGACTGTTCCACGAGATCATCTCCTGGAAGCTCAGGATGTTCGTGCCGACCGATAGCGCCGGTCCCGCAGTGCTGGAGCGCGTGCTGGGCCGCTATCCGGTCCAGCGCATCGGCGAACGCGAGGCGGCGTGATGACCCGTCTCGACGCTTCGGATCTGGCGCAGCGTCTCGGCCGGGAGGCCGAGGCGGTGTGCCGCCATTATCTCGACGCCGGCCATCGTCAGGGCAATTACTGGCAGGTCGGCGATGCGCGCAACACGCCCGGCCGCTCGATGTTCGTCCGGCTCAAGGAGACGGCGAAGGGGCCGGCGGGCAAATGGACCGACGCCGCCACCGGCGAGCATGGCGATCTGCTCGACGTGATCCGGGAGAGTTGCGGCCTCGCCGACTTCGCCGATGTCGTCGAGGAAGCCCGCAGCTTTCTCAGCCTGCCGCGTCCGAAACCCGCGCCGGCGACGAAGAAGCGACCGGGCACGCCTGCCCCGTCGGGCTCGGCCGAAGCGGCAAGGCGATTGTTCGCCATGTCGCAGCCGATCAGCGGCACCCCCGTAGAGACATATCTTCGCCATCGCGGCATTACGGCTTTGCACGGAACCGGAAACCTTCGCTTCCATCCACGCTGCTATTATCGGCCCGACGACCACGGCCCGACCGAAACCTGGCCGGCGATGATCGCCGCCGTCACCGATCTCAGGGGCGCGATCACCGGCGCGCATCGCACCTGGCTCGCCCCCGACGGCTCCGACAAGGCGCCGATCGAAACGCAGCGCAAGGCGATGGGCGATTTGCTCGGCCATGCCGTTCGCTTCGGGATCGCCGGCGAGGCGATGGCTGCGGGCGAAGGCATCGAAAGCGTCCTGTCGGCGCGTCAGACGATACCGCACATGGCGATGGCGGCGGCGCTGTCCGCAGCCCATCTGGCCGCCATCCTGTTCCCCGAGACGCTGCGCCGACTCTATATATTGCGCGACAACGACCCGGCAGGCGACGGCGCACGGGACAACCTGGTCGAACGGGCGAACGCGGCCGGAATCGAGGCCATCGTGCTCTCGCCGGTGTTGGAGGACTTCAACGAAGATCTCCGGCGCCTCGGGCTCGATGCGCTCCGCGCCAGCCTGCGGGTGCAGCTCGCGCCGCAGGACGTCGCCCGCTTCATGGCTCAGGCGGCTTAGCCGCCCGCGACGGACGTCACGGCTGCCGTCATCATGCCCGCAGGCTTGCGTCAACCATCGGAGAGGACCGCGCCTCGGCCTTCGAGAGGGCGATCGGCCCACAAACGGGCCAGGCCGACAATGGCGGCGGCCGACTATTTTCCGGCGCGGCCCTGCGGGCCGCTTTCCATCGCGAGACAAAATAGTCGGCCTTGGCCATCAAGGCCCTCGCTTTGCTCGGACTGCCAGCCCGTCCCGCCCGTGGGCTTCGTCGCCATGAAGGCCGCGACGGTCGCGGTCCAACCGACGGAGCATCCCATGAGCGAGCACGACGACTACGAACCCGAACACGCCGCATCCCCGACCGACCAGATTGCGCAGGAGCTTCAACTCTACGGCTACCGGCCCTCCGAAGACGAAGCCGATCCCAGGCCCGTGCCGGAAGACCGCATCATCGAAGGCGCCGTCGCCGACATCTTCGACGCCCTGATCTCGACCGTGGCAGATACGAGCCTCGATCCCGACCTCGACGATCTCCTCTGGTCCACCGTCAATACGTTCCACCGCGCCGTCGAGCGGGCCGACCGCAAACTCGACGACAACGAGCAGGCGCAGAAGCGGCTCCAGCGCGAACAGGATGGCTCGGAGGTCAAATCCGTCCAGCTCGAACGCCTGATCGACCTTGGGCAATCGCTGATCGAACGGCGCGACAGCCTAGAAGTCTTCCGCGACAGCGCCGCCGACCACTATCTTCGCGCCACCGGCTCACCCTGGTCTCAGCGCACCGGCTCGCGCGTCAACCATCGCCGCCTCACCGCCGCGATGATCGACAGCCGCGACTTCCTTGCCGCCAAGCGCCGCAGCGAAACCGAAGTGCTCGTGCCCGCAGGCCCGAAGATCGCCTTCTCCGGCGGCGACACCACCGATCACAAGCCGATCTGGGCCAAGCTCGACCAGGTCCACGCCAAGCACCCCGACATGGTGCTGATGCACGGCGGCTCCCCGAAAGGCGCCGAGAAGATCGCCGCGCGTTGGGCGGAAACCCGCAAGGTGCCGCAGGTCGCCTTCAGACCCGACTGGACGAAACACGCCAAGGCTGCACCGTTCAAGCGCAACGACGCCATGCTGGCGGTCATGCCGATCGGCATCCTCATCTTCCCCGGCACCGGCATCCAGGACAATCTCGCCGACAAGGCCCGCAAGCTCGGCATCCCGGTCTATCGGTTCGGAACCGGCGGCGCGTGAGCGCCGCCGTCTCCACGGCAGGACACCGGCTCCTGCCGCAGAGCACCACTCCCCGCTTCTTTGCGCTGATCCTCGGTCAGACTGATCGCCTGACGCCATCAACCCGTGAAGGGTCGGCTACGCCTTGCGTGCCGCCGCTCCGGCTCCGCCTGCGCGGTGATTGCAGCTCTCAGTCCGACACGTCGGGCGCCTGTCAGCGGGGGTGGTCCTCCGCTCGAAACAGGAGCCGGATCGATGTCCTTCAACGACGCCCACGCCTTCGCCTTCAGCCTCGCCACCAGCCTGATGGCGGTCATCGTCATCTTCCGCGCCGGCGACGGCACGCTCTCGGTCACGCCCGCCAGCGAATATGACGGCGACCTCTCGCAGATCGTCCGCGAAATCGACCCCTTCGCTCCATGAAGGGGCGAAGATCATCGCCCACGGGGCTGAAACCTTGTCGGTTTCGGCTCCCGTCCGCGTCGATATTTTGCTATGATCCCCGACGCGCCGTGGTGGTGGTGGAAGGCGCGACCGTCAGAATCGTTCTTTCGGAGACACCGCCATGATCCTTCTCGGCATCATCCTTTCCATCGCGGCCATCGGCTTCTTCTGCTGGCTTCTGTTCACGCTCGCCGTCTTCGCGCTGCCCTTCTTCGCTGGCCTCACCACCGGCGGTTGGGCCTATCACACGGGCGCGGGCTGGATGGGCGCGATCCTGATCGGCGTGGTCGCGGCCGGGCTGACGCTCGGCCTTGGCCAGATCCTGCTCGGGATTGTTCGCCCGCTCTGGGCTCGGCTGCTGATCGCGCTCGCCTTTGTCGCGCCCGCTGCCCTCGCCGGCTACCACGCCACGCACGGCATCGTGAAGCACACCATGCCGTCGGAAACCTGGCAGTTGGTGTTTTCCGTCATCGGTGCGGTCGCAGTCGGCGTCACCGCGTTCGCGCGCGTTACGGGCATGGCGGCCGCTGGCCCGGTCGGCCGGAGCCCCGCCGGAGCCTGACCATTCCGCAGCCGGTATCGGCGGGACAATAGGGGCGACACCACGCCGTCCGTGTCGGCTTGAGGGGGCGGCGATGCGGGCGACGAACCCGGATCACGCTGATGGCCGCAGCGCGGGTCATCCCATCGGAAGCGCCCGAACCGAACGCCGGTCGCGGCGCAGCCGACCGACACGGAAGGGCGGAGGGTTTCCGCCCGCGGCAGGCCCGGACAACGCAGGACCGCAAGGCCCGCCGCCAAGAGGGGCGATGCGCCGGCGAACATCCGGCAGGTCTTGGCGCCGGTTTCGAGAGAGCCGCCATCCTCTCCGCTTCTTCCCGTCACCAGCCCGCTCCAAACGGCCTCTTCAATGGCTTGATCTGGCCGAAGGCCGGCTGCGCCTCGATCGCCTATGGCGCAACAGCGGCGTCACAACTTTCTTCCCCTGCCGGCTTCGCCGTCATTCCTCGCGAGACAAGAAAGCTCCTCCTTTGCTGTCAGGCCCCTGCGGGGTGCGCCGTCGATCGCCTCCGGCCTGTCGATCGCCATCGAGGCCGCAATGGTGCGGGCTCGATAACGGAAACGGAGATTTGAAATGGCGACCATCGGCACCTTCAAGAAGACCGGCAACGAGTTCACCGGCGAAATCGTCACCCTCAGCGTCCAGGCCAAGGGCGTGCGCATCGTCCCCGACCAGCGCGCCACCGGCGAAAACGCCCCCAGCCACCGGGTTCTGGTCGGCCGCGTCGAGATCGGCGCCGCCTGGTCCAAGCGCTCCAACGAGGGCCGCGACTATCTGGGCCTCAAGCTCGACGATCCGAGCTTCAACGCCCCCATCTACGCCAACCTCTTCGACGACGAGGACGGCGACGGCTACTCGCTGATCTGGTCCCGCCCGAACCGCCGGGCGGACTGACCCACCAGCAAGGCCCCGGCCGACAGGCCGGGGCCTTTGCCTTGCCCGCGCGCGAATCGGTGACGCCGCCGAAGACCGGAGGAGACGGGCGACCAGGTTTCCAGCAGCCCCCGCGACGCCAAGAACGACTAAAATAGTCGTAGTTCTGGCAAGTAGTTATTGGCCGGTGGGAGGTGGTCATTCATGATCACCGCCCGACAATCACGGGCCGCACGCGCGTTGCTGGGATGGACACAGGAGACGCTCGCTGACGAGGCCCGGACATCGCTGACCGCGCTCAAGCGTCTCGAATCCGAAAACGACCTCGAGGTGTATGAGTCGACGCGCGATCTCGTTCGCCGGGCGCTGGAGGCCGCGGGGATCGTCCTGCTCTCGACCGACAAGGGCGAAGGCGTGCTGTTGCTTCACGACCGCAAAGACTTGCCGCCGAGGCGTTAAGCGCCCGCCATTTGTTCAGGCGGCGCACAGAATTTCCCACGATGCTGTTAACGAACCTCGGATGAGCGATTATAGTCGCTCTATGGGACAGCTAACGCCCTCATTCCTCGACGAGCCGCCGGTCAGCCAGTCGCTCACGGCCTACGACCGTGAGCACATGGCTCTCTACATGCGTCTGATCGACTCAGCCCGCGACGGCGCCGCCTGGCAGGAAGCCGTCCAGGCCATCTTCGGCCTCGATCCCGCGCACGACCCAGAGCGTTGCCGCCATGTTCACGACTCGCACCTGGCGCGGGCGCGCTGGATGACGGAACAGGGCTACCGCGAGTTGACCCGCCCTCGGCACTGACCCGCCGCGATGCCGACTTGGCATCGCGCTTTGCCCACCGCCGAGCTTCCATCGGGCGGCCCTGTCGAGAATCCTTTCTTCCTCCACAATCACTTACGCAAAGGGAGGATCGCGATGACACCCAATGCAGCAGGCTGGCGCTCCTCCGCCGCCTATGAGCACATCGCCGAGATGAGCCCGTCCGATCTCGCCTGGGAGTGGCTCCGGCGCAACGACGCCTATGTTGAAGACTACCGGGAGCTGAGCGAGGGAAAGACCGACATCCAGACGCTGACCGACAAGATCCGGCGCCGATGGGGGTTGCGATTTCCCCGCGGACCCGCAGGCCCCGCCATCTGAAGCCCGCATCGCCTGGCTGCCCGCGAACGATACGAGCGCCATCTTTCTGGGGCCGGCCCCTGCGGGTCTCGCCGAGGACACCGATCCGCAACCGACCTTCGATGCCGCCTACCGCATCGGAGACCATGACGAAGACATCCTTCTCTACGATCTCGGTGACGGCCAAAGTGTCCAGCTCGTCATCGAGACGGCCACGCCGGTCGACCGACCCCTTGCCGCCATCATTCCTTTGGGTCGGGAGGGATTCGATCGTGTCCGATCCCTTTGCCGTCTGCTGGCCACCCTTCACGGCCGGGCCATCCCGCCGGATACCCGGCTGACGGCACAACATCGCCTGCGATTGCGCCGGATGCTGCAATGCTTCGACGGCTATCGCGATGGCGCGACCCAGCGGGAAATCGCGCAGGTCATCTTCCACATCGCCCGACTCGACCGCCAGGCGTGGCAGGACGCCTCCGCCCGCCACGCCATCAAAACCCTGCTGCGGGACGCGCGCGCCATGATCGCCGGCGGCTATCGCGCCTTACTGCGACACCGCCGGCCGGACTGATCGCGCCGACGCGATAGCCGGTGGGCGATTTTAGCCCCCCCCAACTTCGCCCTGCATCGCGCCGGTCCTGCTTCGCCATCGTGGCCTTCGCTCGCCGCTGATCTCCAGCGGCCTTCACGAAGCTCACGGAGGCCCCATCCATGCGACCCGATCTCGCCGTTCTCCCGCCGCGCTTCCTGCGCACCAAGGAAGCCGCCGCGTTTCTTAGCCTGTCCGCCCGGACCCTCGAAAAGCATCGGACCTACGGCACCGGCCCGGCCTATCGCAAGCTCGGCGGCCGCGTCGTCTATGCCGTCGACGATCTCGAAGCCTGGGCCGCGCGCGGCGCCGTCACCTCGACCTCCGATCCGCGCGGTTCGATCCTTCCCGCGAGGCGTCACACGCCGGCGCCGCTGGCCCAGGCCGCCCGGCGCCCACGCTGACCGCCGACGAACCCCCGAATGGCGGCGCGGCGGCAATCCCGTTCGGAGCGCGAACAGCTCGACCTGTTTCGGGCGCTCCCTGGCGAGTTCGCTGCCCGAGATGCGCAGGATCTCATGGCCTATCCCTTCTTCTCCCTCTCCAAGTCCCATCGCACCGCGCCGATCGACTTCTGCGCCGGGGGCGTGTCGATCCGCGTCGAGGCCGTGCCCGATCATGGCATGGCGACCATCTGGGACGCCGACATCCTGATCTGGGCGGCGAGCCAGATCGTCGAGGCGCGCGACGCGGGCCTGCGCACCTCGCGCCTGCTGGTCGCCACCCCCTATGAAATCCTCAGATTCATCGGCCGCGGCACGTCCTTGCGCGACTATCAGCGTCTCAAGGCCGCGCTCGACCGGCTGCAATCGACGACGATCTGCACCTCGATCCGTCAGCCCGCCGAGGGCCGGCGACATCGCTTCTCCTGGATCAACGAGTGGAAGGAGCGCACCGACCGGAACGGCAAGCCCGATGGGATCGAGCTGATCCTGCCCGACTGGTTCTACCAGGCCGTCCTCGACGACGCGCTCGTGCTGACGATCGACCGCGCCTATTTCGGCCTGACGGGCGGTCTCGACCGCTGGCTCTATCGAATTGTCCGCAAGCACGGCGGCCGCCAGCGCAACGGCTGGCGTTTCGACTTCCGCCACCTCCACCAGAAATCAGGCGCGCTCTCCCCCTTCAAGCGCTTCGCCTTCGAGCTGCGCGACATCATCCGGCGCCAGCCGCTCCCCGGCTACACGCTGTTCCTCGAGATCGAGGGCGGCGGCCGCACGCTGCTCGCCTTCGAGCCACAGCCCACCTGTGGAAAAGCTGTGGATGGCGTCGTGCCATCGGGAACCCGAGGGCGCGTGCCATCAGGAACCAGACCCTCGTGCCAACGGGAACCGAAACCGGCCCTAACCCACGGTACGAAAAGCGAAAATCGCACCCTTAACTTAGAGTCTAACAAAGACTCTAACCTTGAAGAGCGCGCCCGTGAGGTGGAAAACCTCGTCCGGCAGGCCACGAAGGCCCTCAGCGTCGCCGGCAAACGGCGCCCCGAAGCCGCCGACACGCATCCCCTCCCGCAGCTCCCTTTCACTCCCGTTCCGGGAGGACGGCGATGATCGTCGCGCTCCTCAATCAGAAGGGCGGCGTCGGCAAGACGACGCTGGCGCTGAACCTCGCGGGCGTTTGGGCGAGCCAGGGCAAGCGCGTCACCCTGATTGACGCGGACCCGCAAGGCTCGGCGCTGGACTGGTCGCAGCAACGCAGCCGTGAGGGCCTGGCTCGCTCCTTCGGCGTCGTCGGCCTCGCCCGCGATACGCTGCACCGGGAAGCGCCGGAACTGGCCCGTGACGCCGACATGATCGTGATCGACGGGCCGCCCCGCGTCGCCAGCCTGATGCGTTCGGCGCTGCTCGCCGCCGACCTGGTGCTGATCCCGGTGCAGCCATCGCCCCTCGACGGCTGGGCCTCCGCCGAGATGCTGGCGCTCATCGGCGAGGCGCGCATCTACCGGCCGGAGCTGGTCGCGCGCTTCGTGCTCAATCGTTGCGGCGCGCGCACCGTGCTCGCCCGCGAGACGGCCGCGACCCTGGCCGATCACGATCCTCCCGTCCTCGCCGCCACCGTCGGCCAGCGCGTCGCCTTCGCGGCTGCCGCGCAGTCCGGCCAGCTCGTCTCCGAACTGGACGACGGCACGCCCGCCGCGCGCGAGATCGCGGCGCTGGCGGACGCGATCGAGTGCTTGAGCATCGGGAGGGCGGCGCGATGAACGGGCGCTCGTCCCGCAATGGCTTCGCCTCCCGGCCCGCCGATCCCGAGCGCTGGGTCAAGGCGGCCGACAACCCGCCGCGCGATGCCGGCGCCGGCGGCTACACCGCCCGGCTGACCATCGACGTGACGCCGGCGCTGCGCGGCCGGATCAAGATCGCCGCGTTCGCTCGCGGCGTCACGGTCGCCGACATGCTGCGCGAGCTGCTCGCGCGCGAATTTCCCCCGACCGCCGAAGGAGACCCATCATGACCGACGCCGCGGTTTCCCGCGCCCAGGGCGGCCCCTTGCCGCGCGCGCATCTCGCCGACAGTCTCACCCATGTCGAGCTGACGCATGTCGAGAAGCGGATCGAGAACTGGATCAGGTTCGGCCACGAAGCCCATGAACAGGTGCTCGACCGCCGCCGCCGCGTCTTCTCTTTCCGGCCGGGCAGCCTCTTCGCCTTCGTGCGTTGGGCCGCCAACGACTTCGGCACGATCACCTCGCGCATCGACATCGTGCGCGCCGTCGCGCCAGGCGAAGCCTACCAGACGCTGCCCTTCGTGCGCCCCGGCGGCGACATCCTGCTGAAGATCGAGGGCTGGCCCAAGGTCGAACAGGTGCTTCGCCACATCGACGCCGTGGAGGCCCTCGGCATCGACGCCTGCGACGTGGCCCCCGATCACTGGCGTCATGTCGGCAACCGGATCGGCGCGGGCCATGAGCCGCGCGCCTACACGCTGGAGCGCCATGCGGCAGGGCTCATGCGGCGGGAGATCGGGCTATGACCCGCTTCGGCTATGTCATGACGACCTATGCCGTGACGATGGGCGTCGCCATCGCCGCCTTCGTCCCGATCGCACCGCGCCTCGTCTGGAACGCCTCGGCCAGCGCGCCGATCGGCCTCTATGACCTCGCCCCGCCGCACCCTCTGACGGTTGGCGATCTGGTCGCCGCCCTCCCGGACAAGCCGCTCTCCGACTTCATCGTCGGGCGCGGCTATATCGGCCGCAACGTGCCGCTGATGAAGCGCGTCATGGGCCTTCCCGGCCAGCAGGTCTGCCGCACCGGGGACGTCGTGACCGTCGACGCCGTGCCGCTTGGACGGGCGCTCGACCGCGACCGGCTCGGCCGTCCGCTGCCGGTCTGGCAAGGCTGCCGGCGCATCGGCGATGGGCAGGTTTTCCTGATGAACCCCGATGTCCGCGACAGCCTGGACGGCCGTTATTTCGGCCCGCTTCCGGCGCGCACCGTCATCGGCAAGGCGAGCCCACTCTACACCGACGAGGACGGCGATGGCCGCTTCGTCTGGCGCGCGACGACGCGCTGACCGCTTCCCGTCGTCGGGAGCGGTGCCCGCCGACGGCTTTCCAACACCACCGCCATGGAGACCATCATGTCGCAGATCGGCACCTTCACCCGTCAGCAGTCCGGCTTTGTCGGGCGCGTCCACACCCTCACGCTCTACTGCGAAGTCACTGTCGTCCCCGCCGAGTCGTCGGATACGGAGAACGCCCCGGACTATCGCCTCCATCAAGGAAATGACGATGGCCCGGAGATCGGCGCGGGCTGGAAGCGCACCGGCGAGCGCGCCGGCGAATACATTGCTTTCCTGATCGACGATCCGGCCTTGCCGCAGCCGATCCGCGCCAATCTGTTCCGCGACGACGACGCGGGCAGCGCCTGGTCGCTGCACTGGAGCCGTCCGCAGAAGCGTGACGGAAAGGACTGACGCGATGCGGCGGACCTCACTCTTTCTCCTTGTCGGCCTGACGTGCGGTTGCGGGCTCGCGGTCCCGGTCTTGGCGCAGCCGTCGAGCATCGCCGCTTCGCCCGCCCGCGATCCTTTCGGCGAACTCATCGCAGAGGCGGCGCAGCGCTTCGCGCTTCCCGCGGCATGGATACGCGCGGTGATGAAGGCCGAGAGCAATGGCGATCCCCGCGCGGTCTCGCCCAAGGGCGCAATGGGCCTGATGCAGATCATGCCGGCGACATGGGCGGGTTTGCGTAATCGCTACCGCCTTGGCGCCGATCCTCACGATCTGCGCGACAACATCATCGCGGGTGCGGCCTATATCCGCGAGCTGTATGACCGCTATGGCTCGCCCGGCTGGATCGCGGCCTATAACGCCGGTCCTGGACGTTACGAGGACTGGCTGAAGGGCCGTCCTCTGCCGGCCGAAACACGCGCCTATGTCGCCACCGTCGCGCCGTCACTCGGCGATGGCGACGCATCCGCACCGATCCTGATCGCCACGGCCGACCCGCTCGCCTGGACCCGCGCGCCGCTGTTCGTCGCACCGTCGGCGCGCGCAACGGCGGCCGGTCCTTCGCCGGCCGAACGCACCTCCAATGACGCTGACACGACGCCGGGCGTGCGCGATGTTTCCGCCATCGCGCCGCAGTCCGGCGGTCTGTTCGTCGCACGGGCGGACACGGAACGACAGCCATGAGGCTCGCAATCGTGTCCGCCCGGCGGGAGGTTCCGGTGTGCAGGGGATGGGGCTGGCGACGGTCTCATCCCCCGGCAGAAGGGGCGAAACAGGCAGGAAGGCGGGAGGGCAAGATTAAAGCGGACGGCACCCTATGGGTCCGATCCGGGGGCCAAGCCCTTGTCTGCACACTGTTTGGGGCGGCACCATCGCCAGGCCGGCAGGGTGCCGCGAGTTCCGGTAAAGCGAGCATTTTCAGCCTTTGTCGCGGCACTCCTGCCCAAGATCGGCAGCTTCGTGCGGATCGCCGACCGTGAGCGACGACGACGATAGCTTTCGGCCGAGGCCCGGCCGCATCCGCTCCAAGGGCGCGAAGGCCGGTCAGACCAGGAGCTTCCTCAGTAAGGTTCGGAAGATCGCCCGACATCAGCAGGCCGGACCAGGCCGAAGGTCCTCCGCCAAGGGTGGAGGTCCCGGCCGGTCGGCGAATGGCCTGAGCGTCGTCGCGTCCGGCCGCGGCGTGCAGCGCGGGCGCGGCGCATCCTTCGTGCGTGCACGCAACCTGTCGAATGGCTGGAGTCATCGCCAGTCCGGCAGTCGGCGGGTGATCGTCAAATCCCGGTCGGTTCGCGCCCCAGGCCGCAGCGGCAAGGCCGCCGCCCATCTGCGCTACATCCAGCGCGACGGCACGGCCCGCGACGGCGAGCGGGGCCGGCTCTATTCGGCGACTGAGGATCGCGCCGATGGCGACAGGTTCCTCGATCGCGGCAAGGACGATCGCCACCAGTTCCGGTTCATCGTCTCGCCGGAAGACGCCGCCGATCTCGCCGACCTGACCGGCTACACCCGCGACCTGATGGCCCAGGTCGAAACCGACCTTGGCACGAAGCTCGACTGGGTCGCCGTCAATCACCACAACACCGGCCACCCGCATGTCCATGTCATCGTCAACGGCCGCGACGCCTTGGGCGAGGATCTCGTCATCAATGGCGACTATCTCGCCAACGGCATCCGCGAGCGGGCAAGCGAACGGGCGACGCTCGAACTCGGCCCCGTCACCGAGATCGAGCAGCGCCGCAAGCTCATGGCCGAAATCGACCAGGACCGGCTTACCCGCATCGACCGGGCGATGATCGCCGAAGCCGAGGATCGCTTCATCGACCTGCGTCCCGAGCCGGACGACCTGCGCGGCCAGGCCGACCGGACGCTGCGGTTGCGCCGTCTTGGCAAGCTCGGCGACATGGAGCTTGCCACCGAACATGCGCCCGGCGTCTGGGAATTGAGCGACCGGCTGGAACCGACGTTGCGCGAGCTGGGCGAGCGCGGCGACATCAACCGCACCATGCAGCAGGCGTTGCGGGCCGAAGGCGCCGAGCGCGATCCGATGACGTTCCAGATTCACGACGCCGCGCCGGCCGCGCCGATCGTCGGCCGCGTCATCGACAAGCATTTGTCCGACGAGTTGGGCGAGACCCTGACTCTGGTGGTCGATGGCGTCGACGGACGCACGCACCATATCTCCGGCATCGACCCAACCCGCGTCGAGGACGCGCGCATCGGCAGCGTCATCGAGATCGGGCCGCCGGACAGCACCGGCCGCCCGTCCGATCGCGCCATCGCCGGCCTAGCCGAGGACGGCATCTATCGGCCGAGCCGCCATCTGGAGCAGGCGCGGTTCGACGGCCATGTGCCGAACGGCGACTATGAGGGCTTCGTCGACGCCCATGTCCGGCGGCTCGAAGCGTTGCGCCGCGCCGGAATCGCCGAGCGCATCGACGCCGACCAGTGGCGCATACCCTCCGACTTCGAGGCGCGAGCCGCCGCTCATGACGCCGGGCGGAACGGCCGCGCCAATATCCGCATCCTCTCGACCTTCGATCTGGAGCGCCAGATCGGATCGGACGGCGCGACCTGGCTGGACCGGCGGCTTGTCAGCACGGATACCTCCGACCTGTCGCCGGCCGGCTTCGGCGCACAGGTGCGCGAGGCGATGGATCGCCGCCGCGACCACCATGTCGATCAGGGCGACGCCGCCCGTCAGCCGGACGGGCGCATCGCCTACCGGCGCAACCTGATCGCCACGCTTCGGGAACGTGAGGTCGCCCGCGCCGGTGAGGAGCTGGCGGCGAAGAAGTCGCTGCCGTTCCGCATGGCCGCCGACGGCGAGACCGTGACTGGCGCCTTCACCGGAACCGCGCAGCTATCGAGCGGCAAGTTCGCCATCGTCGAGAAGTCCCATGAGTTCACCCTCGTTCCGTGGCGGCCTGTCATCGACCGCCAGCTCGGCCGCGAAGTCATGGGCGTCGTCCAGGGCGGGTCGGTATCGTGGCAGTTGGGCCGGCAAAGGGGGCTGGGCATTTGAGGCAAGCTGTCTCCACCCCGACCGGAGCCTGGATGGCCGCCTTCAGGGCCAGGGCGGCGGTAAGCGCGGCGACGCGACACGGACCATCCGTTTTGTCATCCATGGCATCCGAAACCTCGACGCTTCGGATTTTCTATTGCTTCTCGCCAAAGCGGATACTCTCTGATCGGCTCCATCTCTTTTGCCGGCCGGAGCCTTTATGTCTGGAACCCGTGTCCTTTGGGGACAAGTCGCCATCGTCCTGTCCATCGTGCTCACCGCCATCTGGTGTGCGACGGAATGGACGGCGTGGCGTCTCGGCTTTCAGGCGCAGCTCGGACAGCCGTGGTTCGAGGTGGCGGGCTGGCCGTTCTATTACCCGCCGATCTTCTTCTGGTGGTGGTATTGCTACGACGCCTATGCGCCGTCGATCTTCATCGAGGGCGCCTATATCGCGGCCTCGGGCGGGTTCATCTCGATCGCCGTCGCCATCACCCTGTCGGTGCTCCGGGCGCGGGACGAGAAGGACGTCGTCACCTATGGTTCGGCACGCTGGGCCGAGCCGGCGGAGATCCGGGCCGCCGGACTGCTCGGCGCGGACGGCGTGATCCTCGGCCGCTACGACCGCGACTATCTCCGACACGATGGCCCGGAGCATGTCTTGTGCTTCGCGCCGACCCGATCGGGCAAAGGCGTCGGCCTCGTGGTGCCCACGCTGCTGACCTGGCCGGGCAGCACGATCATCCACGACATCAAGGGCGAAAATTGGGGCCTAACCGCCGGCTTCCGGTCCCGGCATGGCCGCGTGCTGCTGTTCGATCCCACTGACCCGGCGTCGTCGGCCTACAATCCGCTGCTCGAGGTGCGGCGCGGCGACAAGGAAGTCCGCGACGTGCAGAACATCGCCGACATTCTCGTCGACCCCGAAGGCGCGCTCGAGAAGCGCAACCATTGGGAAAAAACCAGCCATTCGCTGCTGGTCGGCGCGATCCTCCATGTTCTCTACGCGGAACCCGACAAGACGCTCGCCGGCGTCGCCAACTTCCTTTCCGATCCGAAGCGTCCCGTCGAGGCGACGCTGCGCGCCATGATGAACACGCCGCATCTGGGCGAAGCCGGCGTCCATCCCGTCATCGCGTCATCGGCCCGCGAACTGCTGAACAAGAGCGACAACGAACGCTCTGGCGTGCTTTCGACCGCCATGTCCTTCCTCGGCCTCTACCGCGATCCCGTCGTGGCGAAGGTGACGGCGCGCTGCGATTGGCGCATCGCCGATCTCGTTGCGGGAGACAGACCCGTCAGCCTCTATCTCGTCGTCCCGCCGAGCGACATCAACCGCACCAAACCTCTGATCCGCCTGCTGCTCAATCAGGTCGGGCGGCGGTTGACCGAAGACCTGAAGACCTCGGCCAATCGTCATCGGCTGCTGTTGATGCTGGACGAGTTTCCGGCGCTCGGCCGGCTCGATTTCTTCGAGTCCGCCCTGGCCTTCATGGCGGGCTACGGCATCAAGTCCTTCCTGATCGCGCAGAGCCTCAACCAGATCGAAAAGGCGTATGGCGCGAACAATAGCGTGCTCGACAACTGCCATGTGCGCGTCGCCTTCGCCACCAATGACGAGCGCACCGCCAAGCGAGTGTCGGACGCGCTCGGCACCGCGACCGAGATGCGCGATTCCACCAACTATGCCGGCCACCGGCTTTCGCCCTGGCTGGGGCATCTGATGGTGTCGCGGCAGGAGACGGCCCGGCCGTTGCTCACCCCCGGCGAGGTGATGCAGCTCCCGCCCGCCGATGAATTGCTCCTGGTCGCGGGCGTGCCTCCGGTGCGCGCGAAGAAGGCCCGCTACTACGAGGATGCGCGGTTCCGCGAACGTATCCTGCCGCCGCCGAAACCCGCAGGCGCGAAAGCGTCGGCGAAGCCCCCCGCCGACGATTGGTCCGCCTTGGCGATCCCGGCCGCATCCGCAGGCGCGACGCCGGGGAGCGCAGCCGGCATGACCGCCGATCCCGCCAACGCCGGCATCCGCCGCGAGCCGGAATTGCCAGAACATGAGGAAATCGCGCCGCCCGAGCGCCCGGCGCTCGGAGAGTTCGACCTGCTCGACGACGAACCGGACCTCGATGCCGCCAAGGCCCGCAATCTCCGCCTGCGAGCCGGGTCCATCGCCCGGCAGGCGACGATGGACCCGGCCGATGGCGTCGAGTTGTGAGGTGACTGGCCATGCAGACCAAGACCCGCATGAACGTCTATTTCGAGCCGGAGCTTCTGAAAAAGGTCGAGGCGCTGGCGCTCCGGCGCCGCGTCTCCAAATCCGCCGTCATCGAAGCCGCCGTCGCCTCCTTCCTGTCGGCTGACGCATCGGAGCGATTGGAGGCCGTCTTCGCGCACCGCATGGACCGGCTTGGCCGCCAGATCGATGGCATGGACGAAGACCTGGCCATTCTCGGCGAGACGCTGTCGCTGTTCATCCGCTTCTGGCTGACCATCACCCCGCCATTGTCCGACAGCGCGCAGGCGTCGGCGCGGGCCAAGGGCGTGGAGCGGTTCGAGAGCTTCCTGCAAACTCTCGGCCGGAAACTGGCGACCGGGGATCGCTTCCTCAGAGACCTGTCGCGCGACATCGACTCACAACGCAGCAAAACCGCCGACCCGGAGTAAGGGACGCCGATGAGGTCGGCGAGATTTTACTCAACACCGCCGTTCTCCTGTATTTGCGCGCTACGCTACTACTCTCGCAAATCCTTGTTGAGCCGGCCTGATTTCTGGCTCTTTTAATCATCCCCGTCCGGGGACCGTCTGATCTCTCCCCGGCTGGATCGGGGATCGGATGGCGATTTCACAGAACAATTCGGAAGGACTGGCGCGCGGGGCGCGGATGCTGCGTACCGCGCTCGGCCCCGCCATCGCCCGCTTCATGGAAGACGCCTCCGTCGTCGAGGTGATGCTCAATCCCGACGGGCGCATCTGGATCGACCGGCTCTCGGAAGGGCTGGCCGACACGGGTGAGCGCCTCTCGCCCGCCGATGGCGAGCGCATCGTGCGCCTGGTCGCGCACCATGTTGGCGCCGAAGTCCATGCCGGCAGCCCGCGCGTCTCGGCCGAGTTGCCCGAGACGGGGGAGCGGTTCGAGGGCCTGCTGCCGCCCGTGGTGGCGGCCCCGGCCTTCGCCATCAGGAAGCCCGCCGTCGCCGTGTTCGGCCTCGACGACTATGTGAGCGCCGGGATCATGTCCGCCGCGCAGGCCGAGGCGCTGCGCCAGGGCGTCGCCGCCCGCGCCAACATCCTCGTCGCGGGCGGCACCTCGACCGGCAAGACGACGCTCACCAATGCGCTGCTCGCCGAAATGGCGAAGACCGCCGATCGCGTCGTCATCATCGAGGACACGCGCGAGCTGCAATGCGCTGCGCCCAACCTCGTCGCCATGCGGACGAAGGATGGCGTCGCCTCGCTCTCCGATCTCGTCCGCTCCTCGCTTCGCCTGCGCCCCGACCGCATCCCGATCGGCGAGGTGCGCGGCGCCGAAGCGCTCGATCTCCTCAAAGCCTGGGGCACCGGCCATCCCGGCGGCGTCGGCACGATCCACGCCGGCAGCGCCATCGGCGCGCTGCGGCGCATGGAACAGCTCATCCAGGAAGCCGTCGTCACCGTCCCGCGCGCGCTGATCGCCGAGACGATCGACCTCGTGGCCGTGCTCTCGGGCCGCGGCCCCGCACGCCGTCTCTCCGAACTCGTCCGCGTCGAGGGCCTCGGCCCAGACGGCGATTACCGCGTCGCGCCTGCCGTCAGCCCCCCCGCCTGCGCGAACGGCGGCCCCGCGCCCTCTCTCATCCCCGCCAGCCCCGAAGGAGAAGCCCTGTGATCCAACGCCTGCACCAAATCCGTCCACGCCTCGTCGCGGCGCTATCCATCGCCACGCTCTCCGTGGTGATGGCGGCTCCCGCCCACGCCTCCGGCTCGTCGATGCCGTGGGAAGCGCCGCTGCAATCCATCCTGGAGTCGATCGAAGGTCCGGTCGCCAAGATCATCGCGGTCATCATCATTATCATGACCGGCCTGACGCTGGCCTTCGGCGACACGTCCGGCGGCTTTCGCCGCCTGATCCAGATCGTGTTCGGCCTGTCGATCGCCTTCGCCGCCTCGAGCTTCTTCCTGTCGTTCTTCTCCTTCGGCGGCGGAGCGCTGGTCTGATGCTGGGCGCGGCCGACGACGTGCCGGGCTTCACCGTGCCGGTTCACCGGGCGCTGTGCGAGCCGATCCTGCTCGGCGGCGCTCCGCGCGCCATCGCCATCATGAACGGCACGCTGGCCGGCGCGCTCGGCCTGGGTCTGCGCCTCTGGCTGGCCGGCATCGTGATCTGGGCCATCGGCCATGTCGCGGCGGTGTGGGCGGCCAAGCGCGACCCGCTGTTCGTCGACGTCGGCCGCCGTCACCTGCGCATCCCCGCGCACCTCACGGTCTGAGCGGGAGAGCGACGATGATGAATCTCGCCGAATATCGCGACAAGAACACCCGGCTTGCCGACTTCCTGCCTTGGGCGGCGCTGGTCGGCACGGGCGTCGTGCTCAACAAGGACGGGAGCTTCCAGCGCACGGCGCGCTTTCGCGGCCCCGATCTCGATTCCGCCGTCGCGGCCGAGCTGGTCGCGGTCGCCGGCCGCCTCAACAACGCCTTCCGCCGCCTCGGCTCCGGCTGGGCGATCTTCGTCGAAGCACAGCGCCATCCCTCCAACCGCTATCCCGACGGCCATTTTCCCGACGCCGCGTCGGCGCTGGTCGATGCCGAGCGCAAGGCCGATTTCGAGGAAGCTGGCGCGCATTTCGAGTCCAGCTATTTCCTGACCTTCGCCTGGCTGCCGCCGGCCGAAGACGCGGCCCGCGCCGAAGGCTGGCTCTACGAAGGCCGCGAGCAGAAGGGTTTCGATCCGCACGAGGCGCTGGGCGGCTTCACCGACCGCACCGACCGGCTGCTGCGCCTGGTCGAAGCCTTCATGCCCGAATGCCGCTGGCTCGACGATGGCGAGACGCTGACCTATCTCCATGGCTGCGTCTCCACGCATCGGCACCGTGTCCGCGTTCCCGAGACGCCGATCTATCTCGATGCGCTGCTGGCCGATCAGCCGCTGACCGGCGGCCTCGAGCCGCGTCTCGGGCAGGCGCATCTGCGCGTCCTCACCATCACCGGATTTCCGACAGCGACGACGCCGGGCTTGCTCGACGAATTGAACCGGCTGGCCTTCCCCTATCGGTGGAGCACCCGCGCGATCCTGCTCGACAAGACCGACGCAACGAAACTGCTGACCAAGATCCGCCGTCAGTGGTTCGCCAAGCGCAAGTCGGTCGCCGCGATCCTCAAGGAGGTGATGACCAACGAGGCATCCGTCCTGGTGGACACGGATGCGTCGAACAAGGCGGCGGACGCCGATCTCGCGCTCCAGGAGCTGGGCGCCGATTACGCCGGGATCGCCTATGTCACCGCGACGGTGACGGTGTGGGACACCGATCCGCGCGCCGCCGACGAGAAGCTGCGCCTGGTCGAGAAGGTCATCCAGGGCCGCGACTTCACGGCGATGGCCGAAACCATCAACGCGGTGGACGCCTGGCTCGGCAGCCTGCCCGGACACGTTTACGCCAATGTCCGGCAGCCGCCGATCTCCACCCTCAATCTCGCCCACATGATCCCCCTCAGCGCCGTGTGGGCGGGGCCGGAACGGGACGAGCACTTCGCAGCGCCCCCGCTGCTGTTCGGCAAGACCGAAGGCTCGACCCCGTTCCGGTTTTCCCTGCATGTCGGCGATGTCGGCCATACCCTGATCGTCGGCCCGACGGGCGCCGGCAAATCCGTTCTGCTGGCGCTGATGGCCTTGCAGTTCCGCCGCTATGCCGGCGCTCAGGTCTTCGCCTTCGATTTTGGCGGTTCGATCCGGGCGGCGGCGCTGGCGATGGGCGGCGATTGGCATGACCTCGGCGGCGATCTTTCCGACGGCTCAGAAACCTCCGTCAGCCTTCAGCCGCTGGCCCGCATCCACGATGTTCCCGAGCGCGCCTGGGCCGCTGACTGGATCGTCGCCATCCTGACCCGTGAAGGCGTCGCCATCACGCCGGAGGTGAAGGAGCACGTCTGGACGGCGCTGACCTCGCTGGCCTCGGCGCCGGTCGAGGAACGCACCATCACCGGCCTTTGCGTGTTGCTCCAGTCCAACGACCTCAAGCAGGCGCTTCGCGCCTATTGCATCGGTGGCCCCTATGGGCGGCTGCTCGACGCCGAACGCGAGCATCTCGGCACGGCGACCGTGCAGGCGTTCGAGACCGAGGGGCTGATCGGCACCGATGCGGCACCGGCGGTCCTCTCCTACCTCTTCCACCGCATCGAAGACCGCCTCGACGGATCGCCGACCCTTCTCATCATCGACGAGGGCTGGCTCGCGCTCGACGACGAAGGCTTCGCCGGCCAGATCCGCGAATGGCTGAAGACCCTCCGCAAGAAGAACGCCAGCGTCGTCTTCGCCACGCAATCGCTCTCCGACATCGACGGCTCGTCCATCGCGCCAGTCATCATCGAGAGCTGCCAGACCCGGCTGCTCCTGCCGAACGAGCGCGCCATCGAGCCGCAGATCACCGCGATCTATCGCCGCTTCGGCCTCAACGACCGTCAGATCGAGATCATCGCGCGGGCCATGCCCAAGCGCGACTACTACTGCCAAAGCCGCCGCGGCAATCGCCTGTTTGAGCTGGGGCTGTCGGACGTCGCCCTCGCGCTCTGCGCTGCTTCTGCCAAGACCGACCAATCCGCGATCGCACGGCTGCTCGCCGAACACGGGCAGGCCGGCTTTCTCGTCGCTTGGCTCCGCCACCGCGATCTCGGCTGGGCGGCCGACCTCATTCCAACGCTCACCCTGAAGGAGAAACTGCCATGACCTTGCCTCGCTCCCGCGCGGCGCGGCTCGCCGCCGCGCTGCTCCTCGCCCCAGTCGCGCTCACCCCAATGCTGGCGACGCCGGCGCAGGCCCAATGGACCGTGTTCGACCCCACGAACTATGTGCAGAACGTGCTGACGGCCGCCCGTAGCCTTCAGCAGATCACCAACCAGATCACCTCGCTTCAGAACGAAGCGCAGATGCTCATCAATCAGGCCCGAAATCTGGCGAGCCTGCCCTATTCGTCGCTGCAACAGCTTCAGCAGTCGGTGCAGCGCACGCAGCAACTGCTCCAGCAGGCTCAGAACATCGCCTACGACGTCCAGCAGATCGACCAGGCGTTCCAGACCAAATACGCCAATGTGTCGATGTCGGCGTCGGACACGCAACTGATCGCCGACGCCAGGACCCGCTGGCAGAATACGGTGGGCGGTCTGCAAGACGCCATGCGTGTGCAGGCCACGGTCGTCGGCAATATCGACACCAACCGCACGCAGATGTCGGCGCTGGTCGGCGCCAGCCAGTCGGCGACGGGCGCCTTGCAGGCGACACAGGCCGGCAACCAGCTCCTCGCCCTCCAGGCCCAGCAGCTCGCCGACCTCACCGCCGTCATCGCCTCCAACGGGCGCGCGCAGGCGCTGCAATCGGCCGAACAGGCCGCCGCCGCCGAACAGGGCCGCGAACAGCGCCGCCGCTTCCTGACGCCGGGAACCGGCTATCAGCCCGGCAACGCGCAAATGTTCCACGGCAACTGAGGGCGACCCGATGGACGGCAAGACCCTCGCGCGCCTCGGCGCTGTCGTCTTCGTCGCGATCGCGGTCACGGCGACCGCGATCGAGATGACCCGCAAGGACGACCGGCAAAACAGCCCGACGGCGCAGACGCGCACCGTGACGGAACGCGATCCGCTCGGCGCGGAGCTGGCGCGGTGCAGCGCCATGGGCGAAGCCGGGCCGCGCGATCCGTCCTGCCTGCGAGCGTGGGACGAAAACCGCAAGCGTTTCCTCGGTCAGTCGGCTCCGGCCCCAGCACCCGCGCCGGCGGGACCGGCGACATTGTTCCCGAACGCCCCCGCCGACGCGGCTCCCGACGACGCCACGCCCGCCATTCAGGCGGAGCCCTCTCGGCCCGAGGTGCGCTGATCGTGGGCGGCACCGGCGTCATTGACCATTTCCTCGAGGTCTTCACCAGCTACATCGATGGCGGCTTCGGCCTTCTGCAACCGGAAGTCGGCTTCATCGCCACGACGCTGATCGTCATCGACGTGACGCTCGCCGCCCTGTTCTGGAGCTGGGGCGCAGATGAGAACATCGTCGCCCGGCTGGTGAAGAAGACGCTGTTCGTCGGTGTTTTCGCCTACATCATCGGCAACTGGAACAATCTCGCCCGTATCGTCTTCGAGAGCTTCGCCGGCCTCGGCCTGAAGGCGTCCGGCACGAGCTTCACTGTCACCGACCTGCTGCGCCCCGGCAAGGTGGCGCAAACCGGCCTCGACGCCGGACGGCCGCTGCTCGATTCCATATCCAGCCTGATGGGCTACTGGTCGTTCTTCGAGAACTTCATCCAGATCGTCTGCATGTTGTTCGCCTGGGCGCTAGTGCTGCTCGCCTTTTTCATCCTCGCCATCCAGCTCTTCATCACCCTGATCGAGTTCAAGCTGACCACCCTGGCCGGCTTCGTGCTGATCCCCTTCGGCCTGTTCGGCAAATCCGCCTTCATGGCCGAACGGGTGCTCGGCAACGTCATCTCGTCCGGTATCAAGGTGCTGGTGCTTGCCGTCATCATCGGCATCGGCTCGACCCTGTTCTCCGAGTTCACCACGGGCTTCGGCGGCGCCACGCCGTCGATCGACGACGCGATGGCGATCGTGCTCGCCGCCTTGTCGCTGCTGGGCCTCGGCATCTTTGGCCCCGGCATCGCCAACGGCATTGTCTCAGGCGGGCCGCAGCTCGGCGCGGGCACCGCGATCGGAACCGGCCTGGCCGCGGGCGGTGCGATCGCGGCCGGCGCTGCTGCCGCAGGCGCGGCTGTTTCCGGCGGCACGGCTCTTGCGGGCGGCGCTGCCGCCGCCGCCCGTGGCGGGGCGGCTTTGGCTGGAGGCGCATCGACCGCCTACAGCTTGGGTGCAGCCGGTCAAACCGGCGCATCCGCCGTCGCATCCGGCCTGCGCAATGTCGCCAGCGCGGGCGCACAGGCCACCGTCTCGCCACTGAAACGCGCCGCTGGCCGCGCCGCCGACAGCTTGAAGCAGAGCTACCAATCCGGCGCGCGCTCCGCCTTCGCTGCGACAGGCGGGGCTTCGACCGCCGGCACGATCGGCGGCGAAGCCGAAGCCGTTTCCCAAGCCGCTTCCACCACCGACGGGCCGCCGGCCTGGGCCAGGCGCATGAAGCGCTCCCAGCAAATGACGCACGGCGTTCAAGCCGCCGCCCACGCTGTCCGCAGCGGCGACAGCCACGGCGCCGGCTCCACCGTCAATCTCTCCGAAGGCGACTGACCATGTTCAAACGACCCGCTACCCACTACGGCAAATCCCCGCAGCCCGAGACGCCCTATCAACGCGCCGCCCAGGTCTGGGACGAGCGCATAGGCTCCGCCCGCGTGCAGGCCCGCAACTGGCGCTTCATGGCCTTCGGCTCCCTCGCGCTGTCGATGGGCCTTTCCGCCGCGCTGGTCTGGCAATCCACCAACGGCTCGATCGTGCCGTGGGTGGTGCAGGTCGACCGCCTCGGACAGGCGCAGGCCGTTGCGCCGGCGACGGCCGACTATCAGCCGAACGATCCCCAGATCGCCTTCTACCTGGCGCGCTTCATCGAACAGGTCCGCTCGATTCCCGCCGACGCGATCATCGTGCGCCAGAACTGGCTGCGCGCCTACGACTTCACGACCCAGAGCGGCGCGCTCGCCCTCAACGACTACGCCCGGTCGAACGATCCTTTTGCCAAGGTCGGCAAGCAACAGGTGGCGGTCGAGGTGTCGAGCGTTATCCGCGCCTCGCCGTCGAGCTTCCGCATCGCCTGGATCGAGCGCCGCTATCAGGACGGCTCGCTCGCCTCCACCGAACGCTGGTCCGCCATTCTGACTGTTGCCGTGCAGCCCCCGCGCGACGCCGACACGCTGAAGAAGAACCCGCTCGGAATCTACGTCAACGCCATCAACTGGTCGAAGGAGCTTGGACAATGACGCCAGCACTCCGCAAAGCCGCCCCCTGGAGTGCAGGGCGGCCGGCTTGCCGCATCCACGCCAATCCTGCTTTCCGTAAGTCCGGCTTGCCGCTTGTGCTGCTCTGCACCTCGGCGCTCGCCGGCTGCGCCACCAGCAATATGCCGCCGCCCGAAATCGCCTACGACAACGCCATGCCCGCCGTGCAGGCGACCGAACCGCCCAGTCCCGTGCAGGTCGTGGAACTCCCCAAGCCCCTGCCGCTTCCCGGTCAGCTGAAGCCGGTCGGCAAGGACGGCAAGCCCGTTCCCGAAGCCGCCGACCCGACCGTGCGCGTTAACCAGGCCAACGCCGCCGCGCGGGTCCAGCCCGTCCGCGACGGCTTCATCAACTCGATGCAGGTCTATCCCTTCGTCAACGGCGCGCTCTACCAGGTTTATGCCTCGCCGGGGCAGATCACCGACATCGCGCTCCAGCCTGGCGAGCAGCTCGTCGGCGCCGGACCAGTCGCCGCCGGCGACACCGTGCGCTGGATTATTGGCGATACCGAAAGCGGCGCAGGCGCCGCCAGGCAGATCCACATCCTCGTCAAGCCGACGCGGCCCGAACTGCTCACCAACCTCGTCATCAACACCGACCGCCGCACCTACCATATGGAACTGCGCTCGACGCCTTCGACCTACATGGCGTCGGTCTCCTGGCAATATCCGCAGGACCAGCTCATCGCGCTACGGCGGCAGAATGCCGAGGCGCAGGCGGCGCAGCCCGTCGCCACCGGCATCGACCTCGCGCGGGTGAACTTCCGCTACGATGTGAGCGGCGATCGAGCGCCGTGGCGGCCGCTGCGCGCGTTCGATGACGGCCGGCAGGTGTTCATCGAGTTTCCGCGCGGCATCGGCCAGGGCGAAATGCCACCCCTGTTCGTCGTCGGCGCGGAGGGCGACACCTCCGAACTGGTGAACTACCGCGTGCGCGGCAACTACATGATCGTCGACCGGCTGTTCGCCGCCGCCGAATTGCGGTTCGGGGCGGGCAAGTCCCAGAAGCGCGTGCGTATCTCCCGCACCGATGGGAGGCCGGCATCGTGAGCGATGAACGCAATCCCGAAAGGGAAGAGAGCCGGACGCCCGATGCGGCGCCGCAGCCGGACGCGGCCGACGAGACCGACGACCGGCCGCTCACCGGCGAGCCGGTCGCGCCGATGCGGCTGCGGCCCGAGCCTCCGCGCGTCACCCGCTTGTCGCGCAAAGTGCTGGCCGGGCTCGGACTCGTCGCCAGCCTCGGTGTAGGCGGGGCGCTGCTCTATGCGCTCCAGACCCGCAACGCCGGCAATCAGGGACAGGAACTCTATTCCACCGACAACCGCAGCACACCGGATGGACTGAACGGTCTGCCGAAGGACTATAGCGGCGTTCCCAGACTCGGCCCGCCGCTGCCCGGCGATCTCGGCCGCCCGATCCTCAACGCGCAGAATGGCGGCCAACCGGTTCCCGCACCAGGCATGACCACGCCAGCGCCCCCCGGGCCGAGCCCGGAGGAACAGCGCCGCGCGCAGGAGCTGGAAGCGGCGCGCACCGCGCGTCTGTTCTCATCGACGGAGACACGGCCCGCCAGCTCCGCAACAACCGCGCCTGCGGCCGCGCCCGCGACCGACCTCGCCAGCCTCGGCCTCGCGCCGCAGCCGGCCACGCCCTCGGCGCAGGATCGCCAGCTCGCTTTCCTCAACCAGCCGCCCGACAAACGCACGGTCTCACCCGATCGGGTCGCCGCACCCGCATCGGCCAATGTGCTTCAGGCCGGCGCGGTGATTTCCGCCGCGCTCATCACCGGCACCCGCTCCGACCTTCCCGGCCAGATCACCGCGCAGGTGACGGAGAACATCTACGACAGCCCCACCGGGCGCATCCTGCTGATCCCGCAGGGCACGCGCGTCATCGGTCAGTATGACAGCGGCGTCGGTTTCGGCCAGCGCCGCATCCTGCTGGTCTGGAACCGGCTGATCTTCCCGAACGGCCGCTCCATCGTCCTCGAACGCCAGCCGGGCGCTGACGCCGAAGGCTATGCCGGGCTGGAGGATGGCGTCGACTATCACTGGGGCGAGCTGTTCAAGGCCGCGGCGCTCTCGACCCTCCTCAGCGTCGGGGCCGAAGCCGGCTCATCCGGGCAGGAAAGCGACATCGTGCGCGCCCTGCGCAACGGCGCGTCCGACAGCATAAGCCAGACCGGGCAGCAGATCGTCCAGCGCCAGCTCAACATCGCGCCGACGCTCACCATCCGGCCGGGCTTCCCCGTCCGCGTCATCGTCACGCGCGATCTCGTGCTCGAACCCTACGGAGGCTGACATGGCGAAGCTGAAACTCGGCCCGATCGCCGACGACAAGCCGGTCAAGATCACGCTGGAACTGCCCGCCAGTCTTCACCGCGATCTCACAACCTACGCGGAGATTCTCGGCCGCGAGGCGGGACAGCCGGCCACCGATCCGGTGCGCCTGATCGTTCCCATGCTGGAGCGGTTCATGGCGACAGATCGAGGCTTTGCGAAGGCGAAGCAGGCGGGTTCATCACCGCGTCCGCCTGCCTGACGGCCCGCCGATCGGTTTGCGACAGTATCCGGGCGAGGCTCAGAAACCTGCGGCAGGCCGGATTGTCGTTCCGGCGCGACCAGATCGCGCTGAACGGCAAGACCTCGCCCATGATCGGGCGATAGACGATACCGGGAATCTGAGCCCCTGTGGTCGCCTCGCTGGTCAGCGTCAGCCCGCGCCCGATGGCTACCATCGACAGCAGGACATCCCGGCCGACAGAGTGCGGGTGGATATTCGGATGGTGGCCGAGACCGGCCAGTCGCTGGATCAGATAGTCATAGATCTCCGGCCCTGGCGCCGCATTGCTGACGATGAAGTTTTCGCCGGCGAGATCGTCCCAATGCAGGGTCTGCTTCGTCGCCAGGCCGTGTTCCGTGGGCAGGACGGCGAACACCCTCTCCGACCAAAGCTGTTCTCTCTCGCAATCGGGCCATTCGGACGTGCCCGTGATGAACGCCACATCGAGTTGGAGCTGGCGGACCGCCGCCACATGGACCGACGGATTGCCCTCGATCAGCTCGACCGCCACCCGCGGGTGCTCGTCGTCGAGCGTCTTCATCAACTCGAACAGAAAGCCCGACGCCAGCGATGAGAAGATTCCAACCTTGATGATTCCGTCCTCGGATCGGCCGATCGCGGCGACGTCGTTGAAGCCAAGCTCAATCTGCTGAAGGGCGACGCGGACGCGGCGAAGGAAACGCTGCCCTGCCACCGTAAGCGAAACCCCGCCGGGATGGCGGTGGAACAGGGAAGCGCCAAGCCGATCCTCAAGATCCCGGATGCGCCGGCTCACGGCGGACTCCTGGATGTTCAGAAGGGCGGCCGCCTTGCGAAAACTCCCCTGCTCGGAAGCCGTGACAAAGTATTGGATATGACGCAACCTGAGCATAGCGGGGCCACCTCCCTCCTATTCTGTCGAGCAGAAAGTTACATCACGGCGACTCCCCCACTCCTGAACAAATATAGTTTCAGTCCACGCGACCACCCCCCATTGCTATGCTCTCACTCGACAGACTTCTCTATGAACCCGAGGGTATTGGCGTTCTCCACCAGAGTTCTCACCTTGGCGCGATCCAGACCGCCAGGCACATCGGCCTCGATCTCGAGCTTCAACTTCACGCGACTGCCCGGAAGCGTGGTGAGCTGCTCGACGATCGCCTCGACAATCTGATGAATATCCCGCGCCGGCCGCTCCGGTGAGATCATCACGGCGCCGGTGAAGCGCGTCGGATTCTTCTCCGTCGGCGGTGTCGCCGGCCCACCGCCTACATCGTGTCCGCCGGGCGTCGGCGTGCCGCCATCAGGGCTTCCAGGTGCGTCCCCAGGGCCAGGTTGCACCGGCGCCGGACGGTGCGCCTCGGCCTCATTCGGTTTGATGATGACGCTGTCGCTGTCGATGACCACGGGCGCGTTGCCCGCACGTTCGATCGCGAGTCCCAGATAGGTGCCCGTCTTTTCGTCCCACCGCTCGGCATAGGCGAAGGGACCGGGCAGCATGCCGCTGATCGCCGCCTGCACGGCCTTCACCAGGACATCCTGACCTTTCAGACGCGGCAGGTAGATGTAGCGATTGAGATATTCCCGCAGATCCTTGAGCGACAACCGCGGCTTGTCGTTCCAGATGTATTTCTGGAGATCACGATCGAGACGCGACGGCCCCAGCTCGACGAGCAGGCCCTCTTCAGCCACCAGCTTCTTGCTCGCGCGGGCCAGCAACCCGTCCTGCGCCGGAATCTTGCCGGACACCCACTCCCAATCCGCTTGGGCGCTCTCCTGAGCCGGATAGTGCAGATAACACCACGCCTCTTTCAGGCGCGTCTTCATCGTCTCGTTGGCTTCGGCCAGTTTCGTCTTGGCGAGCGCGCTGTCGCTCTGGGTGAGGTTCAGCCGCTCCGTGTCGCGGACAATCTCGCCCCAGGCAAGGGAGGCGCGCACGGCATCCTTCAGATGATCGAGCTGACGGCTCTCCGCGGCGATGAACACCAGCATGTTGCGATAGACGCGCGGCGTGCTGCCGCGCTGCGTGAGAATGTCCTTCGCCTCGACGAGCGCGTCTGAGCCGTCGCGCCCATTGTGCGGATATTTGACGCCCAGCACGACGGCGCGCACTCCGCCTGCTTCATCGGGGACTTCGGCCGACGAGGCCGGCGCGACCTGCACGGCGTCGAAATGCCCGCGATCGGCGAGGCCGTTCACATATTTGCCGAGTTCCGCGTCAATCGTCACGTCGACGAGCGCCGCCTCGATCTGCGCCGCCTTGTCCGCCGCGATGCGGTTGAGGCTCGCGGACATCGAATACCAGTAACGGCCAAGATCGGCGTGCATGAACTTGGCCTGGTTGGTGAGCCGCCGCAGCGCGTCCCCGAAGATCGCCGGACGCTCGCCGGGCTGCACGACGCCGAGATTGATCTGCTTGTCGTCGAGGCCGGTGTTCTGCTGCTGATGCGTCGGCGCCGTGCCCATGAAGATCGCGCGCGCGACACGACGGGTCGCCGAATAGCGGTTCAGGTTGGGCGCCGACTGATCGACCTTATACGGGGTGGACGCCGTGCCATCGACGTCGCCGGCGATGATCGATTGCCAGCTCACGTCGAGATAGTGGAGCAGTTCCGGCTCCACGCGCGGAGAACTCACCGCCACGCTGCCGGGCATAATCATCACCGACGGATCGGCGTTCATCCAAAGCTCGTGAATGGCCTGCGCCATCAGGCGCAGCACGCCGCGCGTGCGCTGGAACTTTTCGAGCGAGCCCCAGCTCGTATAGAGCTGGTCGAACAGCTCGGGATGGATCGGATAAGCCTTCTCCAGCTTGCGCCGATAGTCCTCGTCCGCGCAGCCCTGCGGGAAATCGTTGGCGTTCTCCCGATAGAGCTTGGCGAACTGTTTTAGCGTGTTGTCACGGTGATGGAACTTGTCGCCGGGAATGTCCTTGAAGAGCCGCCGCCGGACGATCTCATAGCTCTCTTCCTGGCTCGCCGGCCGCCACGAGGATTCCACCCGGCTGAAGGTCTGCTTGAGGCGCGCCAGCGCTTCCTGCCCGCCTTCACCACCCACCTCGATCTGCGAGGCCGGCAAGGAAGCGACCAGCAGCGTGCCGGGGCTGGCCTTGACCGCCTCGGTCAGCGACTGGACGAAGGACAGGTTCGCATCGAACGACCCGGACGGCAGCCCCTCGACCTTGTAGATTTGCCGCAGATAGGCGACCCATTCGTCGATCAGGATCAGGCACGGCGCATACTTCTTGAAAAGCGCCTCAAGCAGGTTCGAGCCTGGCGCGATGCCGCTGGCGTCATTCTCCGCCACCATCGCGTAGGCGTCGGCGCCGCCGAGCTGCCAGGCGAGTTCACCCCAGGTCGTGCGGATTTTCCGGTCGCCCTCGCCGTGGAGCACGTCCTGCGGCCCCCGCGATGTGCCTACGAGCACGGCGCGGTTGATGGCCTTCGGCACGCTGAGCCCCTGCTTTTCGAGCAACTGGTCCAGGCCAGAGAGGTCCTGCACCGGCGTCGGCCCCGCCATGTGATAGAGCGCCAGCATCGAGTGTGTCTTGCCGCCGCCGAAGTTGGTTTGCAGTTCGACGACCGGATCGCCGCCGGTGCCGGACAGCCGCTTCGCAGCTCCGATCAGCAGCGCGCTCAAGCCTTCCGTCAGATAGGTGCGGCTGAAGAACTGGCGCGGGTCGCGGTATTCCGGTGGCGCGCTGCCCGAATGCACCTTGGCGAGGTCGGCCGCGAACTCGGCCTGCTGGAACTCGCCGGTGGCGACATCCTGGTGCGGCTCGACCACCTCCCGCCAAGGCAAAAGCCCCGCCACCGTCTCGACCGAGATTTCGAGGCGCTGGGTTTTCCGCCGCTCCTCATTGCGCTGAAGCTCGGTGAACTTCGTGCGCAGGATGGTGTCGCGCATCTTGCCGAGCTGCTCGGCCGTCTCGCCGGCGCTGATCGCCTCCATCAGGCGACGCATGGAATCGAGCGCGCGCTCGGCGTCGTCGTAGGTGAAGGTCTCGTTGTGCGAGAGCTTGTTGCGGACGTCGCCCAGTTCATTGACCAGCGAGCGTTCGGCGCGGCCGAGAACCGCCTTGAACGCCTCGCTCCAGAAGCGATCCATCGCGTTGAACAGCGCAGCCTGATCCCAGCCGACCTCGCCGTTGCTGTTGGGACGCAGGCTCGGCAGCTTCTCCAGAACCTGGACCTGCCAGTGCCCCTTGAGCGAGGTTTCAAGCCGCTTTTCGACGAATGGGATCAGCGCCGAAGGCAGCAGCTCCATCCCTTCAAACACATATTGGCGGGTGCTTTTTGCCACGTTCCGTTCCCCCTTAAATATCCAGCCGGATCTGACGATCGCCGCTCGTGTCGTGGATAGCCGCCGCTGCCCTCGTCAGCTCGGTCCAGTCGGCGATCAGGGCGTTGTAGGCTGTGGCCTCCTTCGCATCCTTCCGCTTGTTGGCGCTGATGTCGTAGAGACAGTAGGCGAGATCCTTCACGGCCTCGGCCTGAATGTTGATCTTCTTCAGCAGGACGGCGGTATCGTGGGAAATGCCGTCCTTCTCATGCTGCCGAACAAGGTGTTGAAGGCACTCCCACACCGTCAGGTGGCGGTCGTCTTCTGGGTCCCAATCGTCGTCGAGTTCGTCGCGCGCGAGGATGCGGACCTTGCCTGCGGCACTCTCAACAATTCCGGCGTGCTTGACGCTATCGACAGAGATGCCGCGGGCGCGGGCGAGATTGTCGGCGATGCCGTAGTCGCCCTTGCTTGTCCCGTTCTGCTCGAACCAAGTGATCGCAAACCGTGTGTCCGCGTCGAACTCACCCTGGATGCCGCCGAGATATTCGTCGAGTTCCCGATTGATGAGTTGAAGCGCGGTCTTCACGCTCATCGGGCTATCACCGGATTCGAGGACAGTCTTGTAGCGCGAGAACACACCCATGCCGGGGCCGATGGCCGATTGCGGCATATCAGCCGGCGCGATGTTGGCAGCCTGAAGCTCAGCGATTGCCGGCGGAAGTTCACGTTTCAATGCGCGGATAAATTCTGCGCGGGTGATGACCTCCGCCGTGGTGTCCTTCTTACGGCAAACTAAGACGACCGAATTTGCAAGAGCGTTGGTCCCTGTCGCAACGATCCTTCCAGGACTTTCGGTACGGACCGGCCAAGTGCCAACAACCGAAAACCCAGCATTGATCACGGCCTGCAAGAAAGTTGCCCAACCAGTTGAGCTGACCCCCTCTTGCTCAACTTCACTTTGTTTAAATGCGTAGTAAATGGTGGTTGGGAACGCCTCAGAAGCGTGCTCGGCCATTCGTCCGACTGCTGCACTCATTCCATCTAAGAAAAATGAATCCGCAGCTTCCTGGGTGCCGTATCTGTTTCGGGTTGCGACGAGTTCCTCAGCTTTTGGAGTCGACAAGATTCCAAAAAGTGAAGGGTCAACATCCAACAACGACCGGCGGAGCCAAACGAAAAAGAAATCCGAGAGATCTGCATATTCAATATTGTCATAGTATGGTGGATCAGTGGAAATAACCACCCCCGCAGGGTATGGCGCTTCAGTTGCCGATGATTGAAATATTTTTCCATCATGTTCAGTTGGAAGCTCTGCAACGACCTTCGAAATCTTATCGATAGGTGTGAGCCAGTTTCCGGCTGAGTCCGAAAAGAAGTTAACCTCAGCGAAATCCCAGGCCATTGGAATTCCTTGGCGCGCGAAAGTTTCGCGCAGCGCGCCACGATCGCTCATCCAACTAGTGACGCTTGATCCTAAATTCGTTAGTTTTGAAATAGCAAAGGCAAGATAAATGCTGACTGCTTCGGCATAAGCGAAGGCCCCGCTTGCGCCATTTGCAAGTTGTTCTTTTCCTGTCTTTAACCCCTTAGCTTCAGCGGCGCTTTGAATTTCCCCCCTGACATCCTTGAGCAATTCGCTAAATGTCAGCAGCGCGACCCTTTGGCGATCTGTAAAATAGTCTGCGAAGGTATTAAAACCATATCTTCGACCTTGAGCGTTGCTGGCAAACGTACCGCGACACGGAACCTCTAAGTGAGTAGAATCGAACGTTCGCGCCAATTCTGATGCAGAAGTTATAGCCTCTGACTGTTCAATCGCGCCTGCACCTACATAAATTCTGCCGCCTTTGCCCTCAGCGACAATCGCCATAAGCGCTTGGCTCATCTTGCCCGCAGTTGCCTGCTTATCGACGTAAGCCCCCGAAATCGGGGTATCTGAGAAAAGGCACCGAAAGACAGCACGCCCAGCCTTCGTACCCTCTTTCGCGTTGGCAATTTCTGCCTTCGTGCCGCCGTATCTAACTCGATAAGTGATTGTCTTGGCGTGTCGATCAACGATCGGCTCAACCCAAGCCTCTTTCCCGGCCTTCGAGCTCAGCAAGAAGCTCGACGCAATCGGCACCTGAACATCGGCGAACGCTGGGTCTGGGCTTGGCACCGTTCGCGTCCAGATCCAAGCAATCACGGTCCCCTTGCCGCCACCATGCTCCTTCGGCAGGTCCACCCGTGGATAGAGATGCCCGATGCGTTCCCACGCCTTCTCACGCATCCATTCCCCATAGAATTTGACGTCTTCGGCCAGGCCCTCGGCGTTGCGGTAGAATTGCCGGTCCTTCGCGCCGGGATGGATCGGCTCCTTGTCCTTGAACTTAGGCGGGATCTCGATCATCGCCTTGCCGATGATCACCGCGACCGGATTGAGGTCGGACCCATAGGCGGGCAACCCGAGACGCTGCGCCTCAAGCGGAATCGAACCACCGCCCGAGAACGGATCATAAACCGGCGGCAGATCGCCGCCGCAGGACCGCCGGATTTCGGCCCGGGCGCGCTCCAGCACCTCTTCGTTGGTTGAGTTCTCCCACAACACCAGCTCCTCGATGATCCCGAACAGCCGCTTGCGCTCGATGTCCGCCGCGCAATCCTCCAGTGTCGGCTCAGGCGTGTCTGGCACGTTCCCCTGCGCATCGGCCTTGCGGTCGCGCCACACCTTGAGGCGCACGGCAAGGTCCGCCTCCGCCTGCTTGTGGATCTTTGGGTCGTCTAGCAGCTTGTCCGCATAGCCCGATGGGTCATCGACAAGCTGAGCGAACAGCACCGCCCGACACGCTGCCAGCGGCCGGCGCGCCCACCACAGATGCAGCGTGGAAGGATGCCCGTGCCGGATCGACTTCTCCCGCGCCGAGGCGGCGTTGATCGCTTCGAGGGGTATCGCAACCTCGATCAATTTCTTCTTGGCGTTATTCGTCGAGGTCATAAACAAGCCTGTAAGTTGCAGGGTGAATTGTCAGTTCGCCACCGTCACGCAATGCGCGCAGGCGGGCGCCCGTCATTTCGACGGCATCACCCTCGGGGTTGATGAGAATGAACGAATAGAGGTCCGGCTTCTGGTCGAGCAGACCCCAGACGTCCGCTTCAAGTTGGAGCGGTTCGTGCTCCAGGCAGTGGTCCTTTGGATAATAGTGGCGCAGAACTTCGCCGCTCGCCGAGCGGCGCTCCCACGGAAAGCGCGCGCCGTTGCCGCGGCCGATCCAGCTCCCGTCCGCATGGAAGAAGCGATCCTCGCCGTCGACCTTGTAGCCCTGGGCCAACGCAAAGCGCGCCATGACGCTCGGGCGCGGGGGCTTCGGCGCGGCGCGCGGCCTGGTCGCAACCTCCGTTTCGATCAGCTCGCGATCTGGCTCTCCCGTGGGAGGCGTGGGTTCGGGGAGCGTCGCGGGCTCGTCCTCCTCCGCCAGGTGGAGATCGTCCGCATCGACCGGCTCGGCGTCGTCGCCCGCGCCTTCAGCAATCTCGTCGCCACCATCGTCATCGCCGGGAGCGGCGGCCGATTGGGCCTCGACGATTGGCGCGGCGACCATTTGCTCAAGCCCCAGAGTGAAGTTTTCCTCGAGATATTCCCGGATGTCCTCGGGCGAGCGCTCGAACGCATAGGCCAGGGCCGCGCGAATATCCGCGCTTAGGCTCCTGCCGATCTCTTCCGGGACCCGCTTCGCCAGCTTGGCCTTGGATAGCGGGCTGACGAACAGCTTGCCGTCGAGCCATAGGATGTCGGCGAGCCGAGCCGTTCCGGCGGGCACACCGTCGAGATAGGGAATGACCTCCAGCTTGGGGGTCTGGACCCAGCTCGTCGCCGCGATCGCTTCCGCCAGCGCCCGCACGCGCTCGGTCTCGGCGGCATCGGCAAGCTCGATCCGCGCGAGTTGGGTTCCGAACGCCGTCAGCCAGGCGCGGCGATCTTCGATGCCGGCCAGCAGCGACGGCTGGTTGAAATGCTCCTCGACGAGGTCCGACAAAGCCGGCAACGCCGAGAAGGGCGGCGCCTGCACGGTCTCCCCCGACAGCCGCTGAAAATCGGCGGTCTTGCGCTTGACCCATTCGTGCAGATGGCTCCACCGGAACAGGGTCTGCATGCTCAGGCCATAGGCAAGCGTATCGACCGGCGCCCACTCGCCCACGAGGTTCAGCCAGTGCCCGCGCTCCTCCCAGATGCGGATCGGGTATCGGACCAGCAAGGTGCGAACACGCCTGGCGTCGTCGGCCGAGAGCGCTTTCCCCGAGGCCAACGTCCCAAGCCATTGCAGCGCCAGATCCGCGGAGGGGCGGTCGGCGACACCGATACGGTGCCACAGGCTGAGGTCGAGCACGGAAGCGCGCACGACCGCCGCGCCGGGAACATCCTCTTCGTCCCCGGCCAGAAAGACGCCGCCGGACGTCGCCCACGTCCCGTCCTGGGCGAGGATCAGCTTCTCAGCCTTGAAGGCATTCCTGATGTTCTGCGCGTCAGCAGTCGAGCACCCGTCGAGCATCTGATCCAGGCGGCGATACCATTTCTCGACCTCATGCGCCGGGGCCTTGTCGGATTTCGCCAGGGCGCGCAGGCGGTCAAGCAAGCGTCCGGGACCGCTCGGCGTGCTGCGGACACCGAGAAGATCAAGCAGCGGGCGCGTCGTTTCCCGATCGAGCAAGCCATGCACGAAGGGCTCGACGTCGATCAGTGCCTCCGTCTCCGGTGTCCTGCGCACCAGGTCGGCCGGAAGCTGGATCATGTTGCGGATGTCAGGAAGGCAGGGCTTGGCCCGCAACTTCAGCAACCAGTCCGCCAGCAACGGCTCCGAACTGACCGATCGCGTCGATCCGGTGGTCGCCACCTGCAACAGGCGAGCGCTCGACGCCCGCGACCAGTAGGCGTCGCGCTGTTCCAGAATCTTTCCAACCACCTTGGCCCAGATGCCGGGATCGGCCTTCGACAACGCCTCCCAATGCCGCCAGTAATCGGCGGGGAAGTCCCAGTCATCGAGAACGAAGCTCTCCGTGACATAGGCATAGTAGAGCGCCTGGCGTTGGCCGCGCGCCTGCGCCTCCGTCACCGCGCGCTGGCGTCCGTAGAGGCTGGTCCGCTTCTGCGCGAGCGGCGCCATCGTCTGAAGCCCCGAACGGCCCGACGATACCCAGCGCAGCCAATCTTCCCGCGTGCAGGATTTGAAGCTCGCCACATAGTCACCGTGAAGGAGCTGCGTCTTTCGGACGGACTCCGGCAGCAACTCCTCGAGCGCGCCATTCTCGTCGAACAACACCCCCTTGCCGATCGGTCGAAGTTTCAGGTCGGCGCAGGCATACCGGAAAGAGTCGCCAATGGTGACGCCCAGCTTGGCCGCGATCTGGGCGAGTTGGACGCACTCGGCGAGCTTCGGCTGGCCGTCCGCGAAATAGTCGGCAGCGACCCGCTCGATCACGGCGTTGACGTCGCTCGTTCCTTCGAGGCCGATCTCCTCCAGCACCGCGAAGGCCGCTTCAATCGGGTCGTTGCGGTTCTCTCCCTCCCCCTTGTCACGGCGCTGTTCGGCGAGGAACCGGGTCCAGTTCTGGTTGAGGACGATCAGATGGCTGGCGAGAAACTCCCAATCCTCTTCCGACTGAAGCAGCTTCTTCTCGCCGAGCCGAACGATCTCCGACGCCGCGTAGAGCACCTCCTTGCCTTGCACAGGCACGATCCGCAGGCCGTCGGTGTCGTGACACTGCCAACCCGTCACCTCGGGCGCAATATAGGCCCACAGGTTCAACAGGTGCCGCCAGGTCGCGGGCCGCGGCAGATGATTGCTGCGCAGGCGCTCGAGCAAATCGGATTTCGAGAACTCCTCGACCAGACCCCAGTGAACCAGCTTGGTCCGGTTCTTGGCCGAGACATGCTGGCACAGCGCCGGCCGGGATTTGGCGTCGAGCAGCGCCATGGCCTGGTCAGCCGGCCAGATGTCGAAGACAGGCCGCGGCACGGTGATCGCGGCATTGGCGTCGACCAGCCGTCCCTCTTCGGTCAGAAGCATCGGTCGGTCTTCGATGGCCGCGTCAAACGCCAGTTCGACGATCGCGCCGCACGCCCCTTCGAGCGTGGTCGCCTCGCGGTCGACGTCGGGCAGCAGACCATAGGCGTCCGCCCGATCCCGCGCGCTGGTCTTCGTCTGCTCCAGCCACTCCATCATGGCGCTGGCGGCCAATTCTCCAGCGCGGTTCAGGAGCCAGCGGTTGGTCGGCGATGTCTCCGGGTCCTTGATCTTGAGACGAGCGGGGTCCTGGATGAAGGGCGCGTTGCAGGCGAAAGGTAGCGTCGTTTCCACGCCGGTCGGCAGCACGACATAGAGCCGGCCCTTCGCGCCCAGCACGATCTCCACGCGGCAGGGCGGGAAATCGCCGCTGTCCTCGGCCCCCAGCATCCGCTCCTTGCGGATCTCATCGAGCGCTTCGGCCGGGAAGGCTTCCTCCCCCGACCGCACGAGGAGGAACGGATCATCCGCTTTCTCATCCAAAGCCATCCATTCGCTCTCGGCGATGGGGCCAGGCCCGAGACTTTGCCAATGCACCTCGCTGTCGCCAATCCGCAGGCGACGAATCTTCTTGAAGAACAGCAAAGACACCGGGCTCTTCAGCCACTCGTCGAGGTTCTTCTCGACCTCGCGGCGCAGCAGCGGGTTGGCGATCGCCACTTCGACGCGCGTGGTTCCCGATGTCTGGTAGCGGCTATCGATCCAGTGGGGCTCGGTGAACCGCGCTCGCTCGAAGGCCACGGCCAAGGTCGGCGTGAACAGCTCGACCCGATCGCCCAGGCTGAACGTGCTCTTGAATCCGATCCCGCGGAAGCCGATCGTGTGCAGCGCGCGCTTATTGGAATAGCCGAAGCGGCAGATCGAAGCGAAGTGGGCCTCGATGAAGTCCTCGCCATTGTGCTCGAACACGAAGCGGTCGTTCTCGATCGAAACCCGCGCTTCGCTGGCGCCGGCATCATCGGCGTTCTGGAGCAGCTCGGACAGGATATGACGGGGGCTCTGCACCTGCTTGAAGAGCTGGTGCCAAGGCCCGGCAAGCTCCGGGTCCGCCTCAAGCTGGTCCCAGCGCTTGGTGGCGCGTTCCTGGATCGACCGGAAATAGTCGGGAGGATCGGCGAGGATGGTCTCGATCTGGCGGCCCGCGCTCATAGCGGCACCTCCAGCGTCGATGGCGTGGCGACCAGTTCGGGTCCGCGCGGCGGGGCTGTCTTGCGCCAGCCGCCCTTGACGGTCTGGATGGCGGAAATCGGCAACCGTTGCGCGGCCGGGAGCTCGTACAGATCGCAAACGTGCCAGAACACCGCCCAGTGGCCTTGATTGTCGGACGTATATTGGCCTGTCGTCGGCGGGCGATGCGCCATTCCCTTTGAATGTTTGCCGTTTCCGCTTTCCTCGCAGCCGACATACCAACCCAGCCAGGACACCACAAAACTGAGCTTGGCGGCCACGTCCTCGTGCGACGGATAGATCAGGACCGGCACGCGCGCGCCACCGCGTAGTTCATCGACCTTGCGAAACAGCTCCCACTTCCGCGATCCGAAGGCGACGAAACCCGTGGCGCTGGCGATTGCGCGCCCGGATTGAAGGTGCTCCAGCGGCACGGGGGCCAGGATGGAAAAATCCGAAATGCCGGTCATCTCGCCCCCTATGCCGGCTCTTGCGCCCGCTCCAGCAGGCGTCGGAGGTCAAACTGGATCGCGGTTTCGAGGAACGACGGTTCCCGCTCCACCAGAGGGCCGCGCACATAGCGCGGCGCATGGGCGGAACCCGCGGCGACCGACACGATGGCGAGAATGAACTTATCCGGCTCGTGCAGCGAGGTGATGACCTCCTGCCGCGTGACCATCACGCTGTCGGCGCCGTCGATCCGCCCCTTGACCTCGATGAAGCGCAGATGCCCCGCCTTCGGATCGTGGGAAGCGATGTCGTAGCCGATCTTCTGGTCGGAGACGTCGGCCGGCTCATTGCCCAGCGCCCGCTCGGCCGCCATGACGGCTTCCATCGCCGCCAGCTCGATCGCCCGGCGCGCAGCGGGGTCTTCCGCGAAATGGTCCGGGACGCTTGACGTCTGACGTGCTTCCAACAGGCCCCGCGGGATGACGACCATGCCGCCGCGCACGCGCGGCGGCTGCGATGAGATGAACCGTTCCCGTTCAAGCTGGTCCATGCGGCGCTTCTGCCGATCCGCCAGGTCTTCGGCCCGGCGCTGCGCGTTCTGCCAGTTCACGCGCGTCTTCTTGCCGGCGCGCTCCTCCTCCTTCAGCTCGAAGGCGCGCGAGTCCCAGTAGTTGATCTCTTTCTTCAGCCGGGCGCGAACTTCCTGCTCGACCTTTTCGATCTCGGGCAGGCGCCGCGCCTTGACCTCGGCGACATGGCCTTGCGCCAGTTCGACCGTCGCAAACCGGATCGCGGCCTTTTCCAGATCGGCGGTCAGCCAGCTCTCGTCCAGAAGGTCGCTCACGCTGGCGACCTCCTCCGGTTTGGCGGGGCGCAGATTCAAATGCGGTGCGATGCCAGCGTTGACGGTGTTTCCGGTCTTGTCGATCGCGGCGAACTGGAGGCGCTGCGAAATCACATGCGGCTTGCCGGCGCTGGTGACACGTCCGTCCTGGACCGTGTGCTCCAGCAGGAAAATCGCCGACAGCCCATCGCCGGCGTCGGTGTCGTCCACCAGGATCGCGCCCTGCCGCATGATCTGCTCATACTGCTCGCGGATCAGGCTGATCACCGCTTCGAGCAGCGGATGGCCGGGGCAGACGAAGGCGGCGACCGGCTGCTGATTGATCTTGTCCTTCTCGAAGCAGATCCGCTCATACTGGGTCTGAAGCGGGGCGCCGGTCCCGATCTGGCGATCCCGCTCGCGGATACGCACCGGGACATGGGTGATTTCCCAACGCCCTTCCTCGCGGCGCTTGATCCGGCCGCCCAGATGCTGGAACGCCTCGACGAAGAAGCTCTGGATGTGATGTGGCTGTAGGCGCAGCGCCTCGGCCCGCTCCATTTCGAGCCGCAGTTCCTCGACCTTCGCCTCCGGCATGGTGTCGTTGGTCAGAGCGCGGCGACGCAGCAACTCGAGCAGATTTGCCTGGTCGACAGCGCCATCCACCTGCTGGAAGAGGCGCGCCTTGACGTCCTCTTGCTCGCCATACTGGATCGCCTCGAACAGCAAGTCCTTGAGCGCCACGCCGTCGAACAATTCGCCGAGCACGTCATAGACACGGCCGCCCAGCGCCTCGCGCGCAGCCTCCAGCTTTTCGAGCAACCGCGCGTAAACCTCGCCCTCGCGCGTATCGGCCGCGACGAGATTCCAGAGGTGGCAAACCTCGGTCTGGCCGATGCGGTGGATGCGGCCGAACCGCTGCTCGATCTTGTTCGGGTTCCACGGCAGATCGTAGTTGACCATGAGGTGGCCGCGCTGAAGGTTCACACCCTCGCCGGCCGCGTCGTTGGCGATCAGGACCAGCATGTCCTTGTCCTGCATGAAGCGCTCGACGACCTTGCGCCGCTCTTCACGCGAAACGCCGCCGTGGATCACCTCCACGGCCTCGGGATTGCCGAGCCGCGCCCGCACCTTGTCGAGCAGGTAGTGCAACGTGTCCTTGGGCTCGGTGAAAATGATCAGCTTGCGGCGATTGCCGGCCGCGTCGACCATCAGATCGTCGTCGAGGATACGATTGAGCTGGCTCCACTTCGTATCCACGCCCGAGCGCAGCACGCCGAGCGCCATCGTCTCCAGGCCCTTCAGCGTCTCGACTTCCAGGGCGAGCTGCTCGACCGTCTCGGCCGTCGTCGCGCCCGTGGAGATCAGATCCTCAAGCTCGTCGATCTCTTCCTGGCCATATTCCTCGATGTTGCCCAGCATGTCGGCGTTGATCGTCGGTTCGCTCGCGCCGGCCCGTCGGCCCTTGGCGGCAAGGCGCGCTTCGCCCAGCTCGTTCTCCAACCGCTCGCGGCGGCGCTTGAGGGACTGGTAGATGGCGGCTGGCGATGAGGCGAGACGCCGCTGAAGAATCTGCAAGGCGAAGCCGACATTATTGCGCTTCTTCCCGTCACCTTCGGCGAAGCGCTGCACGCGGTTCATCTCGGTGCGAACATATTCGGTGACGGCGGTGTAGAGCGCGGCTTCCCCTTCCGAGAGCTGATACTTGACGGTGCGCGCCCGCCGCTCGGGGAAGAGCGGCCGGCCATCGAACTTGAGCAGTTCCTCCTTGGTCAGCCGCCGCATCATGTCTTCGGTGTCGGCATAATGGACGCCATCGCGGAACCGGCCCTCGAACCGATCGCCGTCGAGCAAAGCCATGAAGAGCTGGAAATCCTCTTCCTTGCCGTTGTGCGGCGTCGCCGACATCAACAGCAGGTGCCGGCAGACCTGACCGAGCTTCTGGCCGACCTGATAGCGCCGCGTGTATTTGACCTCGCCGCCGAAATAGGTGGCCGACATGCGATGCGCTTCGTCGCAGATAATCAGATCCCATTCGCGCGCGCTCATGAGCTTCTCCTGAAGCTCCTCGTTGCGCGCCAGCACGTCGAGGCGGACGATCAGCCGATCCCGGTCGCTGAACGGATTGCCCGACCGCGAGTTCTCGATCATGTCGCGGGAGAGGATGTCGAACTCGAGATTGAACTTCTGGCCGAGTTCGTCCTGCCATTGCTCGACCAGGCTGCCCGGCGCGACGACTAGGCAGCGTTCGAGATCGCTGCGGGCAATCAGCTCCTTCATCAGCAACCCGGCCATGATCGTCTTGCCGGCGCCGGGATCGTCGGCGAGGAGGAAGCGAAGCGGCTGCCGTGGCAGCATCTCGCCATAGACCGCCGAAATCTGGTGCGGCAGCGGATCGACCAGACTCGTGTGGATCGCCAGATACGGGTCGAAATAGTGCGCCAGCTTGATGCGGTTGGCTTCCGTCACCAGACGCAGCAACGCGCCGTCGGCGTCGAACGACCATGGCCGTCCGCTCTGCTCGACCTCAAGCCGGTGCTCGTCGTCCCGATAAAGAACGGCCTCGGCCACCGTGCCATTGTGATCGCGAAAAACGACGCTGATCGCCTGATCGCCGATCCAGTCCACCGAGATCACATGCACGGCCTGCGCCGAAGCAATGCCCCGCACGGATGCGCCGTTCTTTATTTCCTCAAGCCTTGCCGCCATTAGCCGGCGCCCCCCAATTCGCTCATAGCTGAAACTCCGCCTTCTCAAGCGCAGCCTCAGTTTCTTTGCGGTTTATCGTTACGATATGCTGCGTATGGGCGCTCTGTTTCGCGGCGTCACCAAGCAAACCCAGACGCTTCAAAACATAGAAGAGCATCGCGTAACGTATCGAGAGCACACCATTTCCCTGATCCAGCCCATAATCCTTGGCGACGACCTTCTTCTGGCTCGCCGTAAGCCCCGGATGCGGGCCGATGATGACATCGAAATAGTTATTCCAAAGCCAGTCCCCCTCGCCGGCTTCCCCAGGCTCGCCCTTCCCACCGACTTCGAGGATGCGCGGCAGCAGGAAGTCCTTGAACTTGTGCTCAAGGTGGCAATAGGCCCGCGCGTGCCAGCGGAACCCGTCATAGCCGAAGGCGTGCGGCGTGATCCGCCGCCAAATGGGGTCCGGCCGCACCTTGTTCATCGACTGATAGAAGATGTCGATGGAGACGCCCTCGCGAGTGGCGTCGAGAATCTTGCGTAGAACCTCGATGTCGATGTCCCGCCTGGGGGTCAACGCAACATCGACGCTGGGAAGCGCCGCAATCCACGAATCGCTCGCGGGCACGGCCCCTTCGGCGACCGAGCGGAGCTGCGAGAGATAGATGTAGGGGTCCGGCTCAAGGAAGCGCAGAACGAACTTTTCGGCGGCGACATAGCGCTTGGCGCGGGTGTCATATTCCATGTTTCCCGGCGCGCGCTCCTGATAGAGCGTCAAATCCTTGGACGCCTGCGGCACCGACACGCCGAACGCCTCAACGAGGTTGGCACGGTTGATCGAACCCTCCCAGAACAGCCGGAACTCGATGAACTCGAGTCGGCGTCCCACCCCCCATTTCAACGCCGTTGCGGCCTTTGCCATTGCTTCCGCCTCGCGTCAGTGAGAGTAAAAACTATATGGACAATCCATCATAGTCCGTGTAATTATTATTTCCATTATGGGCTTTCGTCAATGGGCGATCGGACGCGGAGGGGGGCGAAACATGCGGCAGCACAGCTTGGAACGTCAGATTGCTGGCCCGGCGCCCAGCCCTGAGCAGCGCCCGGAAGGAGGACGGCAGTGAGCATCGCGCATCGATCCACCCTGGTCGTTCACGGTCGCCTCGCCATGCGAGAGAGCCGCCTGGCGGCGGGTCGTGGCGGTCGTCATGGCCTCCAGATCATGTCGTTCGAGCAGGCCGCCGTCCGGCTGGCGGGCGGCTTCGCCCGCCCTATCGATGACGAGAGCCTGCGCGCGGCCATCCAGTCGGCCCTCCCAGCCACGCCGATGGGCGAGCTGGAGAGCATCAAGGCTCTTCCCGGCATGATCGACGCGGCAGCCGACACGCTCCACAAAGCCTGGCGCGCCGGCATCGATCTTGCCGCACGCGCGGCGGATCATTCCCGTCTCGACGCCATCGCGCGGCTGGAAGCGGCCGTCCTCGACCAGCTTCCGCCCGGCATGATGCGGCCTCTCGACATCGTTGCAGCCGCGACCGCCCGCATTGCTCATGCGCCGGCGGTCCTCGGCCCGATGGAGATCGTCGGCCTTACCGAACTCTCGCCCTGCTGGCGGCCGCTGCTCCAGGCCCTCACCGCCCATATCCCGGTGCAGTGGACTGCCGGCCCGAGGAGCGTTCCCGCATGGCTGGACGGCACCGGCATCACGATCACGCGCGCACCGGCGCAAACGCCAGGGATCAGCGCCGTCAGCGCCGCGACCGCCTATCACGAGGCCATCGAGGCGATGCGCTGGGCGCGCAGCCTGCTCGCAACTGGCGTCTCGCCCTCGGAGATCGCCATCGCGACCGCATCGCCCGCCGACTATGACGATCATTTCCTGGCCCTGCGCGCCGACGCCAACATCGACCTGCACTTCGTCCACGGCGTCCGCACCGTCACGACCCGCGAGGGCCAGTCGGCCGCGGCGCTGGCCGACATCGTGGTCCGCGGCCTGTCGCAATCCCGGCTGCGGCGCCTCGCGGCGCTCTGCCGGGACAGCGGGCCATTCGAGACCCTGCCCGAAGGCTGGCTGCGGGTCCTGCCGACCGATGCGCCGCTCTCGACGCCGGGCGCGTGGAACCGCCTGCTGGTCCGCTTGACGCCGGAAGACTGGCCCGACGGCGCCGACCATGTTCCGGCGCTGCGCACAGCGGTCGAGACTCTGGCGAAAGGGCCGGACGCCGCCGGCGAGATCGGAAAAGCCTTCCTCAAGGGCCGCGCGCTCGCGATCTGGCGCAAGGCGCTGCTCGCCGGCCCCGCCGCCTCGATCGACGCGACGCTGGAACTCCTGAAGCAGGACGACGGGCTGGAAGCGTGCGTATGCGTCGCCTGGATGCCCGCCAGCGCGCTCGCCGCGTCGCCCCGCCGCTTCGTGCGGCTCCTCGGCCTCAATTCCTCGCGCTGGCCGCGCGGGATCGCCGAGGACCGCCTGATCCCGGACCATATCATCCCGACCCCGGTGCTCGATCCACTGCCGGTCAATCTCGCCGACCGACGCGATTTCGAGACGATCCTCGCCACGACGGCCGATACCGTCGTTCTGTCGCGCGCCCGGCGCGACAGCGACGGGCGTCTCCTGGGTCGCAGCCCTCTGCTCGCCGGGCGTGGCGACGAAACCTATCTGCGCCGCAACGCGACGCCGGCGCACGCCTTCAGCGAAACAGACCGCCTCATGGCCCGGCCCCAGGAGTTCGCCGCCGATCCGCAAGCGGTCGGCGCGCAGGGCTGCTGGCGCGACTGGCGGCAGGCCGAGATCACTCCCCATGACGGGCTCGTGCGGGCGGATCATCCGCTCGTTCTCGCCATCCTCGGCCGCACCCAGTCGGCCAGCTCGCTGCGCCGCCTGCTGCGCAATCCGCTGAGTTTCGTTTGGGTCTATGCCTTCGGATGGCGTGAACCGCAGAGCAGCGCCGAACCGCTCGTGCTCGACGCGCTCGGGATCGGCGATCTCGTTCATTTGGTTCTCGACCGCGCCTTGCGCGACCTCGAAACCGGAGACGGTCTTGCCTCCGCCGACGCCGAGACCATCGAGGCCGCGGTGGCGCGGGCCGCGCAAGCCGTCGCCGGCGATTGGGAAAGCGAGCGTCCGGTTCCGCCGGTCGTCATCTGGAGCCGCACGCTCGACGACGCCCGCGTTATGGCGGGCCGCGCCTTGTCCTATGGTGATGAAGTCCTGCCGGGCGCACGCTCCTACGGAGAGGTGCCCTTCGGCGGCTCGGAGCCGAAATCCGACGCGGAGGCGCCCTGGGATGCGAGCGCGCCGGTCACGATTCCCGACACGGGCTTCAACATCGCCGGCTATATCGACCGGCTCGACATCTCGGGCGACGGCAAGCGCGCCCTCGTGCGGGACTACAAGACCGGACGGCCGCCGCGCGGCGAGATCCGCCTCAACGGCGGACGCGAGCTTCAGCGCTGTCTCTATGCCTTCGCGGTGAAGGCGCTCCTCGGCGACGATGTCGCCATCAGCGCCTCGCTGCTCTACCCGCGCGAGCCCGTCGATCTCCAGCTCGACGATCCCGAGGCCGTACTGGCAGAGATCACGGGCTATCTGCGCGCAGCACGGTCGAGCCTCGCCGGAGGCGCGGCCCTTCCTGGCCCGGATACCGGCGGCGACTATGACGACCTCGCCTTCGCCCTGCCGGCCAACGCCAGCGCCACTTATTGCAAACGCAAAATGCCGGCCGCCACGGAGCGGCTTGGCGAAGTCGCTCAGGTCTGGGAGGCGGAATGATGAGCAGCGTGTCCAAGGTGCTGAAGGACGACGGCGCCCGCCGCAATGCGATCAGCCTCCATGATCGCTCCATCCTGGTCGAGGCCGGCGCGGGCTCAGGCAAGACCGCCGTCATGGCCGGCCGCATCGCCGCCATGCTGGCCGAAGGCGTCGCGCCGCGCTCCATCGCCGCCGTCACCTTCACCGAACTCGCCGCGAGCGAGCTGCTGTCGCGTGTCCGCGAGTTCGTCGCCGATCTCTCGGCCGACACGATCGCGACCGAGCTGCGCGTGGCGCTGCCCGATGGGCTGTCCCAAGCCCATCGCGACAATCTCGCCGCCGCCAGCGCCGCGATCGACGAAATCACCTGCTCGACCATCCACGGCTTCTGCCAGCGCCTGATCAAGCCCTATCCGGCGGAGGCCGACATCGATCCCGGCGCCGGCGTCATGGATCGCAACCAGGCCGACCTCACCTTCCTCGAAATTGTCGATGGCTGGCTGCGCGAACGCCTGTCCGGCGGTCAGGGCGGTATCCTGGCCGAGCTGGTGCTGCACAGCCCCGGCGAGACCGTGGCGCTCATCCATAAGATCGCCGAGAATCTGCGCCGTCGCCCCACGCTCACGGCCCCGCCCGTGTCTCCACTTGGCGGCCACCTCACGGCGTTCCGGCAGGCCACGGCGGATTTCGCGAACTTCATGGATGGCACGGCGGCGGCCGAGCCCGAAACGGTGACGATCGTCGAGCGGCTGGCCGAAATGGCGACCGCCGTGGCGAACGGTCCCGATCCCGCGACGCCCGCGGGCCTCGTTCGGCTCCTGACCGCGCGGCCCCACCCGGATCTTTGCACCAAGACCGGCGCCTTCGCCTCCTACCGCAAGAAGGGCAAATGGGCCGCCACGGCCAAACAGGCCGGTCTCTCCAAGGCCGATGGCGACCGGCTGAACGACGCCGCCGAGACCCACTACACCGCCTGTTGCGACGCTTGGGTCGCGTTGGCGCAGGCCGTCGCCGGCCATGCCCTGGCCGCGCTGATCGACGAAGCGCGTCCGATCCTGCAACGCTATCGCGACCACAAGCGCGCCAGCGCCCAGCTCGATTTCGACGATCTGATTTTCGCCGCGCGCGACTTGCTGCGCGACCACGACGCCGTGCGCCAGGCGCTGGGACAGCGTTTCGCCCATGTCCTCGTCGACGAGTTTCAGGACACCGATCCCCTGCAAACCGAAATCTTCTGGCGGCTGTGTGGCGAGCCGGTCGACGGGGATGACGACTGGACCCGGTTCCAAATCCGGCCGGGCGCGCTCTTCCTGGTCGGCGACCCGAAGCAGGCGATCTATCGCTTCCGGGGCGCCGATGTCGGCGCCTATGTGCAGGCGCGCGACGCCTTCCGCGCCCAAGACCCCGGCAACCTTCTGTCGATCTCCACCAACTTCCGCTCCTGCGCCTCGATCCTCACCTTCGTCAACGAGCGCTTCGAGGCCGTGCTCTCGACCGACGGCCAGCCGGGCTTTACCGCTCTCGACCCGTTTCATGACGATCGGAGCGGCCTGTGCGTGGCGGCTCTCGACATCGCCGTGGCCGACGAAAACGGCAAGGCCAGCGCCGAACAGCAGCGCGACGCCGAAGCCGACGCCATCGCCGAGTTGTGCGCCCGGCTGATCGAAAGCCACCCCATCATCGACCGTCGCAGCGGCGCCGAGCGCCCCTGCCAGCCGGGCGACATCGCCTTGCTGGCGCCAACCGGCGCGGAGCTGTGGCGCTATGAGGAAGCCCTGGAACGCCGCGGCATCCCTGTCGCGACCCAAGCCGGCAAGGGTCTGTTCCGCCGCCAGGAGGTCCAGGATCTGATCGCGCTGACCCGCGTTCTGGCCGACCGCCGCGACACCCTGGCGCTCGGCGCGCTGCTGCGCGGGCCTCTGGTTGGCCTCACCGAAGAAAACCTGCTGGACATCATCTGGGGACTTCCGCGCTCGGAGGAACAGCCGGATCGGATTCCGCGCCTGGATCTCAGCATCGATCCCGCCGTCATCGCGCACCCGCTCGCGCGCGAAGTCATCGAGCGGCTGCAATCGCTCTCCCGGCGCGGCAACAGCACGACCCCGCACGAGCTGCTCTCGCAGGCCGTGGACGTGTTGCGCGTCCGTCCGCTCCTCCTCGAGCGCCATCGCGGCCAGGCCGAGCGCGCGCTCGCCAATGTCGATCTCTATCTCAGCCTGTCGACCGGCTACGCCGTGCGCGGTTTGCGCGCCTTCGCCGAGGCGATGACAGCGGCGTGGTCCGACGAGGCCCGCGCCGTCGAGGGACGGCCCGACGCCCAGGAGGAAGCGGTCGCGCTCTTCACCATGCACGCGGCCAAGGGGCTGGAATGGCCGATCGTCATTCCGGTCAACACCATGACCGGCGTCATGGCGCCCGACAGCGCCGTGATCGACCGCCAGACCGAGACCTTCTATTGTCCGGTCCTGGGCGTCGTGCCCGAGGGCTACGAAACCGCGCGCCAGGCGGAAAAGGAGGAGCTGGACCGCGAACGCATCCGACTCTGGTATGTCGCAGCCACCCGCGCCCGCGAACTCCTCGTCTTGCCCCGGCTCGACGCCACGCCGTCGAAATCGGCCTGGATCGGTCTCGTCGATCTGTCGCTCGCCGACCTGCCCGCCCTGGACGTCTCTCACTTGCCTGCCGGTCTCACGACCGCAGGTGCGGGCGCGGGCAACACCCAGACGCGCGCGAGCTTCGCCGCCGAAGCCGAAGCCATCGCGGCCGCGCAGACGCGGTTGACCTGGCTCGCGCCCAGCCGTGACGAAAACGCCGCCGGGACCGTGCTGCGGGAAGAAGAAGCCGCGCTCTGGACGGGATCGGCCGACGATCAGCCCCCCGAGCTGGAAGCCGCCGTCCTCGTGCAGGGGGGCCGCGAGCGCGGGCTGATCCTCCACAAGCTCATGGAAGAGGTGCTGACCGGCGAAATCCCCGAAGCGGAAGCCGCCCTGACCGAACGGGCTGGCCACCTCATCCGAGCCCTCGGGCAGTCTCCGGTCGCCGACCCGGCCACGGGGCTGTCGGCGCAGGAACTGGCGGCCTGTGTGGTCCGGACCCTGGCTCTGCCTGACATCGCGGCCCTACGGCCGGGTCTTCTGGCCGAATTTCCCGTCTATTCCGCACAGGCGGCCGACGGCGTGGAAACCGCAACGGCCGGGATCGCCGATGCCCTGACCCTGACGGCCGAGGGCCGCCCCGCCGTCGTCGTGGACTGGAAAAGCGATGTGACGCCGGCAACGGGAACGCTCGATCACTATCGCGCGCAGGTGCGGGCCTATCTCGACATGACCGGCGCCGAGCGCGGACTGATCGTGCTGATGACCTCCGGCGCCGTCATTCCCGTCCTGCCGACGAAGCCGACCGAAAGCGAGGCGGCCTGAGTCCATGTCGTCTCTTGCCTGGATCGATTTCGATGAAGCCGAGCGGCAGCGCGCGCAGCGCATCATGGCGCTCTTTCAGGAGCGCGAGACCCGCGACGAGCTGGGGCTGGGGGCGATCCGGGATTCCATCGCCGATCACCTCTTTCCGGGCACGAGCACGATCCAGACGCGCCTGCGATACATGCTGTTCATTCCCTGGCTCTATCGGGCGCTGGAAAAGCGCGAAGTCCCCGAAGCGCAGCTCCGCACCGAGGCGCGCGACACCGAAATCCGGCTTGCCGACGCCCTGAAAGCCGGCGGTGAGTCCAACGGCATCATCGGCCGGGATGCAGGACCACGGCTCCAGCGGTTGCCGAGTTCCGTCTATTGGGCTGGCCTGGGCGCGTGGGGCATCCGGGTCTTTCCGGGCTCGCTCGACAGTCTGTTCGTCGCGTTGCGGGGCCGTGGCCGGTCTCGCGGCGCATCCAGCGGCGAAGACGCTCTGGCCGACACCCAGACGCCCGCCGTCTGGAATCCGGCCTTGCCCCAGATGCCCGGCGATCTACTTGAGAGCGCCGTCTTCCGCCTGACCACCGACGAGGCGCAATTCCTCATCGACCGCCTGATCGCCAGCCAGCCCACCGCACTGCTCACGATGCTGGCGCGCGAAGGCATCGACGCGGACTGCGACTATATTTGGACACATCCTCATCTGTCGGCGTTTCCATCCGCCGCGCGCCGCCTCGTCCAGCATGGGGAAGTCTTCTCCCATGTGATGCACGGCGCCGCGCTGCTCTATAACCTCGCGCTCAGCGAGCTGCGCCAGCGCGACGACTGGATCGAGGACTATCGCGCTAGGCTTAAAGCCTGGCGCGACGAACTCGATACCGGCGCCGTCCGCGCGTGGTCGCTCGATGATTTCTGGAATGTCGTGGAACACCCGGCGCACGCCGTCCGACCGGCCGCCAAGCGGTTCGTGAGCGAGTGGCGCGATCTGGTTCTGGCCGGGACGGAGCAGGTAATCTCGGCGCCCGCCGCGCGGCGGCTTGTCGAGGAGCGCGAACGTCGGCTCAAGATCAGCCAGTCCCGCTACGCCAATCACGCTGTCCGCGACCGCTGGACCGGCGCATCGGGCGCCGACCGCCTCAGCTTCCGCTGGGCGCAGGCCAAATCCCACCTGCGGGATCTCGCCCATGCTGAATAGGCGCAGCCTCGATCCCGAACAACGAACGCTCTACGGCGCCAATCTTCAGCCGCCGGCGGGCTATGTCTTCGACGCGGCCGTCGCCACGACCTTCTCGCTCGACTTCGAGACCGCGCTCGCCGTGCCGGTCAGTCTGGCGCTCTTCGCCGCCGAGAACCGCGACGACATTCTCTCTCATCCTCTGGCGCTGCTCGAGGGTGCCGAGCGCATCGCCGGCCGCCTCGTCGTCTTCACCGACGCCGGCCATATCCAGGCGAGCGCCCGGCCGCATTCCCGCCTTTGCTCGCTGCTCGAACGCATCATCGTCGAGGTCGCCGCCCCTCAAGGCGGGGCTTTCCATCCCAAGATGTGGGCGCTGCGCTTCACGCCATTGCGGCCCGAAGACCCCGCCCGCCTGCGTCTGCTCGTTCTCTCCAGAAACCTGACGCGCGATCGCTCATGGGACATCGCCGCCACCCTCGACGGCGTGATCACCAAGCAGCCCAAAGCCGTCAATCGCCCGGTCGCCGACTTCCTTCGCCAGCTCCCCGACCTCGCGACCGTCGGCGTTCCCGACGGAACGAAGACGCTTGTCGATGACCTGGCCGAAGACATGCGCCGCGCCGAATGGAGCCTGCCCGAACCGTTCCAGAGCGTCTCCTTCGCCGTTAACGGCCTCGGCGGAAAGCCATGGCGCCCGGAACCCTGCGTTCGGCTGGGCGTGGTGTCGCCCTTCTGCGACGATCAAACCTTGTCGATGCTCGCCGGCCTGGCCAGCGCCGAAAAGCCCATCTTCATCGGGCGATCCGACGAACTCGCCCAGGTGCCCGGCGCCACGCTCGATGGCTTTGCCCGCGTGGCCGTGCTCGAGGAAATGGCGGCCACGGAAGATGGCGAGGAGGAGGACGCAGCGGCCCTACAAGGGCTCCATGCCAAGGCGTTCATCGCCGAACGCGGCTGGGACACCGCGATCACGGTCGGCTCGGGAAACGCCACGCGGCCGGCGCTGCTGACCGGCAGCAATGTCGAGATATTCACCACCCTGACCGGGAAGCGATCACGGGTCGGCAGCGTCGAGGAAATCCTCGGCGACAAGGGGTTTGGCCGGCTGACGCGGCCGTTCGTCCGCGACGAGACGGGAGCCGCCGATGCCGCGCAACGAGCCGCCGAGGCTCGTTTGGATCGGGCACGGCGCGAGATTTGCCGCAGCGGCCTCACGCTCCGTTGCGAGCGCGGCGAGCACGCCGCCGATGGCGCGCCGGTCTGGCGGGTCTGGCTGATCCCGTCCAAACCGCTGCCCCTTACCGGGCTCGGTGCGCTGCGAGTTTGGCCGATCACGCGGGGCGAAGGACATGCGCGCGATCTGCTGGAGCCGCTCCGGCAGGGACAGCCCGCCGACCTTGGCGCAATGCCCTTGGTCGACCTTACCCGGTTCCTCGCCTGTCACCTGACGGACGAGACGGAAGACGTCTCGATCCTGTTCAGCACCGGGCTCATGATGGAGGGGCTGCCCGCAGAGCGCCACGCCGCCATCCTGCGCTGGGTGATCGACAGCAAGGACGCCTTCTTCCGCTATCTCCGCCTGCTCCTCTCCGAATTAGGCGATCCCTTCGCCGCCGCCCTCGCGGCGCAGGACGGGTCAGGTCAGGGCGCTTGGCGCGCGGCAAGCGACGACGCGCCCATCCTCGAGGAGATGGTTCGGGCCTTCTGCCGGGGCGGAGACCAGCTTCGCGCCATCGAACGGCTGATCGCACGCTTGGAAACCGGCGACGGTGACGATACCGATCCGATTCCGGCCGAGTTCCGCGCACTCTGGAATACATTCCGAATTGCGCTCGCCACGCAGGATGCCGCGCATGCCGAATGAACGGTTTCGCGCCGACGCGGCGCTCGCTCCCCTCAAGGTCTTTCAGCGGCGCACCGTCGACTACGTCTTCGATCGGCTCTACGGCCAGGACGATCCTGTCCGCCAGTTCCTGGTCGCCGACGAAGTCGGCCTCGGCAAGACGATGGTGGCGCGCGGGGTCATCGCCCGCATGATCGAACACCTGTGGGACAGCACCAAGCGGATCGACATCCTCTACATCTGCTCGAACCAGGCGATCGCCGCCCAGAACCTCAACCGGCTGAACGTCCTCGGGCGGCGCGAGCTGGCCCTGCCGACCCGCATGACGCTCGTTCCCCTGCAACTGCGCGACCAGGCGGGCCTCGACGCCAACAGGGTGAACTTCATCAGCCTGACGCCGGGCACGACCTTCGATCTGCGCTCCGCGACGGGCGTGACGCAGGAGCGCGCCTTGCTGTTCCATCTCCTGCGCGACCTCGTTACGCGCCCGCGCGGCCTGCACAATCTGTTGCAGGTCACGGCCGGCGTCGAGGGTTGGAGCCGCGCCGTGGACAACCTCACCCTCGAAGGCGTCGACAAGCGCATCATCGAGCGTTTCCGCCGCGACGTGCAGGCGGATCGCGACATCTTCGAGGAACTCGAACGGATTTGCGAACTCTTCCCGCGCCGCCGGGACACCTATCCCGCAGAAATGACACAGCCCCGCAACAGCCTGGTCGCCCGGCTCCGCGCCAAGCTGTCCCACGCCTGCGTGGATGCGCTGCAACCCGACCTCATCGTCATGGACGAGTTCCAGCGGTTTCGGGATCTGCTGCATGGCGACAGCGACGCGGCGATCCTCGCGCGCGAACTGTTCGACTACTCGGGAGGCGACGGGCATGCCGCCCGCACCTTGCTGCTCTCCGCCACACCCTACCGAATGCTCACGCTCGCCGGCGACGAGCCCGACGAAGGCGACCACTATCAGGACTTCCTTGAGACCCTGAGTTTCCTCTATGGCCGGGAAAAGGGGCCGGAGGTGGCAGCCACGCTGGCACGTGAAATGCGCGCCTTCCGCGGCCTCTTGCATGCCCTGCCACAGTCACATGCCTCAGCGGTCGAGACCCGCCAGACCATCGAACGGCGCCTGCGCCGTGTGATCGCCCGAACCGAGCGGGTCGCATCCACGGTCGAGCGCGACTCCATGATGAGCGAGCCTCCCATCACGGTCTCGATCGCGCCCGCCGACCTCGCGCAGGCATCCGCCGTTTCTCAGGTGGCGCGCACGCTCGATGCGCCGGAAATCATCGAATACTGGAAGTCTTCGCCCTATCTGCTCAATTTTATGCGCCACTACAGCCTGAAGCGGCTGCTGGAAGACCAGATCGACGCGCCTTCGGCCGTGCTCCGCACCGCAATCCAGGCGGCTCGACCGGCCATGCTCGATCACGACGCCATCGACACCTATGCGCCGCTTGACCCGGCTAACGGTCGCATGCGCGCGATCATGGACGACATCTTCGGCCAGCATCTGGAACAGAACCTCTGGATACCCGCCGCCATGCCCTATTACGGCGAGGCGCGAGCCGGGGCGCCGCTGACCAAGGCGCTGATATTTTCGTCCTGGTCCATGGTGCCCGACGCGGTCGCAGCCCTGCTGTCCTACGAAGCGGAACGGCGCATGGGCGTCGGCGAATCCGGCCGGCGTTATTTCGAGCAGCATCGCCTGCGTCCCTTGCAGTTCCGGCAGGATCACGGCCGGCTCGCGGGTCTGCGCGCGCTGCTGTTGATCTATCCCTCGCCGGCGCTGGCCGAGCTGGCCGATCCGCTGGCGGTGTTCAGCGAAACGGGGACCGCCTTGTCGCTGGAGGAAATGCGCTCCGCTGTGGGCGACCGCCTCAAGCCCGCCCTCGGTGCTTTGAAGGAAGGCGCGGTGTCGCATCAGGACGCGCACAGCGCCGAGTGGGCCGCCCCAGCCGTGATCGATGACCTGCTGGGCGCGCGATCCCGCGCCTGGCTGGAAGCGACCCACGGCATGCGCGCCCTGGCGAGCGAAGACGCCTTCCACGATCATATCACCGAACTGGCGGCAGCGGTGAAGACGCACGACATCGGCGCTTTGTCCGACGATCTTTCGGACCTGCTGGTTGACGTCGCGCTCGGCAGTCCGGCCGTCTGCGCGCTTCGCGCCCTCAAGCGGATCGCGCCCGAGCTGGCGTGGGATGACCCACGCTTGCTCAGCGCCGCCGCTGAAGTCGCCTGGTCGTTCCGGGCGCTGTTCAATCAGCATGACGCGGTCGCCTTGCTGAGACGGGATACCGACGATCACTACTGGCGCCGCGTGCTGGCCTATTGCGCCCAGCACAACCTACAGGCCGTCCTGGACGAATACGCACATTACCTCGTCGATGCCGAAGGTCTCGGCGCCTACCCAGCCTACGACCGCGCAATCGGTGTCGCTCGCGCCATGGCCCAGGCCCTCGCTATCCGCCCGTCGCAGATCGACGTCGATGACGTGCAAGTCGATGGAGAGTCCCTCGCCATCAGCAAGTTCCAGATGCGCGGACGCTTCGCGATGCGGCTCGCCGACTACAAGGACGAAGACGGCGCCGTCGCGCGGCTCGGAGGCGTGCGTGACGCCTTCAACTCACCGTTCCGGCCGTTCGTTCTCGCCACCACGTCAGTCGGCCAGGAAGGGCTGGACTTCCATCCCTATTGCTATCGCGTCTATCACTGGAACTTGCCGGGCAACCCGGTGGACCTCGAGCAGCGCGAAGGCCGCGTCCACCGCTTCAAGGGCCATGCCGTGCGCCTCAATCTGGCCGAACGCCAGGCCGCGGTCGTCAGGGGCCGTGGGCAGGCTCCTGACGATCCGTGGAAGCTGATGTTCGAGCACGCGCGATCCGAGGCGGCGGTCGACACCGATCTCATCCCCTATTGGATCTACGAAGGTTCCGTGCGCGTCGAACGGCGCGTGCCGATGCTGCCGTTCAGTCGGGAAGTCACGCGACTCGCCTGGCTCAAACGCAGCCTCACGGTCTATCGACTGGCCTTCGGTCAACCGCGGCAGGACGATCTGCTCGACTACCTGCAAACCCTGGCCGGCGACGGCATGGACTCCAACCTGCTTACAGACCTGCAAATTCGGCTTGAGCCAGAGGTGTTCGACAGGTCAGCGTGATGACCTCACCGCGCCTGGCTCCAAATGCCCTTTGCGAGCGGGAAGACCACTCCGCATCCCCGCCTATTTATATCCCCCACCATCCGCCTTCCCTACGCCTGACGATTGATACTTCCCTGGCCACTTCCGCGCGCTCATGTTCGGTCGTGCAGGAGCGTGCGCCATCGAGGCTCGGCCAGCGTGTCGGTGCCTCTGAATGACCAACGCATTGCGAAATGCGTCTCGCGCTCGACCATCAACGATTATCAGCGGCAGGTCTCCTGCCGAAGGAGGGCGTATGTCAGAGACCACATTCCTCACGCCGGAAGAGGTGGCCGAACGCTATCGTGGCAGCGTTTCGGTCGGCACCCTTCGGAACTGGCGTGCGATGAAGATCGGGCCGTCGTTCGTAAAAATCGGCAAAGCGGTCCTCTACCGGGTCGATGAGCTTGAGGCGTGGGACGACAGGAACCGTGTGCAGTGCCGCCCCCCGAAACGAATTGAACAAAGCGCCATGGATCGTGCTTGATCGCTCAGCACAAATGGCGGGCGCGCCGGTCGACGCTCCCGACGCGCCCGCCCGCCTTCAGTTCATGCGAGGCGAACCGCCCCCATGCGGCTGGACCATATGACGGCCAGCCTGGTGGGCCTCATGCGGGTTCGCCGCCATTCCCACCGCCATGCTTGATCCGCCCCACGCTGCGGCTTCTCCCATGGTCCCCGCGCTTATCGGGTCCGGGTCCCCATATCTGACTCAGGCGCTCGGCGTTTCCGCGATCGGGCCGAGCGTGTCGATCTCGGCGATCTTCTGAAACTCGCTGAGATAGTCCTGCTGATGGGTCGCCAACCAACGGACCACCCGATTGTTCGCAAGGAGCTTGGCGACGTATCCACGCGCAACGGTCAAATGCAGATTGTCGATGCCGTAGGTTTCCTCGACCGACTTGACCTGCGTCTGGAGCGCTGCCAGTTCCCGCTCCATCCGGGCGATCTGTTGACCCGAGGGCGTCGGCTTGCCGCCGCCCTTTCCCCTCTTGGTGGCGGCAAGCTGGTTTTCGGATGTCGCCGCGCGCAACGCGCGGGCAAACATGACCGTGAAATTGTTCTGGCCGATCATCAGATCGGCGGCTTCGATCTGCCGCACGGCCGTCATCTGGCGCAGAATGTCGAACACCTTCATCGAGCAAGGCGTGTCTTTCAGCATCTCGGCCGCCTCGGGGCTGATCCCTTCCAGCAGCCGGAAACGTCGCAGCACTGACTCGACCTGGAGGTTCAGGGCCGCGGCGATGTCGGCAGATGACACGCCTCGATCCATCGCGCGCGCAATCATCCGGTGCTCCTGGATCGGCGGGATGCGGTTGACGCGCTTGTTGTAGGTATAGGTGTCGTCGTCAGAGGCGAGCAGGCACTCGACCTCAGCGATGCCGAGTTCCTTCAGCGCTTCCAGCCGCTCCTCGTCTTCGCCGAGAACCTCCACGTCCGGGGAATAGCCAATGTAGGTTTCAGCCAAGGGCACTTGACCTGCCCCCTTCCTGATCCCTCGGTTTGAGTGAGAGTCCGTCACCCTGAGGAGACGGACGTGAAGAAGAGCAGGTTCAACGAGGCGCAGATCATCGGCGTGCTGCGGGAGCAGGAGGCCGGGAGCCCGACGGCGGAGGTTTGCCGGCGGCATGGGATCAGCGAGCAGACCTTCTACCGGCGGAAGGCGAAGTACAGCGGCATGAACGTGTCGGATGCCCAGAAGCTGAAGACGCTGGAGGACGAGAATCGGCGACTGAAGAGGCTCTTGGCGGAGTCCATGCTCGACGTGTCGGCGCTGAAGGACCTGCTGGGAAAAAACTGATCGGGCCTGCAGCGCGCCGGGAGGCCGTGCTTCGCCTGATGGCGGAGCGCGGCTTCTCGCAGAGGCGCGCCTGCGGGCTGGTCCAGGTCGATCCGAAGACAGTGCGCCGCGTGGCCCAGCCAGGCGATGCGGAGGTACGCGCCCGGCTGCGGGGCCTGGCGGCGGAGCGACGCCGCTTCGGCTACCGGCGGCTCGGCATCCTGCTCGAGCGTGAAGGCGTCAGCATGAACAAGAAGAAGCTCTTCCGGCTGTACCGCGAGGAGGGCTTGGCGGTGCGAAGGCGGCGCGGCCGCAAGCGCGCCACCGGCACGCGGGCGCCCATGGCGCTGCCGGACGGGCCGAACCAGCGCTGGAGCCTGGACGTCGTGGCCGACACGCTGAGCTGGGGCCGGCGCTTCCGGATCCTGTGCATCGTCGACGACTTCACCCGCGAGGCGCTGGCGCTGGTGGTCGACACCTCGATCGGCGGCCATCGCATGGCCCGCGAGCTGGACGCCCTGATCGCCCGGCGCGGCCGGCCGGCGACCATCGTTAGCGACAACGGGACCGAGATGACCAGCCGGGCCATGCTGGAATGGACCAACCGCACCGGCGTCGACTGGCATTACATCGCGCCCGGCAAGCCGCAGCAGAACGGCTTCGTCGAGAGCTTCAACGGCAAGCTGCGCGACGAGTGCCTGAACGAGGAGGTCTTCGCCAACCTCGCCGAGGCCCGGGCTGTCATCGAGCGCTGGCGGCTCGACTACAACCACGTCAGGCCGCACTCGGCGCACGGCGGACTGACCCCGGAAGCCGTGCGTCTGAACCCCGCGGCCGGCCGGCTGCGCAACTTGATCAGCTCCACCGCCCGGCCGCTACCGCCGGCGCTGGAGATCAGCTACCAACCCCCTGGGCTCTCATAATGATCGAGGGACCGGCGGGGGGCAGGTCACACTCCTTCGCGTTTTAATTTCGATACTGCGGACGATTTCGGGTCGAAATCGCCGTTGATTTCGGATATCACTTGATACCTGGTTTTACTGAGAACGCGGAACCGCCGAAAAGGTTTCGCACGTCTCGCCCGTTGGTTGGAGAACGAACCCATGCCGCTTACGCGCAAGGACACGCAGCGCCAGACGCGGGACCGGCTGATCGCCGCCGCACATACCTCGATCATCGAGGAGGGGGTCGCCGCCATGTCGATCCGCAACATCTGCAGCGCGGCCGGCCATTCGCAGGGTGCCTTCTACTCGAACTTCGCCAGCAAGGACGATCTGCTGGTCGAGATCCTGCAGAGCCATATCCAGGATGAGGTCACACTGCTTCGCGACCTGGTCGCGCACTGCTCCGGCGATGATATCGAGGCAACGCTCCAGGTGCTGGCCGCCCGGCTCGCGAAGCTGGCCGGTGAAGCGCAATGGTCGCTCCTCTCGATCGAATTGCAGCTTCACGCGCGGCGCGATCCGGCTTTCGCCGAGCGGCACCGGGAGGGCAAGGCGGCCTGCTATCGGATGTTCGGTGAACTCGTTGCCGATCTAACGCAACGCTTCGCACTGCGTCCGGCCTTGCCGCCGATGCAGACGGGCATCGGTCTATACGCGCTCTGGATGGGACTGGCGGTCCAGGGCGATGTCGAAGGCGCCATGCCGCGCGACGAGATGCTCGTCGGCTTCTTCCGCGCCATGGCTGGACTGGGTTCGTCGCATGAGGAGCAGGCGTATTCGTGAGCGGGATCGTGTCAGATCGTCGACGCATCGGCTGCGATGAGCACGGACACCCGCTCGTCGGCGAGGTGGATGAGCATCGGCGCTTCCATATCCGCTTCCGCGCCCAGGACGCCGACATCGACGAACTCGGCCATGTCAACAATGCTGTCTGGGTGACCTGGATCCAGGATGCGTCGGTGGCGCACTGGCTGACGGCCGCGCGTCCGCAAGATCGCGACCGGTTCGTCGCGGTCGTGCTGCGCCATGAGGTCGACTATCGCGGCAATGTCCGGGCGGGAGACGCGGTCAGCGCGATCACCTGGGTCGTCGGAGTGCCGCGCGGTGCGCGCTATGCACGATGCGTCGAATTCCATGATGAAGACGGGCGGACGCTCGTCGCCTCGCTGACCCAGTGGGCCCTTGTCGATCGGGAAACCGGCAAGCTGGCCCGCGTCCCGGTGGAGGTGGCGGCTCCGTTTCTTGGTGACGATACCGCGCAGAAGGAGATTGAATGAGCGATATCAGGAAAGTGGCGGTTCTCGGCACGGGCGTCCTCGGGAGCCAGATAGCCTTCCAGACCGCCTATAGCGGCTTCGACGTTACCGCCTACGACACCAGCGAGGAGGCGCTTGAACAGGCAAGGCAGCGTTTTGCCATGCTCGTCGAGACCTATGGCAAGGAGGTGGCCGGTGCGGCCGACGGCAAGGCCGCCGAGTCCCTGCAGCGCATCACCCTGTCCGCCGATCTCGGTTCGGCCGTCGCGGACGCGGACCTCGTGATCGAAGCGGTTCCGGAGCTTCTCTCGATCAAGCAGGCGCTCTACGAGAAGCTCGCGGGGCTTGCGCCGGAAAGGGCGATCTTCGCTACCAATAGCTCGACCCTGTTGCCGAGCGACCTCAAGGCCTTCACCGGCCGCCCGGACCGGTTTCTGGCGTTGCACTTCGCCAACAGCATCTGGAAGTTCAACACCGCCGAGGTGATGGGCACCGACGACACCGATCCGGCCGTGTTCGATGCCCTGATCGCCTTCGCCTCGGCCATCGGCATGGTGCCGATCCCGGTGCGCAAGGAAAAGGCAGGCTATGTCCTCAATTCCCTGCTGGTGCCGTTCCTGAACGCGGCGGCCGATCTCGCCGCCGGCGGCTATGCCGAGCCGGAAGATGTCGACAAGGTCTGGCGGATCGCCACCGGCGCGCCGATGGGGCCGTTCCAGATCTACGACATCATCGGCTTGAACACCCCCTACAACATTCTGTCGCATGGCGATGAGCACGCCCAGTCGCTCGCGGCATGGCTGAAGGAAAACTACATCGACAAGGGCAGGCTCGGCATCGCCTCGGGCGAAGGCTTCTACAGCTACAAACCCTCCGCAGACTGATCCCAACAAGAAGAACAGGAGTTCGCCATGCACTATAGCAGTGGAAACTATGAAGCCTTCGTGCGTCCCCGCAAGCCCGAGGGGGCCGACAAGAAGACGGCCTGGTTCGTCGGCTCGGGGCTGGCGGGGCTCGCCGGCGCCGCCTTCCTGATCCGCGACGGCGGCGTTTCGGGCGATCGCATCACCATATTGGAAGAGCTGGGAATCCCCGGCGGCGCGCTCGATGGTCTTGATGTGCCGGAGAAGGGCTTCGTCATTCGCGGCGGCCGCGAGATGGAGGAGCATTTCGAGTGCCTGTGGGACCTCTATCGCTCGATCCCCTCGCTGGAGATCGAGGATGCCAGCGTCCTCGACGAATTCTACCGGCTCAACAAGGACGACCCCAACTTTTCGCTCCAGCGTACGACGCAGAACCAGGGCCAGGACGTGCCCGACAAGGCGCTGCTGACGTTGAACGACAAGGCCCAGAAGGACCTGCTCTCCGTTTTCCTGGCGACACGCGAGGAGATGGAGAACAAGCGCATCAACGAGGTCTTCGGCGAAGATTTCCTGAAGAGCAATTTCTGGCTCTATTGGCGCACCATGTTCGCCTTCGAGGAATGGCATTCGGCGCTGGAAATGAAGCTCTACCTGCACCGCTTCATCCATCATATCGGCAGTCTCGCCGACTTCTCCTCGCTCAAGTTCAATCGCTACAATCAGTATGAATCCATGGTCCTGCCGCTGGTGAAGTGGCTGACCGATCACGGCGTCACGTTCCGCTACGGCGTCGAGGTCACCGACGTCGATTTCGACATCCAGCCCGGCCGCAAGCAAGCGACCCGCATTCACTGGAAAGAGCGCGGCGTCGAAGGCGGCGTCGATCTCGCGCCAGACGATCTCGTCTTCATAACCATCGGCTCATTGACCGAGAATTCCGACAATGGCGATCACAAGACGCCGGCGAAGCTCAACGAAGGACCGGCGCCGGCCTGGGACCTGTGGCGGCGGATCGCGGCGAAGGATCCGGCCTTCGGCCGCCCGGACGTATTCGGGGCCCATATCCCGGAAACGAAATGGGCCTCGGCAACGATTACCGCCCTCGATGCCCGTATTCCGGCCTATGTCGAGAAGATCACCAAGCGCAACCCCTTCACCGGCAAGATCGTCTCGGGGGGTATCGTCACGGTGAAGGACTCGGCGTGGCTGCTGAGCTGGACGGTTCATCGCCAGCCGCATTTCAAGAAGCAGCCCAAGGACCAGATGATCGCCTGGTTCTACGCGCTCTTTGTCGACAAGCCCGGCGACTATGTGAAGAAGCCAATGCAGGAATGCACCGGCGAGGAAATCACCCAGGAGTGGCTCTACCATCTCGGTGTACCGGTCGAGGACATTCCGGAGCTCGCAGCCTCCGGCGCCAGCACCGTGCCCACGATGATGCCCTATATCACCGCCTTCTTCATGCCGCGCCAGGCGGGTGACCGGCCGGACGTGGTGCCGGAGGGCGCGGTCAATTTCGCCTTCATCGGACAGTTCGCGGAATCGAAACAGCGGGACTGCATCTTCACCACGGAATATTCGGTGAGGACCCCGATGGAGGCCGTCTACACCCTGATGAATGTCGAGCGCGGCGTGCCGGAAGTCTTCAACTCGACCTACGATATCCGTACGCTGCTGGCAGCGATCGGTCCGCTGCGGGACGGCAAGGGCATCGACCTTCCCGGACCGGCCTTCCTGCGCAAGCTGCTGATGAAGAAGCTCGAAGGCACCGAGATCGCCAAGCTGCTCGAAGAGTTCCATCTGATCGAGGTTTGAACAGAGACCGGAAGGCACGCGCGGCGTGTGAAAGGTGATGAATGGCCGACGACGATCAGAAGAGCGAACGCGCCGCCGAGGTGACTGGGGTGCACGGCCATCATCACCATCATGAGCCGGACGGCGAAACGCCGTCCGGTCACGTCGACCATGATCCGGTCTGCGGCATGGTGGTCGATCCCGCCAGGACCGCTCACAAGGCTGAGTATGAAGGCGAGCGCTACGTCTTCTGCTCGGCCGGCTGCAAGGCGAAGTTCGACGCCGACCCCGTGCATTATGCGGCACTGGCAGCGCATGCCGCACATCACCATGAGGGTGCTGCCGCCCATGGCGATCATTCCCACCATAGCCACACGCATGGTCCTGACCGCTAAAGGTGCTACGCTTAATGGAACCAAGCTGTTCGGCGACAGCGGCTTGAAAGGCGGTGCGATCCGCGGGGGGACATCTTCTTTGACTGCGGCTCGATTTATGTGGATGCGTCGCCCGAGCCGTGATTGGTATCGTGCGGATGCGCCGGCGTCGCTCTCCATGAAACTTTTGAAGTCACTCAATGCCTGCCGAACCTCATGCCTCAGTTATGGGTGTCCATGGCTCTCAGTTCGGTGAGAAAGACTGTTCCAACCTCCACCGCTCGCTTGGCCGCGTCAGGGTCGACGTCCACGCCGTGCGAGGCTTCGTTCATGATACGCAGCGCGCGGAGCATTTCATCGGTGCTTGCTGGCATCGCTCCATTCTTTCTCAGGTCTCGCAGCATGTTCATGATACCAACGGGCCGATCGAAGACGATGCCTCTTTTGTCCGCGAGGTCGCGAAGGGATAAGGGGCGGGCGCCACCCGTCTCCCGTTCGCGGGAGACGGTTCATTGATGACGCGACTCTAACGACAAGGAGGAATGAGGTTTCGCTACCCGAACTGGAAGTGTCGCGACGGGAATTTAATCCTGTTCAATCATAGAAGAGACTGAATGGGCCAAGTGGGATTCTGGCCAAAGAGCCTACCTCGCGCAGAATCCCGCTCTCAGGTCAGCAGGTTATGGACGATCGTCAAGCCCGCCTATGTGGCGCCGCCTGTATCCGGCATCCCGACGCCCGAGCGTGGGGGCTTTTCTCGCTACAAACTCAATGCAACCTCTTGCGGGCAGTAGCGTGAGACATCGCGCTTGAACGATCCCGAGAGTGCTCCGGAGTGCGGAACGTTTCGATCAGAACCGCCTCGCGCACAACGAGCCGCAGGAGGCGAATATGACAGACAGCAGGTTTCTGACGCCGGAGGAAGTGGTGGACCGCTATCGCGGCGGTGTGTCGCTTGGCACCCTACGAAACTGGCGAACGAAGCGTATTGGCCCCTCGTTCATCAAGATCGGAAAGGCCGTCCTCTACCCGGTGGAGGAGCTTGAGGATTTGGACAAAAGGAATAGAGTGCCTTGCAGTGCCTCTGAGCGACTCAGCGAGCCTGTGGGTGATCAGGCGTGATGATCACGATCGGTCACCTTGGACCGCCCCCAATAAGCGGCTCCACTTGCATCCACGGGGCGCTTTTTACGAGCAATATCAATTGGTTACAGCGGCCATTAGGGTGGTGCATAATCACCCCAGCGGCGACCCCACGCCCAGCCGCGCCGATATCGACATGACCAAACAGATCGTTGCCGCCGCGACGGCCCTAGGCGTGGTGATCCATGACCATGTCATCATCGGAAAAGGCGGAAAATATGTGAGCTTCAAAAGTGCGGGGCTGATGTAGCCCTCCCCATTCATCTCAATAATCATATTATATGATGATCCTACTTTCAAATTCGGGTAGGATGCGCCCCGTTGGAAAAATCGGAAACATGCGGGGGAGGAAATACGCATGAAGGGTTTGCATTGCAGCCTAGCCTTGTGTCTGGGCCTGCTGACCGCCGTTCCGGCCTTTGGCCAGGACGCCAAGGTCACCGTCAATGGCGCACAGCCCGGCCCCGTGCTGGCGCCGGAAATCCAGGGACAGTTCGCTGAACATCTGGGCCGCCTGATCTATGAAGGCATCTGGGTGGGGGAGAAATCATCCATCCCTAATATCCGCGGCTATCGCAAGGACGTGGTAGAGGCGCTGAAAGCCATCCGCGTGCCCCTGATCCGCTGGCCCGGTGGCTGCTTCGCCGATGAATATCACTGGCGCGACGGCATTGGCCCCCGTGCCAAGCGGCCTGTTGGCGTCAACACCAACTGGGGTGGTGTTGCGGAAACCAATGAGTTCGGGACCCATGAATTCATGGATTTCTCCGAACTGGTCGGGGCCAAGACTTATGTGAATGGTAATATCGGCACCGGTTCGGCCCGCGAAATGGCAGACTGGGTCGAATATATGACCAACCCGTCCAAATCCACCCTGGCCCAGACGCGCCGCGCCAATGGCCGGGACAAGCCCTGGACGCTGGATTGGTTCGCCATCGGGAATGAGACCTGGGGCTGTGGCGGCAATATGCGCCCAGAATTCTATACCGACCAGTTGCGCCAGATCCGCACCTTCATCAAGCCTGCAGCCGGACAGCCGACCAAGATTATCGCCAGCGGCGGCAATTCCGACGATCTGAAATGGACCGATGTCGTGATGGCGGGGTCTGCCAACATGATCGACGCCATCAGCCTGCATCATTACGCCCTGCCCTCCTTTGGTCGGCCGACGCGCGGCACCTGGAAGGATAAGGGATCGGCAACCGAATTCGGGGAAAGCGACTGGTTCGCGCTGATGGTGACGGCCACGCAGATGGATGATCTGCTGACCAAGCACAGCGCGGTCATGGACAAATATGATCCCAAGAAGAAGGTGGCCCTGGTCGTCGATGAATGGGGCAACTGGTTCGACCCCACGCCCGGCACCAATCCCGGGTTCCTTGAGCAGCAGAACACGCTGCGCGATGCCGTGACGGCGGCGATCAACCTGAACATCTTCCATAAGCATGGCGAACGTGTGCGCATGGCCAACATCGCACAGATGGTCAATGTGCTGCAGGCCCTGATCCTGACCGACGGGCCGAAGATGCTGCTGACACCTACCTATCATGTCTTTGACATGTATAAGGATTTCCAGGGGGCCACGCAGTTCCCGGTGACCGTTGCTGGGCCAAAATACAGCTATGCAGAACGCAGCCTACCGGCCATCAGCGCCTCTGCGGCGCGCGCCAAGGATGGCAGCGTGTTGGTGGCGTTAACCAACATCAACCCGAACGAGGCGGTACCGGTCACAGTCAGCCTGGATGGCGTGACGGCAGCGGGCGTGTCGGGCCGCATTCTGACGGCGCCCGCCATGAACGCCCATAACAGCTTTGCCCAGCCGGACGCCGTGAAGCCGGTGGCGTTCACGGGGGCAGCGTTGAATGGGACTACATTGTCGGTGACCCTGCCGGCCAAGTCGGTTGTGGTGCTGGTTGTGAAGTAACAAGGAAGGGGCGGCCCTGATCGGGGCCGCCCCTTCTTCCTGTTTACAGCGCCTTCACGACCACCGGCACCGGTGTCGCCTGCGCCAGGCGGTTGCGCAGCGGCAGGCCGAAGGGGGCAGCCTCTACCTCGAACACATCGCCAGGCTGCGTCTGGAACCCGTCGCTGAAGGACAGGGTGGCGGTGCCGAAATAGTGCACATGCACGTCGCCGGGGCGGCGGAACCCATCATATTTGAAGTGATGATATTCTAGGTTTGACAAGCTATGGGACATGTTGGCCTCCCCAGACAGGAAGGGCTTTTCCCAGACGGTCTGGCCATCGCGCACGATGCGCGTCGTACCCCTTACATCGGCGGGCAGGTCACCCAACAGCAGTTCCGGGCCAATGGCGCAGACACGCAGCTTGGAATGGGCCAGATAGAGATAGTTCTGACGTTCCGTCACATGGTCCGAAAACTCGTTGCCCAGCGCATAGCCCAGGCGGAAGACGCTGCCATCCGGTCCGACGATGTACAGCCCCGCTATCTCCGGTTCCTCCCCTCCGTCCAGGGCAAAGAAGGGGGAGACAAGGTCGCCATCGGGCCGGGCCAGGATGGAGCCGTCGCCTTTGTAGAACCATTCCGGCTGTACGCCGACCTGGCCTGGTGCCGGCTTGCCGCCATCCAGACCCATACGGAACATACGCATGCTGTCGGTCTGCTTGGCGGGATCGGCCAGATCGCGATGCATCTTGTCCCGACCTTCCGCCGACCCCAGATGCGTCAGGCCCGTGCCGGCTACCAGCAGATGGGCGGCGTCCGGATGGTCCAGCGGCGGCAGCACGCGGCCATCAGCCAGGGCGGCGGCCAGATCAACCTCTTCCCCCGTCGCCTGCGCCTGCGCCAACGACAGCAGGGAACTGCCCGCCGCGATGGCCTGCTGCGCCAGTTCATAGGTGGTGGCGGCACCGCTCAGGAGACGGGCCGGCGCATCATCCTGGCGCAGGGCCACGGCCCGCTTGCCCTGCTTGTCCACAAACTGCGTCAGACGCCACGCCATCGCGCTCACTCCTTGGGATTTGGTATATTATGTCTCGGTTCATGCATCACGCCGCCAGGATATGGCATTTGGCGCTGGACTAAATGATATAATAATACTAATCATTTTTTCCTAGTATGAAATGGCAGGGCAGCCCCAGCAAGAAGGCGGTGCCCGGTCCGGGGACGGAAACGATAGAGGGTTGCGATGAAGGCTTTCGCAAAATATGGGGCCATGGCTTTGATGCTGGCCGCCATGACGGGCTGCGGCGACAAGGGCGGGGCGGGTAAGGCGGCGGATGCCGGCAAGGCCGCCGGCGCTCTGACCATCGGCTTCTCGCAGATCGGGTCGGAATCCGGCTGGCGTGCAGCGGAAACCAAGCTGGCCAAGTTGGAAGCAGAAAAGCGCGGCATCAACCTCAAAGTCTCCGACGCGCAGCAGCAGCAGGCCAACCAGATCAAGGCCATCCGGTCCTTCATCGCCCAGGGCGTGGACGCCATTCTGCTGGCCCCCGTCATCTCGTCCGGCTGGGATGAAGTACTGGGCGAGGCCAAGGCCGCAAACATCCCGGTCGTCCTGCTGGACCGGCAGATCGACACCGCCGACCCCAGCCTGTACCTGTCCGCCGTAACCTCTGACACGGTGGAGGAAGGGCGCGTGGCGGGCCGCTGGCTGGTTTCGACGCTGGCGGGCCGCGACTGCCGCGTCGTAGAAATCCAGGGCACCATCGGCGCCTCTCTGGTCGCCAACCGCAAGAAAGGGTTCGAGGAGGGTATTTCCACCGCCGCCAATGTGCAGATCGTCCGCACACAGTCCGGCGAATTCACCCGCGCCAAGGGCAAGGAGGTCATGGAGGGGTTCATCAAGGCCGAAGCGCCGGGCACCATCTGCGCTGTCTATGCCCATAATGACGACATGATGATCGGCGCCATCCAGGCCATGAAGGAAGCCGGTCTGAAGCCGGGTAGCGACATCCTGGCTGTTTCCATCGATGCCGTGCCCGATATCTTCAAGGCCATGGCCGATGGTGATGCCAATGCCACCGTCGAACTGACACCTGACATGGCCAGCCGCGCCTATGACCTGCTGGCCGCGTACAAGAAGGATGGCACGCAGCCGCCGAAATGGGTGCAGACGCCGTCCACCCTCTATCTGCCCGACACCGCAGCAGCGGAATATGAGCGCCGCAAGGATCTGTACTGATGGCAGATACGGCGGCAACGCTGCTGTCCGCACGCGGGCTGACGCGCACCTATCCGGGTGTGCGGGCCCTTGATGGGGTGGACCTGACCCTGCGGGCCGGGGAAATCCATGCGCTGCTGGGCGAGAACGGGGCCGGTAAATCCACCCTGATCAACCTGCTGACGGGTGCGCAACCTGTCGAAGCCGGGTCCATCCATCTGGACGGGCGTGAGGTTCGACCCAGAAGCCCGGCGGATGCCGCGGCCAACGGCATTGTCGCCGTCTATCAGGAAATCACCCTGCTGCCCAACCTGTCGGTAGCGGAGAATATCTATCTGGGGCGGGAGCCGACGCGGTTCGGTCTGGTGGACAGGGCCCGGATGCGGCGCGAGGCAGCGGTGTTGCTGTCGCGGTTCGGCCTGTCCATCGATCCGGCACAGCCGCTGTCGGCCTTTTCCACCGCCGTGCAGCAGTTAATCGCCATTGCGCGTGCCGTCGACATGTCGGCGCGCGTCCTGATCCTGGACGAACCGACGGCCAGCCTGGACAGCGCGGAAGTGGCAGTTTTATTCCGCCTGATGCGCGAACTGGCGGCGTCGGGTATGGCGGTGCTGTTCGTCACCCATTTCCTGGATCAGGTCTATGAAGTCACTCACCGGATCACCGTGCTGCGCGGTGGGAAGCTGGTGGGCGAACGGAAGACGGCGGAGCTGCCGCGTATGGACCTTGTCGCCATGATGCTGGGCAAGCTGCCCAGTGGCGACAGCCATTTGCAGCGCCATGCCGCCCGCGAACCGGGTGCGGCCTTCGTGACCGTGAAAGGTCTGGGCAAACGGCATCTGGTGGCACCGTTCAGTGCCGAGGTACGGCAGGGCGAGGTGCTGGGCGTGGCCGGCCTGCTGGGGTCTGGCCGCACGGAAACGGCGCTGCTGCTGTTCGGGGCGGAACGGGCCGATGCCGGAGAGATCATTGTAGATGGGGCGGCGGTCACGCTGCGCGGACCGCGCGACGCCATCCGCTTAGGGTTTGGTTTCTGCCCGGAGGATCGAAAGCTGGACGGGATTGTGCCCGACCTGTCGATCCGGGAAAACATCGTCCTGGCCTTGCAGGCCCGCCTGGGTTGGGTCCGGCGGCTGCCCCTGGCGCGTCAGCGGGAACTGGCCGACACCTATATCAAGCTGCTGAATATCCGCACGCCGGACGCGGAGAAACCCATCCAGCTTCTATCGGGCGGCAATCAGCAGAAGGCGCTGCTGGCCCGCTGGCTGGCGACCAAGCCGCGCCTGCTGATCCTGGACGAACCGACGCGCGGCATCGATGTCGGCGCGCATGCGGAGATCATCCTGTTGCTGGAAAAACTGCGGGACGAGGGCATGGCGCTCTATGTCATCTCGTCGGAGGTAGAAGAGGTCGCCGCCTATGCCGACCGGGTCATGGTGATGCGTGAACGCCGTCAGGCCGGCATGCTGACCGGGGGGGATGTCACCCCATCGGCGATCATCGACGCCATCGTTACGCCGGTGGATATGCCGCCGCCGGGACGGGCAGCATGAGCGGTTGGTTCATGGAAGCCCGGTCGCGGCTTTCCCTTCTGGCGCTGGTTCTGCTGGCCAATGTCCTGGTGGCGCCTGGCTTCCTGGAGTTGCGGCTGGTTGATGGGCGGCTGTTCGGCGGCATCATCGATATCCTGAACCGGGGCGCACCTGTCATGCTGCTAGCCGTCGGCATGGCGCCCGTCATCGCCACGCGCGGTATCGACCTGTCGGTGGGGGCCGTCATGGCCATCGCGGGGGCCGTCGCCGCAGCAACGGTGAATGCCGGCCATGCCTGGCCCGTCGCGGTAATTGCGGCCCTGGGCACGGGTCTGGCCTGTGGCCTGTGGAATGGCATCCTGGTCACGATTTTCCGCATGCAGCCGATTGTCGCCACCCTGATCCTGATGGTGGCAGGGCGGGGCATTGCGCAGATGATTACAGAAGGCCGCGTCCTGACCTTCACCGATGACGGTCTGGCGGGGGTCAGTTCGGCCAGCCTGCTGGGCCTACCCCTGCCGGTCCTGATCGCGCTGGCCGCTGCTATCGTCACGGGCCTGCTGGTCCGCGCGACGGCATTGGGCCTGTTTGTTGAGGCGGTAGGGACCAGCCCGCGGGCCGCCCGTCTGGCCGGTGTGCCGGCGCCCGGCATCCTGATCGGCGTCTATGTCTGGTCGGGGCTGATGGCGGCTTTGGCGGGCCTGATCGCCGCCGCCGACATTCGCGGCGCCGATGCCAATAATGCCGGCCTGTGGCTGGAACTGGACGCCATCCTGGCCGTCGTCATCGGCGGGACCAGCCTTTATGGCGGGCGGTTCAGCATCGGCCTGTCGGTGCTAGGTGCCCTCATCCTGCAGGGCATGCGGACCTGCATCCTGCGTTCCGGCCTGCCTCCGGAACTGAACCTGCTGCTGATGGCGCTGGTGATCGCCCTGGTCCTGGTGGTGCAGTCGCCCGCCTGTCAGCCGGCCATCGCACGCCTGACAGCCCGTCTGACACGAAAGGGAACGGCATGATGCGCATCAATGCCCGCACCCTGCCCTTCCTGGCCACGCTGGGTGTCTTCATCCTGCTTTATGCCGCCTGTGCCATACAATACCCGTCGATGCTCAGCAGCCGGGTCATCGGCAATCTTTTGACCGACAACGCCTTTCTGGGTGTGCTGGCGGTCGGCATGACCTTTGTCATCCTGTCGGGCGGCATCGACCTGTCGGTGGGAGCCGTCATGGGCTTCACGACGGTCGCACTGGCAGTGATGATCGAAGGGGCGGGGCTGCACCCGCTGGCCTCCTTCACCATCGTGCTGGTGGGGGGGGCTGCGTTCGGGTGCGGCGTGGGGGTGGCCATCCACTGGCTGAAGGCTCCACCTTTCATCGTCACCCTGACGGCAATGTTCCTGGCGCGCGGGGCCGCGTTGCTGCTGTCCACCGACAGCATCCCGGTGCGGCACGAATTCTATCAGACCCTGTCGGGCCTGTCGCTTTCCCTGCCGGGCAGCGGGCGGCTGGGACTGATCGCCATGGTGATGCTGCTGGCCTTTGTGCTGGGCGGTGTGCTGCTGCATTTCACACGGGCGGGCCTGCGTGTCTATGCGCTGGGTGGCAATGCCCGCTTTGCCGGCCTGATGGGCATCGACACGGCCCGCACCACCATCCTGGTCTATGGCGTGTCCAGCACCATGGCGGCGCTGGCTGGTATCATCTTCTCCCTCTACACCCGGTCCGGCTATGCCCTGACCGGGGTGGGGGTGGAGTTGGATGCCATCGCAGCGGTGGTGATCGGCGGCACCCTGCTGTCCGGCGGGGTGGGCGGCATGGCGGGGTCGTTGATCGGCGTGCTGATCCAGGGGTTGATCCTGACTTGGATTACTTTCGATGGCAGCCTGTCATCCTGGTGGACGAAGATTGCCATCGGCATGCTTTTGTTCATATTCATCGGGCTGCAACGCCTGATACTACAATTCTCCGCTCCCACCGGGCGCACGGGGTAGAACATGTCCATTGCCCGCTGGGCCGCCGACCGTCCACTGTCCAACCATGAACAGATTGTCCGTACCCTGGGGCTGGAGATCCTGACCGGGGTGCATGCGCCCGCTGCCAACCTGCCGCCGGAACCGGTGTTGCTGTCACGGTTCGGTATCTCCCGCACGGCCCTGCGCGAGGTTTTAAAGACCTTGTCGGCCAAAGGGCTGCTGATTTCCAAGACGCGGGTGGGCACCAAGGTGCAGGACCCGCTCCATTGGAACTATTTCGATGCCGATGTTCTGGCTTGGCTGGTCAGTCAGGGCCTGGACGAGACTTTGCGCAAGCATCTGCTGGAGGTTCGGACGGCTCTGGAACCACAGGCGGCGGCTTTGGCAGCAAAACGGCGGACAGCGGACGATCTCGGCGAATTGCGCCGTTGTATCACCGCGATGGCCGATCCTCACCATGACCAGCACAGCTTTGCCCAGGCCGACCTGGATTTCCATGTGGCGGTAGGCAGCGCATCGGGCAACCCGATGATGCGGTCCTTCGCCGCGGTGATTGAGGTGGCGCTGCTCGCCTCCTTCTCCCTCACCTCCCCCGTTGATCGTCCGGACCTGCATACGGAGGTTGTCGCCGCCCATGCCGCCATCGTCGACGCCATTGAAGCGGGCGACGCGGCGGCAGCGGCAGCGGCGATGCGTGCGGTCATCCAGTCAGGATTCGACCGGGTGTAAGGACCACCATGCATCGAAAACGATGCATTATGCTGCACGTTCCCTCAAGTGCCCCGCGTCAGCAGTCGCCGCCGTGCCAACGGTCACAAAGTTGGCCGCTGGCTTACTCCACAAAATCCTCCACCCGCACCCACCGGCCCGTCATGTAGGCATCGGCCACGATGCGCAGCGGGGCCAGATCGGCATCGACGCGGCGTTCGGCCACCAGACGCGCGAACAGGGCATAGAGATTGGCGTATTCCTGTTCCTTCTGCTCTATCTGGGGCACACCATTGATGCTCATCACCGCGCCACCGCGCGACAAGGTCAGGGTGCCCTGGTCGGTTTCGATGATGATGTCCCAGGTTTGCGGCCCCGTCTGACGCCAGTCGAACTCCGCCCTCACGGGCAGACCCTGATGGTCATGCATCTCCAGCGTTGCCGCGATTGGCGCCTGCCGGTTGGCCGGAACCTCCAGGGTCGCCTTATCCACGATCAAGGCATTGGGCAGCATATGGGTGATGATCGACAGGGCATTGATGCCGGGATCGAAAACGCCCAGCCCCCCCGGGGCCCAAATCCATTCCTGTCCCGGATGCCAGTACCGGACATCCTCCTTCCAGGAGATATGCACGCGCAGCAGCTTCTTACCCGCCAGCCAGGCCTTGGCCGGTTCGACCGCCGGGGCATAGCGCGAATGCCAGGTGGCCAGCAGGGCCAACCCCTTTTCACGGGCCAGATCGATCAGATCATACACTTCCGTCAGGGTCGCCCCCGGCGGCTTTTCCAGCATCACGTGCTTGCCCGCCTCCAGCGCCTGACGGGCCAAGGCGTGGCGGGCCTGCGGCGGGGTGCAAAGGCTGATAGCGTCCACATCGGTCGCGTTGGCCAGCAGAGCGGCCAGATCGGCAAAGTTGGGAACCCCCTCCACACGCCCATGCCGGCTGGCCACGGCCGCCAGTTCATAGTCCGCATTGGCGGCAATGACGGGCAAGTGCTGGTCACGGGCGATCTTGCCAACGCCAACCAGACCGATCCGGATAGGGGACATGGACGCTTCCTCGATATGGGCGAAACAGGATGCGTCTGGATAGACTATTTTATATGATAAATCCAGCAAAGAGCGCGGCTGCGGCTTGAATAGTCGTACTATTAAGCCTAAAACGGCCCAGACAACATCGCAAAGGTACCGTCTCATGCCCGCGTCAGAGACTGCCCCTACCCTGCCCGCCCGTGGTCAGTTCGGGACCACGCCGGATGGCACGCCGGTCGATCAGGTGACTCTGGTCAACGGTCGTGGCTGGGCCGCGCGGATTATCGGGTTGGGGGCCAGTTTGCAGGCTCTCTGGGTGCCGGACCGGCAGGGGACGCTGGACGATGTGGTCTTGGGCCATGATGACCTGCAATCCTATCTGGATAACCGCACCTTTCTTGGCGCCATTGCCGGACGCTATGCCAACCGCATCGCGGGGGGGCATTTCGCCTTGAATGGGCAGGAATATCAGGTGACCCGCAATGACGGCCCCAACTGCCTGCACGGCGGGACGCACGGGGTCGATTTGCTACCCTGGACCCTGGCAGAGTATGGCCCAACACATGCTGTCTTTACCCTTCACAGCCCCGATGGGGCGGAGGGTTTTCCCGGTGCCTTGGATATCAGCGCCGAATACACACTCACCGACGATAGCCTGCTGGTCACGCTGACGGCCACCACGGATGCGCCAACCATCATCAACCTGACCAACCACGCCTATTTCAACCTGGGCGGGGCGGTTGCGGGCGGGGACATATTGGGCCATGAGTTGATGCTGGCCGCCGATCATTACACGCCCATCGATGCCAATCTGATCCCCACCGGGGAATTGCGGACGGTGGCCGGCAGCGTCTTCGATTTCAGCAATCCCCGCGCCATCGGGGCGCATCTTCGCGATGGTACGGAAGCGCAACTGGCGCTGGCCCGCGGCTATGACCATAATTTCGTGCTGCGGGCGGGCGGCGGGGCAGAGCCGTCCTTTGCCGCGCGCCTATACGATCCGGCCACGGGTCGGGTGATGGAATTGTCCACCACAGAACCCGGCCTGCAATTCTATTCCGGCAATTTCCTGCCCGGCAGTCTGATTGGCAAGGGCGGGCGGCTTTACCGCCAATCCGATGCGCTGTGCCTGGAACCGCAGAAATTCCCCGACAGCCCGAATAAGCCATCCTTCCCCAGCGCACGTCTGGAACCGGGACAGACCTATCGGCATGTGTCGCGGTATAGGTTTGGCGTGACAGGATAAAGGGACGGCTTAACGCCGCCCTGTCCCGCCGCTCCAGCCCATACCCTTGCTGATGGCGCGGGCCGTATCCTTCACGGTGGCGATCAGTTCCTGCATACGCTCATCATTCATGTATTGTGCGGCGCTGGACAGGCTGATGGCGGCAATGATCTTACCGCTGGCACCGCGGATGGGGGCAGCGACGCAACGGATGCGGTCTTCATTCTCTTCCAGGTCGAAGGCGTAGCCGCCATTGGCATAGTTGCGCATGCGCTGATGCCAGACGGGCCAGTCGGCCTCGCTGAAATGCTTGTCGTGGAAGCTGCGCCAGCGCGCCTCGCTCTCATCCAGGATCAGGGCCTTGCCCAGACCGGTGGAGGCGATGGGATGGCGTTCACCGACGCGCGAACCGATCTCGATACGCCGCCGGCCAGGTATCTTGTCGAGGTACAGCGCCTCTTCCCCATCCAGCACGCCAAGATGCACTGTATCCTCGGTGGCAGCGGCCAGATCCTCGATATGCGGGCGGGCAACGCGGGGGATGTCCATCTGCTGCTGCGCCAGATAGCCCAGTTCCAGCAGCTTCGGCCCCAACTGATACCCTTCACGCGGTGTTAGGATCAGAAAGTCCCGTTCCACCAGGGCAGCGGCCAGCCGATGCGTCGTGCTGCGCGTCAGATCCAGGCGCTGCGCCAGCTTAGCTAGGCTGATCGGACCGTCGGCCACAGCCTCCAGCACATCCAGCCCACGCAGCAGCGTCTGGCTGCCGCTGGGGGTAGCCTTGGGGGCATCTTCATCTTGCTCGACGGTGGCGCTGCTCATCTGCTCGTATCACTCTCTCAATTTGCGGAACAGCATCCCATAATCACGCTAAAACAGCAAGGTCGGGAACGGGGTGCGCCTGGGTGAAAATTGTGGAAAACCAAGGGGCTGCGCCCGTCAGGGCTTTGCCACCTCTACCGCATAGACATGCACGTCACCATGCATGTTGGCGCGAAAGATGATCCATTTGCCATCTGGTGTGAAGGTGATGTTGGGTTCCAGCCGGTAATCATGATCCTTCATATTAACTAGTTTCTCTGCCCGCAGCACGCCGGGGCGGATCAAGTCATCGGCATTGGGGGCATGGATGCCGGCGACATCGGGAATGCCTTCGGGCCGGAACAGGTAAATCCATTTGCCATCCTGGGCCTTGGCCACCATCTCCGCATCGCCGCCATCACCCGCGAACAAGGTGCCATCGCGCGAGACGTTGAAATGCACAGACCATTCATCGCGGGTCAGGTGGTACCAGGTGCGCTTACCCGTCGCGATCTCATACCCGGCCAGCCAGAAATCCTCACCGCGCGGGGTTTGCAGGTCGTACCAGATGGTCTTGCCATCGGCGCTGAAAAACTCATGCCCTGCGATTTCCATATTCATGGTGCGGGTATGGATCTTGGTCAGGCCGTTGCCATCGGTACGGATGGTCCAGATACGGTCCACCCGATGCCACGGCCCCTCATGACAAAACATGATCAGGGTGGGATCGGTGGGGGAGAATTGCAGATGGTTCAGCCAGTCCGTGGCCTTGTGGACGGTGCGCTGCGCACCGGTTTTCAGGTCGATGGTGAATATCTCCATCGGCACCCGCGCTTCCAGCCGCTGGTATAGCCGCACCTCCTTGGCGTCGGCATAGACCATGGGTTTGCCGTCCGGCCCGACATATTCATAGTGATTGTCGAAGCGGGTATTCTTCGGATCGGGCGCGCCGGGCTGCAGCTCAAATTTCCGTTCGGCCAGCACGCCTAGCAACAGGGTTTCGTCGGCATTGATAGACCCGATCTGCCCCTTCTTCACATGCGCGACCTGCATCACCTTGCCCGTGGCGGGGTCGGCGGCGAAAACCTCCACCCCCTCCCCCTCGGCCAGTTGCGGTTTGCGGGTGAAGAAGACGCGGCCAGTCTTCGGCCCCGTGAACAGTAGGTTCAGGTCTGCACCGGCCACAAGCCGCTTCTGCACGCGGGTGGCAAGGTCAATCGTGTCAATGCCGCCCGGATTGGTGACGATGAGGGTCTTGCCATCAGGCGTATAGCCGTTCTGATGGAAATACAGGCTGCGGGTGCCCGGTTCCGTCGACAGGCGGATGACGCGGTGGCCCGTATCCTTGTCCACCCATTCGCGCGGCACCTCATCCGCCGACACCGACAGGCCGGCCAACAGGGCGAGGGCCAGAAGCCCCAAGCGCTTGATCATCATGGCACCATCTCCCCTGTCAGGCCACGCACATCCCGGCAGACCAGGGGCGGAGTCGCGGCGGCGTTATTCAGATCGACCTGTTCAAAATGCACAGCCTCCACATCGTCCAGCCACAGGGCCGGGCGGCCATCGGCCTGGGTGGTGGAAAGGGTGGCACCCTGCACCCGCAAGCCCGCCGCGTGACGGATGAACAGGCCCCAGGCCGGCAGCGGGCCGAACATGCTGGGTTCGGGATAGGCGTCGGGCTTTTCCGGCACAGGCACGTTCAAGGCGGCAAGGCCGCCGCGATAGGTGATGTCGATATCCGACAGCACGACGTCGCGCACTGGGGTTCCCACCTGCCCCGCGATGATGCTGGCAAAGCGGGGATCGACATCCGTTGCCCGCACCCGTTCAATGCGCACGCCCCGGATGCCGCCGGGCGGCGTGCCTTCCGGTGCGCGCATCCGCGCCCCGGCATAGATGAACAGGGCCGCCGTCGTGATCTCCCGCATGGTGATGTCGCTGACCCGAATATCGGTCAGCATGCCGCCATCCACGGTTTCCAGGGCCAGCCCGCGTGACCGTTCAAACGTGCAACTTGTGATCTCGATATCGTGAAAGCCGCCGTTGCTTTCGGTGCCCAGCTTGATACGCCCCGTCATCCCATCCTGATCGGGGGCCTTGTCCTGGGTACGGCGGAAGGTGCCGTCCAGCATGGAACCAGGATCAAAGCCGCTGACATGGCAATCATGGATGCGAACATGCGCAGTGGGCCGCACCTGCCCCAGCGCCAGGGAGGATTTCAGGACGATGGCATCATCATTGGGTGTATTGATGCGACAATGGCTGACCACGCAGTGGCGCACACAATCCAAGTCCAGCCCGTCACGGTCGGTATCAATACGCAGCCGACTGATGGTCAGGTGATCGACGCCGGTCGCCAGTACCGCGAAATGGCCGCCCTTGGCGAGGGTGAAATCGCTGAGCGTGACCTGGGTGCAGTTTTTAAGGGCAACGGCCTTGTTGCCCTGGCCCTGCATCGCCGCTTCTTCCGGGTCCTCGGCCGCCAGTTCAGCCGCACTCATCCCCGCCATACTTTCGGGGAAGTACCCTTTACGCTTGGCCCATTTCGCCCCCGGCCCCTTGGAGGTGAGGCCGTGCCCGTCGATCATGCCGGGGCCGGTGATGGCGATATCAGTCAGCCCCTCGCCCCAGATCAGGCTGTTGTGCCAATGGGAATGGCCGAAATCCTGATACATGTTGTGCGGGTTTGGCTCTGGCAGGTCATAGGCACCCATGGCCCCCGGCACCGCCGCGCGGATGATTGCACCCGCATCCAGATGCAGCCGGACATGGGACGCCAGCCTGATGGAGAAACATAGCCATATCCCCGCGGGGACGCACACCGCACCTCCCCCTGCGGCGGCGGCGGCCTGGATAGCGCGGTTGATGGCCGGGCTGTCGATGCAGGTCCCATCGCCCACGGCCCCGTAGTCACGGATATCGAACCAATTAATCATGGCGGCAGCAGCCTTACATCCACGGGTGCTTCGCGGTCGGCGGTCAGCCAGCCATCCTGGAAGCGCAGTTCGGCCACCTGGATCACCGACCGGCGCTGCCATGTCGGGTCACTGGCGGCTTCCGGCTCCCCACCCTGCTGCACGAAATAGAACAGGAAGGCGCGACCACCGCTGACCACCACATCGGGATGCCCGCCCTTGGCCCGGTCGGTCAGGGCGGTGCCCGGCTGTTTCAGCAGATTGTCGGGCTGATGCTCCCAGTTGGTCAGGTCCTTGGAGCGGTAGACGCCCAGCCCGTCCCAGGCATCCATGATCAGCCAGTACCAGCCCTGCCATTCAATGACCTGCGGCCCCTCCCCGCGCGTCTTCACAGCGACGCCGCCATGGGTCCAGGTCTTCAAATCTTTGCTATCTGCATAATGGGTAGAAGAGCCGTCGCGTTCGTCCTTGTACCAGAGGCGCCAGCCACCGCCCGGCAGTGGATGCACTGCCGCATCAATCACCCGGTCCGACCCCAGATCGACCTTGCCGACAAAATCCCATATTTTCAGGTCGCGACTGATAAGATGCACGATCTCCCGGCTGGCATTCCAATCCTTGAAAACGCCCGGCACGATGGTCAGGAACATGTGCCATTGGCCGCCGATAAATTCGACATTGGGTGCCCAGTAGGTGATGTCATCACCGCTGCCGTAACGGATGTCGGCGGTGCCATCATAGGTCCAGCTGTTGCCGCCATCTTTGGATACGGCCCGTCCGATGCGCGTGCCATGCACCCATTCCACACCCTCGGCCCTCGGTAGGGTGGCGCGGCGGTTGGTGTAGAACATCACCCATTGCCGCCCCGCCGGGTCATAGACCAGCGACGCATCCGCCGCCCCGTCAAACACGGGGTCGCGGTACAGCGGCTTGGGCGCTTCGGCAAAGCTGGGGATGGCGAGGAACAGTAGCAGCGCAGCGGCGATGAGCTTATGCAAAGCCATGGGTCCGGCTCCAATCCAGGAACAGTTGCGGCCAAGCAGCCACCGGGGCGGCCTTTTCGGCGCGCAGGCCGAACCCATGCCCGCCTGCCTCGAACAGATGCATGGCGACCTTCGCCTTCTGCGCGCGCAAGGCGGCGTAGATCAGCAGCGCGTTCTCCACCGGCACCGCCCCATCATCGGCGGCATGCGTGATGAAGGTGGGGGGCGCATCGGAAGGCACACCCTTATCGGCGGAGAACTCCTCAATCTTCGCAGCACTGGGGTTCTCCCCTAGCATCTGCTTGGCCGACCCGCCGTGGGTGATGCCGGGAATCATTGAGATGACGGGATAACCCAGGGCCGCGATATCGGGCCGGGCGGACAGCGCATCCGCCGCATCCACGGGCGCATAGGTCTGCTTCCCAAAACGTGTAGCTGCCATGGCCGCCAGATGCCCGCCGGCGGAAAAGCCCATGATGCCGATGCGGTTGGGATCGAACCCATAGGTCCCGGCCTGTGACCGCATCACACGAATGGCCCGTTGTGCATCCTGCAATGGCGCGTCCGGCCCCGCCGCCCAGCCATCGGCCGGCAGACGATACAGCAGGACATAGACCGTGATGCCCGCGCCCACCAGCCACTGCGCGATATCATAGCCTTCCTTGCCCACCACCACCCGCTGGTACCCGCCACCTGGAATGATCAGCATGGCGGCCCCGTTGGGCTTGGCCGGGCGGAACAGGGTCAGATTGGGCTGGGTGACATTCAGGATAGCCACATCCTTGAAACGCGGGTCGTCCGACCGGGCGATTTCCGACTGGGTCACCGTCACTTTCTCCGCGCCCGGCGGCTTACCGGGCCAGAGCGGCAGCACCGTCCCCGGTGCGTCGGCGGCGTTTGTCTCGGCGGTAACGCCCGCCACCAGGGCGGTTGCAGCAGCGGCAGTGAAAAGCTGGCGGCGGTTCATACTCACATCCTTGGCAAGGCTCAGGCGATCAGTTGCCCCGTGGCGTCACATCTGACCGGATCGGGCTTTCCGGTAGGATCAGTGCATCCGGTCCCGGCGGATGGCGTGGGTCGAACGGCAGCAGGTCGGGGCGGATATGGGATTTCAGGGGCAGGTCGCTGACCGCGATCCCCGCCACCACGGCGCGCGCCAGCAGCCAGGCGCCGTAATTATTGTGATGCGTAGGGTCCTTGCCGCCATTGCTGAAGGCACGCGGCGCGACATCCGGTCCCAGCACCTCATAGATGTCCTTCGACATTGCGTTCAGGTCGATCAGGGCCACGCCCTCTTCCGCCGCCACCTTGCGGACGGCGTCGGGGTAATCACCATGGCTGTTGGTGATGTGCCCGCTCGCATCAAAGTTGCGGCGATGGGGAGAGGTGATCAGTACCGGCACCGCCCCCCGCCGTCTCGCCTCTGCGATGAAGACGCGTAGATAGGCGGGGTAGGTGGTAGCGGCATCGACATAGGTCTGGGGCCATGCCGTCTTGCTGTCATTATGGCCGAACTGAATGAACAGGGTGTCACCGGCCTTGATGCTGGACAGTATCTTGTCCAGACGCAGACCGGTGATGAAGCTTTTCATCGTCTCACCGGATTCCGCGTGGTTGGCGACGGCGATGTCGGGCGTCAGCATGCTGGTCAGCATCTGGCCCCAACTGGCGCCCGGTTCGGCAGGCTGATCCGTCACGGTGCTGTCGCCAGCCAGATAGAGGGTCGGAACGTCGACTTTCTCTACGCGCAAGGCGGCGACATGCGGGGCAGTGTCGGCAAATTCCAGCGTCAGCTTGTCATCCCAGTGCAGCTTGCCCACCTCCCGCTCGTTGATGCGGACGGCAGTGCCACCGGGCGCATTCGGCGGCGGGGGCGGCAGGGTGGGTGTGCGTACATTTACGATGAAGGACCGGGTATCGAACCGTCCCTTGGGCGTTTCCACGCCCCACAGCATCAGACGGCGGCTTTCGGCCTTCACACTGGTCCGCGCCTTGGCCTTCGCATTGCCCAGGGTGACCGTGACCCGGTAATTGCCCTCTGGCACCTTGATGGAGAACAGGAATGGCTTATCGCGTTCAGGGGCAAAGCCCGGTTCAAAGCCATAGCCCTTGGCGGGGTCGTATAATTCTGACGCCGTTACGGGGATGCCAGCCCCCTGGCCAGCAAAGCGGAACTCCCAGCGATCAGGTTCCGCGGCGGCAGGCATTACAACACCCAGGCAAAGCAGGATTAGAAACACACACTTCGGCATCCCGGCGAAAGGAGAGGTGCCGCGCATCACCGGCTCCCGTACTTCCGCGACAAGCTGCGATAAAGCTCCAGGAACTGGTTCGCCTCATACCGCCCGCCCTCGCCGTGGCGCTTCGGCCCGGATGGCGGTGGCGGGAGCGGTGTGCCGGGCTGAACGGCTCCTGGAGCCTCCGCACTGTTGATGCCCTGTGACAGAAGATTGGGCTTAGCCCCGCCGCCGGCATTGCGGCCATTCTTGTCAAACACCGCTTCCTGATGCCGGGTTGGCTCCCAAATGAAGCTGCCCCAGCCGCGCTTGCCCGGCGCATTGAAGACCAGATCGTTCAGGTATTCCTTGCGGCCTGAATATTCGACGGCACAGAAACCCAGTTTGGGGTAGCGCTTCACGAACTCCGTAAAGGTCCGTTCCCAATCGCCCTCTGCCAACTGCTGGTAACAGGAAAATCCGACCAAATCGAAATCCACCCCGCGCGACAGCAGCGCGTCGGTCCATTCCCGCACAATCACCCAATGCCGGCCCAGATGGTTGTGCAGCATGATGCTGGCTTTTGGTGCCACCTCCCGCGTGGCCTTGATCCCGGCCTTCAGCAAGGTGGCGAACTGATCGTAGCCGCCAATGCCTTCAGGTTTCAGATGCACCGCATCGGTGGCGGGATTGCCCGTGGGCACCGGCAGAGCGACGCGCCCCTCCGGCCACAGCATGCCGAACGTCACCTCGTTACCGACATGCACCATGTCGGGCAACACGCCTGCAGCCTTCATAGCATTCAGGCTGTCGCGCGTATGCGCCTCCACCGCACGCACCAGATCGGGGAAGGAGAGGTCTTTCCAGGCGGCCGGTTTGTCCTGATGTTGCGGGTCGGCCCAGGTGTCGGAATAATGGAAGGTCAGGGCGATTTTCATCCCCGCCGCCTTCACGCGCCGGGCCAGCTTGATCGTCTGTTCTAGCCCGCACCAGGGGCTGTCCTTCTTGCCCGCCGAATAGCCGTTTTCCGGGTTCACGAACAGGCGCAACCGGACCCAGTTGAATCCCGCGCCCGTCAGGATGGTGAAAATATCCTGGCGCTTGCCATCCAGGTAATACTCGGCCCCCGCCGCCTCATCCTCCGGGATCCAGGAAATGTCGGCACCCAGGATATAGGCACCCGGTCGTTCCGGTCCCACCGCCGCGCCAGCGGGAAGGGTGAACAGGGCACCGGTAGCCAGCGCTGACAGGCCCAGTTCCCGCCGTGTCAGCCCCCTCACAGCGTCACCGCCAGACGGTAGAGATGGGCGGCATTACCCGCGAACATCGCGCGGCGTTCCGCGTCGGTGAAATCTGCCGTGATAGCGTCATACGCAGCATAATGGGCGCCGAACCCGCCATACAGCTTGTCGACGGGAAAATTGCTGGCGAACATGGCCCGATCTGGCCCGAACGCGTCGATGGCGTGCAACACGAAGGGACGCAGGCTGTCCACGGTCCATTGCCGATCGATCATGGCGAGGCCGGAAATCTTGATCGCCACATTCGGCTGTGCCGCCAGCAGGGCCAGACCCTGACGCCACAGCGCCAGACCATCCGCATCCTGATCCGTGGGCATGCCGGCATGGTTCAGGATCACCGGGATATCCGGGTGACGTGCCGCCAGTTCCGCCGCGACCGCCATCTGTGAGGGGTAGATCTGCAGATCGAAGGACAGGCGATATTTAGCCAGCAACGCATAGCCCCGCTGCCAGTCAGCATCGCCGATCACGTCGCGCGCGGAATAGGTCTTGGCCGGGTCGCTGTGCCAATTGATGATATGGCGTATGCCCCGCACCGCCCCATGTTCGGCATGGCCGGCCAGCAGCTTCTCCACATCAGGGGCATTCAGGGCGGCGAACGCCACCAGCGCCATGGGCAGCCGCCCCTCATCCGCCACGCCCTGCAGCCACTGCGTCTCGGCCAGGGAATGGGCGGTGCTGGCGCCCGCCTCCACATGCACGACCCCGCGCACATCGTACCCTGCGGTGTCGGCCAGATAATCTGTCAGGCCATAGGGCTTGGCAATCGGCTCCACATTTCCCGCCGCATTGGACGGCAAGGGTCGGTCCATCAGCCAGGAATAATGCTGGCGCGTGAAATCCCACAGATGCATATGGGGATCGACGATGGGCAGGCTGGTCATGGACGTCTCCCGGAATGCTGCTCTTTGATTGGCCCGGTTCCACCTGTTTCGTCATCCCGGCGAAAGCCGGGACCCAGGGGCCACGGAGAAAACCTTTACGCTGCTTCATTCGAAATCGCTGTCAGGTAGGGCTTTTGGCCCCTGGGTCCCGGCTTTCGCCGGGATGACGAGGTTGAAACCTCACCGCCCCCAAAGCCGCTCGTACTTCCACCCGGTCAGGTCTTCCAGGATGGCGCGGCGGTCGGGCGTCGTCTCGTACCGGCCCTCCTTGAAGCGGGCGATTTCCTCCATCAGGATCACATGGCGCGGGCCGTCCAAGCGGAAGCGGCGGGACACGGCAAAGCCGGCCAGCAGCACGCCGATGGTACCAATCCCCATGACGGCCAGGATGGTGGTGATGGCTTGGTCGCTCTGTACCTCGGCCTTGGGCATGAAGCCGCCGGCCTCCAGGATCAAGCCGACGCCCATCACGGCGGCGGCCTGGGTGGCCTTGCGGATAAAGGTCATGACGCCGGCGAAAATGCCCTCGCGCCGCTTGGCCGTCACCACCTCGTCCACATCGGCCATGTAGTTATAGGTGTTCCAGGGGATGTAGTTCAGACCACCCCGGCCCAGACCCGACAGGATGATGGGCACGAACAGCCACAGATGCAGGTTCTCAGGCCGGAAGAAATGGATCGATAGGAACCCGATTACGCCCAGGATGTAGAAACAGACCGCCAACCGATACGAAGGAGCCGGATGGATGCGCAGGCAAAGCTGGATGAACATCGCTACCGCAAACAGTTGCGCGATATACATGCTGCCCAACAGGTTGGACGCCTCTGACACCGACCCCGCCAACACGAAGACAATGAAATAGGTGAAGACGGCGTTGAACACGTCCTGGCTGATATAGCCGCCCAGATACATGCCCAGATGCAGGCGGAAGGCGCGGATTTTCAGGGTGGAGAACAGGTCACTGTACAGCTTCTTGAAGCTGTCGCCCAACGTCATGACCGGTTCACCGGCCTTCATCTGCTCCACCTCTTCCACCGACCGCTCATAGGTGAAAGCCCAGGTGAAGGCCAGCACGATGGCAAAGGCCACAGCAAAGATGATGCCCATGATCAGGAACGTATCCGCGCTGTCCTTGCCGCCCACCCAGCCGACAATGGCTGCGGGCAGGAAACCGGCGGCGATGGCGGAGCTTTGCGCGAACAGGATGCGGATGCCCGCCAGCTTCGCCTTGATCTTGTAATCCTTGGTCATCTCGGCAGCCAAGGTTTCATAAGGGATCAGGACGACAGCATAGACCGTCTCAAACAGCACATAGGTCGCAAGATAGTACCAGAACCCCTGCCCGCTGACCCACATCAGGGCGAAGCTGGGCACCAGCGGGATACAGATCATCAGGAAGAAGCGCCGCCGCCCGAACCGGCGGCCCAGACGCGTGCGGTAGAAATTGTCCGACAGATGCCCGACGATGGGGCTGACAATGGCGTCCAGCAGTCGCGCAATGGCGAAAATCGCCGCTGCCTGCGTCGCCGACAGCCCACAGAAGGTCGTATAGAAAAACAGGATCCAGCCGCTGATCACGGCCATCGACCCCGCCCCCAGGATGTCGTTGGCACCATAGGCCAGATAATTGATGGGCTTCACGCTACGCTGGCTCATCGGTGTTTCCTCTGGGGGTTTGTTTTTATTGGAATTTTCTCATTGCCTTCCCGGCCAAGGCCGGGAAGGCGAAAAGAAGGGCGCGTCAAATAAACCGACGCAGCATTTCCGTCAGGCAGACGATGGCCAGCGACTGGCCATAGGGCATGGAGGTCAGCTTGACGTCGCGGTAGTACTGCAGGTCGCTGCCCAGGGCGGTGCCGAACGACACTTCCTGCAGCTCACCATCGGGCGCGATCTTATTCAGGACGGCGTGCACCGCCTTGATGGCCATCGGCTCATACTCGGCACTGATATAGCGCTTGCGCACGGCCTTCATGATGCCATAGGCGAAACCGGCGGCGGCCGAGCTTTCCAGATACGAGGTCGGGTCGTTGATAAGCGTGTGCCAGCGGCCATCCTCGGTCTGGTACTTGGCCAGCGCCTTGACCTGGTTCTCCAGCGTGTCGATCAGGAAGGTGCGCAGCGGGTCGCCGGCCTTCAGATCCAGCAGCTCAATGAACTCCGGAATGGCGATGGTGACCCAGCAATTGCCGCGCGCCCACAGCGCATCGGCGAAGTTGTGGCGACCGTCGAATGTCCAGCCGTGGAACCACAGGCCGGTCTTGGTGTCGAACAGATACTTGATATGGATGAGGAACTGGCGCTTGGCCTCTTCCACATATTCTGGACGGTTCAGCAGCAGGCCGATCTTGGCCAGCGGCAGGACCGACATCATCAGCGTGTCATCCCACAATTGCTGCGGGTTCTCGGAATTGAACACGATGTGCTGGAACCCGCCCTCTTCCGTCTTGGGCAGGCCGTGCATCACCCATTCGGCCCAGGTGTCCAGATACGGGATATAGGTCTGGTTGCCGGTCTTTTCATAAAGATAGGCCAGGGTCAGGAACGGGCTGACGGTGTTGATGTTCTTGGTCGGGGTGCCGGCGGCAAAACGGTCGCGGAACCAGTCCAGCATGATCTGAAAGGCACGCTCGCTGCCCGTCATCTCATAATATTTCCACATCCCGTACAGGCCGATGCCGTGGGTCCATTCCCAGTCGTTCCAGCCCTTGGTGTCGATGACGCGGCCATCATCCAGCCGCAGCAGGAATTCCCCTGTCTCATCCTTGATATCGACCAGATTGCTGATCAACAGGTCGATGGTCCGGGTAACGTCTGCGGCCTTTAGGCCATGGGCGAGGTTAGGCATGGGATGGTCTTTCCTGAGTACAGTTCGTTAGATGTTAAGGGGACGCGGACTGTTGGATTGTGGCATTATGCGCCCACCAGTTTGGCACCATCCCAACGCAGGCGGCGTTCCCCACCTGCGGGGATGCGCAGTTTTACGCTATTCTGGACATAACGCAGGGTGAAGTTCCCACCCTTCCCGCTTCGCATGATCACTTGATCGGGACGACCGTCCTGCCAATGCAGGTCAATTTGACCATCGCCGCGCACGCGGATGCCGGTAATGTGCCCCGTCGGCCAAGCGCGTGGCAGCGCCGGGAGCAAATGCACCTCCCCGCCCCAGCTCTGTACCAGCATTTCCGCAATGCCGGCCGTACCGCCGAAGTTGCCGTCGATCTGAAACGGCGGATGGCTGTCAAACATGTTGGGGTAGGTGCGGCGTGGTTCCAGCAACATGCCCAAAACCTTATATGCTCGCTCCCCGTCGCCCAACCGGGCCCAAAGATTGACACGCCAGCCAATGCCCCAGCCCGTGGCATCATCCGTCCTGATTTCCAAGGTTCGGCGAGCAGCCGTGGCCAGTTCAGGCGTATCACGACGATTGATGGCAGAGCCGGGATGCAGCGCGTACAGATGAGACACGTGGCGATGCGTCTGTTCAGGCGCACGCGCGTCCCAATCCTGCAACCATTCTTGCAGATATCCGCCAGCCCCGATCTTATCAGGCGCCAGTTTTGCACGCGTAGCCAACATCTGACGGCGCAGATCAGCGTCACGGCCCAACAGACTGGCTGCCTGCGCCACCTGGCTGAACAAGTCACGCAGCAGCTGGTTATCCATTGCGGGGCCAGCGCAAATGCTGACCCCCTCCAGATGCCGGTTTTCGGGTGACATGGACGGGACGGTAACCAGATAACCCGACGCCGGGTCGGTGACCAAGGTGTCCAAGAAGAAGAGCGCACAGCCTTTAATCAGCGGATAGACATCCGCCAAGAACGCCTTGTCCCGGCTGTAATCGTAATGATCCCACAGATGCTGGCACAGCCATGCCCCGCCAAGGGGCCAAAGCGACCAGACCGCACCATCCACCGGGGCAGAGGCACGCCAAAGGTCGGTGTTGTTATGGACCACCCACCCGCGCGCACCATACATTTTCTGGGCCGTGCGCGCGCCGGTGATCGACAGATCGCGGATCAACCGCACCAAAGGCTCCACACAGTCGGCCAGATTGGTCGGCTCCGCTGGCCAGTAATTCATCTGGGCGTTGATGTTCAGGGTCCATTTTGAGCCCCAGGAGGGGTTCGTCTTTTCATTCCAGATGCCCTGCAGGTTGGCAGGTTGTGTGCCGGGCCGGGAACTGCAGATCAGCAAATAGCGCCCATACTGGAAATAAAGTGCGGCCAGCGTCGGATCAGCCAGTTCGGCCGAACGGCGGATGCGTTCATCTGTGGTAAGCGTACTGTCGGCTGATGGCGGGCCAAGGTCGATGGAGACACGGCGGAACAGCGCGCGGTAATCGGACTGATGATCGGCCAGAAGCCTATCAACAGGCTTAATCGTCGCATTGTCCAAGGCGCTGGCCGCCAGGGCCGCGGGATCACCCGAGATATCGCCGAACCGACGATAGGCGGTGGCGGCGCTGATCAGGATCACCACCTCATCGGCCTGCTCGACATAGATATCGTTGTTCTGCGCGGTCACGCTGCCTTTGGTGGCCAGCACCCGAACCCGCGTTTCAAAGCGTAGTTTCCCTTCCACACCTTGCTGTGTGGGGCCGACGCCGGAAAGGACGATGGTATTTCCGCCCTCCACCCGGCTGTCGGATATTTGCGGGCTGGTCATGGAGAGGTTGAATGTCAGGCTGCCAGGCCGGTTGCTGGTCAGGCGTAAAACGATCACCTGATCCACAGCACTGGCAAATAATTCGCGCGTGAACAGCGCTGATCCCGTGCGGAAGCGGGTGGTGGCGATGGCGCCATCCAGGTCCAGACTGCGACTATATTCACGCACCCCCTCAAGCCCCGGAAACGTCAGCAAAACATCACCCAGTGGCTGATAGGCCATCTGCCTCAAGGGTTTGCCCATGAGCTTTGCATCGGCCAAGTCTTGTGCCTGCTTATACTCCCCGGCAAATATCAAACGCCGGACCTCTGGCAGGGCCGACAATGCCTCGGGGTTGACGGGATCGTATGGGCTGCCCGCGAAGAACGTGTCCTCGTTCAACTGCAGGCGTTCGCCTGTGATGCCGCCAAACATCATGGCCCCGAGCCGACCATTACCGACAGGCAGCGCCTCCACCCAGACATCGGCGGGACGCGTGTAGCGCAAGATCGGCGCGATCCCAGACGGCTTCTCTACCGTCTGTGCGGCGACCGGCGGTGGCAGACTGGCGGCAACCAATGTCGCTGCTGAACCGGTCAGAAGTTCGCGGCGGGAGGGTCCGGTCATTTGACAATCTCGCGGTATTTCGGCGCGGGCACCGAAGAAACCGACAATGATGAACGGGCGTTACGCAGGCTGACCAGCCTCACGGCCTCCAGCGTATCGCCCGGCTTGCCGTCAGACGTCACGGCGAGGGCCAGTGTGTTCTTGCCATTGGGGTTCAGGATACCGGTGGGCAGGACGAAGGTACGCTGTGGCCCGACATCGGCGATGAACTGCCCCATGTTCCAGCCATTCAGGAAGATCAAGACGCGATAGGAGCCGATCGAACGCGGAACCGTGGCATCGCCGAACGACAGGCCGACGGCGCTGTCCTGACCCTTGGGCAGGTCAAGCGTGAACTCCGTACGGTACCAGACCGTCCCCGGCTGTGCGGCATTGGCAGGCACCGACGCTGTCGTCCAGCCCTTGTCGTCAAAGCCTGGCAGGTGCCAGCCGTTGCGCTCCCCATACTGGCCGCCATTGTTGAACACGCCGCGCACAGGGTCGGCAATATCCTCGCCCCCCAGGTTGCCCTGTATCTTCCAGGCGATGGGCACTGCAAAGCTCTTGCCCGTCGGCGTGGACAGCGAGGCGGAGATCAGGCCGCGCGCTTCCTTGTGCAGATCATCAACATCCAGGTCCCAATGGTGGGAATTGTTGCGGACCATGACCGACAGCACACGCTCGCCCGGTGCCTGCAAATCTTCAGGGATGGTGAAGGTCGCCAGCCCCTGGCCCGGCGGGCGCGGCAGGCCGGTCGGCAGCACATGCTGGCCAATATAGCGCCCATCGAGCCAGACCTGAACCATGCCGGCACCCCCGGCCCCGTAATGCAATTCCAGCTTCGAGACGCCCGGCTGTGCGGTGTAACGACCCCGGTACCAGACATCGCCGTGGTGGAAGTTGTAATCATCCATGTTCAGCAGCGGCTGACCGCCCGGCGGCTTCACAAAGCTGGCGGTACGGCCCGGCTTCGCCACGGCCCAAGTGCTGTCATCGAAGTCCTTCGCCGCTTCCGGGGAACCGGCCTGGAACCGCCATGAAGCCTTGACCAGGTCGGGCAGGGTCACCGCCACAGGACCGGACAGGTCGCGCTTGGCGATTAGGCTGCCGCCCACACCCTTTTCCACCGGCACGGAGGCACTGTTCCAGCGCACGGATGTAACGCCGGTCGGTGCCCAGACTTCCAGCGGGCTGTCGCTCTCGGTATCACCGGTCAGGTCCAAGGTTTTGCCCTTTACCTGCGCGGTACGGACCAGGGTGGGGCCACGCTGCAGCAGCACGCCATCCTTGGTTTCCTGCCGCCAGAATGTCTCGGCGGTGGGAAGGTCAGCGATCAACAGGGTCAAGTCGGGCTTACCGCCACCACTGATCCGCACGCGGGCCAGACCCTGATGGCTGAAATTCAGGCGAAGGTCACCCTTGGCCGCGTCAAAAACGCTCTCAACCTTGCCGTCCAGTACCGTCACGTTGGGGGCGCTGCTGTAGCGCAGTACCATCTCTCCATCCTCCCCCTGCCGTCCATAGAACAGGGCAAGGTCGCCCGCCCCTTGGCGCAGATGGGTGAACAGTTCCGACGTGGAATAGACCAGACGCTGGCGTTCCAGATTATAGCCGGCCAGCCAAAGCTTGGCGTCATGCCCCTTCAGGCGCAGCGTGCCGGCCTGCGGGATACTGTATTCGCCATCGGGCAGCGCGGCCTTGAAGCTGAAGACATCATCCGTCTGCGCATTGTTGGGCGCATGCGTGGCGACCAGCAGGCGCGTGCCCGTCTCAGGGTTCACATTGTGATAGAGGCGGACATTCGGGCTGCTGGGGACCAGACCCGTGGCCCGGTCCATTTGCGTCAGGTCCTTCACCGTTTGCAGGAAGTGCCCCATCAGCTTGATGCCGCGCGCTTTCTCCCGCAGGCCCCGTGCCTCGTCGATGGCGGAGCCATAATCATAAGACGTATAGACCACAGGTGCCGGCATCCAGCCCCAGCTGGTGCCGCCATAGGTCATGTAGAAGCTCTGGATGGTCAGGCCGTTGGCAATGTTGGTCCCATAGAAGACCCGCTGGTACCCACTGCCCAGACGCTGGGCATTGCAGCCATAGGCACCATTGCTGCCCCAGTAATCGAACCAGCCGCCGCCATATTCCGCCGCAAAGCCCGGTGTGTTGGGCGACGCACTGGCCCCGCCAAAGGCACCGCCGGGACCGTACATTCCCCAATCCGGTGCCAGGTTCGGCTTGCCAACCGTCGCGTCAACATCGCATGACCCGCCGGGATAGCCGTCAAAGGCGTAAAGGTCGTTCGGCCCTTCCACGGTACCCGGCACATTACTGCCCTTGGGCACCCAGTTACCGTTGCGGCCCTTGTCATTGTGGAAGATGGGAACCGTGATCCCGTCGGCCCGCGCCTTGTCATACAGATGCTGCATGTAACGCTGCTGGGTGGGCTGCGTCACGTCCAGTTCGTTTTCGATCTGGTAGGCGATGACAGTACCGCCGCCATCGGTAATCTGGTGCTTCTTCAAGATGCCGTTGATGGCCGTCAGCCATTCATCGGCGGCTGCCAGATATTCGGGATGGTCGGTGCGGGCCTTGGCCTGCTGCTTGACCAGCCAGCTGGGGAAGCCGCCACGCGTGACCTCGGCATTCATGTAGGGGCCGGGCCGGACGATGACGTAGAGCCCCGCCTCCTTCGCCATGGTCAGCACGCGGTCCATATCGCGCACACCGGTGAAATCATACACGCCCGGCTTGGGCGAGTGATAGCCCCAGCCGAAATAGATGGCGACGGTATTGTACCCGGACGCCTTCATCTTCTGGAACACGTCGCGCCACAGGTCAGGGCTGGGGAGGCGGAACGGGTGCATCTCCCCGCCCCAGCTGAAAATCCGCTCACCACCCACCTTCAGGGAATAGCGGTCCCAGGTGACGGGCGTAGCCAGCGGGGCGACAACCGGCTTCTTGGCCGGCGGCTCATCCTTGAGCACCGTGAAATGCCGGACCTTGCCCGACAGGCCGCCGGGCAATTCCACCTTGGGTGCCCATTGGCCGGTGAAACCGGGGCCGATGCTATCGCTGTACCAGTAGCGCTTCTCGACATATTGGTCGAAATAGATGCGCCAGCCACCATCGGGTCGCTTCACGACCGCCGGCCCTTCCACCAGAGTACCCCACCCGGCCCAGTCGCCGGTACGGGTGAACACCCAGGGGCCATCCAGCTTCGGCGCCGTCGCCAGCTCAATGAACTTCGTCGTTTCGTTCTTGATGAAGGCGTAGTAGCGGCCCGCCTCCTGGATGATCTTGGCGTCGATATGGTTGGGGCCCAGACCGTGCAGCACCGAAGGCGCTGTCCAGTTGGACAGGCTGTCATCGGTCGCGGTCAGGCGATAGGTCTTGAACTGTCCGTTAGGCCCGTTGGTGGACACAGCCAGGATGATATGGACCGACCCATCCGCATCTACAAACCATTCCGGCGCCCAGGAATTGGTCGTGCCGGGAATGGAAATCTTGTGATTGCCCAAGAAGGTCCATTCCTTCAGGTCCTTCGACCGGGCAAAACCGATCAGGTCATTGTTCCAATCCGTCGTGTAGGTGACATAGTACCAGCCATCCTTGTGCCGGATAATGCTGGGGTCACGCAGCAGGCCCTGCGGCGGCTTGAACGCCTCGGCCTTTTCCAGCGTGAAATTGACCGCGTCCGTGGAGCGGTAGACCGACATCGATTTGGCATCGCCATTGATGAAGGATGTCAGGATATAGGATGGGGTACCCGCCGCCATTGCCACCGGTGACAGGAGCGGGGCCAGAATCAGCGCCAGACGGCGCACATTGCGGGAAATCTGCGTCATGGGTCGGGGCGCCTCGATCACGGGAAATAGAACATGCTGGGCAACGGCACCTGCACGGGGCTGTTGTCCGGGTTCACATCCATGATGTCGGCCATATAATCCCACCAGCGACGCATGACGGGCAGTTTGGGCAGGTCGTCGGCCTTGTTGTCTTGCGTCAGCCGCAGGACCGCGAACAGGGAAAGGCTCTCCTCATCGAGGAAAATGGAGTAATCATAGATACCAGCATCGCGCAACGCGTCGGCCAGATCCGGCCACAGCGTGTCGTGGCGGCGTTTGTACTCTGCCACATTTCCGGGCTTCAGTTTCATGCGGAACGCAATGGGCGTCATTGATCCACTCCCTTGCCAATGGTGCGGCCCCTTCTGCGGGGCTCTCGTCAAATGTCATACAATTTAGTCATACAATGTGGATTAACATCACACAATATGAGATTTTTATGGGCGCGCATTTTGGCAGCTCTTGGCCCGATCACTGCCTGCCCGTCAACGCACCGAAACCATCATCAAAGCATAATCCCATTATGTGGCGGACTGTTCTGCAATGTGAAAATTCTTCTTGCCTCCAGGCCCGCCATCACGCATGTTCAAAGCGAAAGTTGACGCCGTCCGGTTCCTGAAATCAGGCGGGACCCTTTCAACAGATTACGTCTTTCCCAGCCCATGGGCACCCCCGCCCTACCGGGGCCAGGAAAGGCGTCACAGGACCGGCCGGCGCCCCCGCCGCCCGGTATCCAGACCCCGTCCGATCTGACGGGCGCCTTGGATACGCAGGTGATCATTCACCTTGCTTCCCTCCTATAGCTACCCGGTCGGGCCGGTCCCGGCCGGGGCTTTTTCTCAATATCTGAAACAGTTTGACAAAAATTTGGGAGCGAATTTCACAATGCGCTTTCATATGTCATGATTTGGTATTATATTATTTTTGGGACAACGTTCCACATGTTGGAATCGCGCCAACCAATGGCGTAAGACGCAACAAAAACACCCTGGCCGCCCCGTCAGATTGGCGGCCCGCCTTGTGGGGAGGAGTTGAGAGATGAAGTATGTGAAGAGCCGCACGGCGCGGTCGGGAAAGTTGCTGGCCGGCGCTGGCTTCGGCCTGCTGATGACAGCGGTTTCCATGCCCGCCCTGGCGCAGACTGCGCCGGCGGAAAAGGTTGAACTGGAAGAGATCATTGTTGTCGGCACCCGCGCCTCCTTGCAGTCGGCCATCGACCGCAAGAAGAAGGCGAACACCGTTGTCGACAGCCTGGTGGCCGAAGATGTGGCCCAGTTCCCCGACAAGAATGTGGGCGAGGCCCTGCAGCGCATCACCGGTGTGCAACTGTCCCGCGCCTTTGGCGAGGGGGAGTCAGTCTCCATCCGCGGCGTCGAACCGGACCTAAACCGCGTTGAAATCAACGGCGTCTCCGTTCTGGGCGGCGCCGGCACCGGTGCGCGCGGTGCCGATCTGCGCGACATGGCGTCGGAACTGATTAAATCGATCGACGTGTTCAAAGGCTTCACCGCCGACATGACCGAAGGCGGCGTCGGCGGCACTGTGTCGGTACAGACGCGCCGTCCGCTGGAACTGAAGAAGACGCTGTTCTCCGTCTCTGCCGCCGGCCAGTATCTGGACCTGCAAAAGAAGGTCACCCCGCGCGGCAACCTGACCTTCGGTGACAAGTATCTTGATGATCGGCTGGGTGTGCTGGTTAACGTCACCTATGATGATGTCGATACGCGTGGCGACTTCCTGCGCAACACCGAATGGGTGGCGCTGGCCGATTACGACAACTCGCCCAACAAGACCCGTAATGTGGCGGGTTTTGAGAGTGTGGCGACCAAGGCCGCCTGCGCCAGCCAGAGCACTGCCGCCAACCGCACCAGCTGTGAATCGCAATGGTACGACCTGTCACCGCGCATTCCGCGCTACGGCATGTGGTATCGTAACGACAAGCGCGTCTCTGCCATGACGACGCTACAATATCAGGTCACGGACGAGTTGGATGTCTATGCCGACATCAACTGGAACAAGCGTGACCAGTTCCTGACCGACTATAATTACTCCATCGACCTTACTGCCGCTTCGCGCATCAACCCGGTCGGCGTGACGGTGGATTCCAACCACAATGTCATCGGCCTGATGACCGCGGCGACTGCGCCAAGCAGCACGACCGGTGCGGGCAATATCTTCGGCTCGCAGATGCGCGGCTTCGACTACACGCTGGAATCCAAATATTACACGGGCGGCTTCAATTGGGTCGGTGACCGTCTGACGGCGTCGGGCTTCTATTCGACGTCCGAAAGCACGATGTACAGCGATACCAATTCCATCGCGATCAGCGCCACCGTGCCCAATATCGGCGTGACCCTGTCGGAAAACGGCATCCCAACCTTCACCTTCCCCACCGGTTTCGACCCGTCCAATCCAGAGACCTATCGCAATGGCGGCGCGGCGGTTCAGTACCGGCCGGAAGAGGTTGAAACCACGGAGGATGCGGCCAAGCTGGACCTGGATTACAGCATCGACCGCTGGTCGCTGACCACCCTGGAAGTGGGCGGCCAGTGGCGCAAGACCGGTTCGTTGCGTTATGCCGGTGGCGGCTACACCGCGACTGATGGCACCGTCGTGCCGTCGGCCAACGTCACCTCCAACGTGGCGTTGGGGGCGGCCAACAATGGTCTGGTCTGGACCCCGCAGAAGCTGGTGGATTTCGTCCGCGCCACCGCCCATCAGACGCCGCAGAATTTCTACAAGGGCTACAAGGGCAATATCGGCAATGTGCCGAGCGGTTGGATGGCGCCGCAGGTCCGGCAGATCGGCGATTGGTTCGACATTTCGGGCTTCAATCATGATCTGATCCGCCGCGCCAATGGCCGCGACCAGATCCCCGCCCATGATATCGACGAGGAAGTGTCCGCCGGCTATGCCAAGGCGAACTTCGAATTCGATGTTGGCGATATGCCCGTGTCGGGCAATTTCGGCGTTCGCTATGTCGAAACGGAGATCACCGCAACGGGCGCCCTGACCCGTCGCGAGAACCGTCAGACGGGCACCACCAGCACCGGTTCGCCCATCACCTCCATCGTGACGGTCGGCCTGACGCCGGTGTCCATCAATGAGAAATATTCCGACACGCTGCCGGCTTTCAACATGAGCTTCGGCCTGATCCCGAACGAGGTGATTGCCCGTATCGGCTGGGCCAAGGTGATGGCGCGGCCCAAGCCCACCGATCTGGTGCCGGCCGCCAACTGCCTGTACGACTTGACCGAAGCCGGCAAGGCCGACAATCTGCTGGACAGCTGCACGTCGGGCAACCCGGACCTCGATCCCTACCGCGCCGACCAGTATGACCTGAATCTCGGCTGGTACATCAATGCCGACACGCTGCTGAACGCCTCATATTTCTACAAGGATGTGAAAAGCTTCATCCTGGCCCGCACCCTGGTCCGCAATATCGACCTGTTCAATGACGGCACGCTGTTTGACGTGACCATGCCGATCAATGGCGGCGGGGCCAAGATCGACGGTCTGGAACTGTCGGCGCAGACGGCGTTCACCTTCCTGCCCTCGCCCTTCGATGGGTTCGGTGCCAGCGTGAACTATACCTACTCCCGCGCCAAGGATGTGGGCCTGTTCAATTCGCTGACGGGTGAGGAACTGCCCTTCCCCGGCCTGTCGAAGCACAGCTACAACCTGATCGCCTATTACGACAAGGACGGCATCAATGTCCGCGTCGCCTATAATGGCCGTACCAAGTGGCTGCAGGCGGCCGCCGAACGGTCGGGCAATCCCGTGTTCCGCGACGGCACCGGCTATCTGGACGCCAAGGCCACCTATCGTCTGGGCGATACCGGCGTCTCCTTCTTCATCGAAGGCAAGAACCTGACGGGTGAGGCCGAACGCACGACCTCGGGCGAGGATATCCGCCTGGGCGAACTGGCCTATTCCGGCAAGCGCTACTACACGGGCGTTAGCTACAAGTACTGATCGCCTTCTGATCAGAAAAAGCCCCGCGACCGGCATGGTAGCGGGGCTTTTTCATAGCACCTATCTCTGATCCGTTTGGCTGACATAGTGGGCTTCCTCGAACTCCCACACGCCGGCCTGCTCGGCCTGTGCCAGCAACGCGTAAACGGCTTCGACCGGAACGCCAGGCGGCAGATCGATAGCATAAAGCCTTCCGTCAGCCCCCTCGAAGCTGCAGCCCAACGCCAACAGCGCCGGCCAATGTTTCAGGAAACAATTCGGCCCTTGGCCCGGCGGCAGTCTGACCCGATAAGTGGAATGTCCACCCCGCTGCACGACGCCTGTGAAGGCAAGCCGCCCGTCCTGATCGGGTGCGGCAGATACGGTATCGCCATTACTGACGCCATAGACATGGAAGGGCGAATTATCGATGCGGTAATGGCCGCTAGGCAAAGGCTGCGCGAACATGGTCTCTGCCCAGCCCCTCTCAACGGGAAACGCGATCTTGATAAGACCCTTATACGGCCCGTCCAGATCCGCCATGGCCATCTCCCTTCCCTCCGTCCTTCGCCCCGAACGCTGACACAGGACAGAGGGGAAGGTCCAGTAACGCGGCAGAGACCTACTTCACCGGCATCTTCATACCCGTACCCAGGAAGTAACTGGTATGCGGTGGCTGGTTATAGGCCACGTTCTGCCACACAACACCCAGCCGGTAGACCGGGTCCTGCATCAGGGTGACCAGACGATAGTCAGTGGGAAACGGCGTCGTGTAGATGCGCAGGGACCGGTTATCCTTGGTCCGCCAGATCACCTCTTCCCGCCAGTCACCAACGATATCGGCGGACAGGGCCGGGGTCGCCTTTGTGCCATTGTTGGAAGAGACGTCGGACGGGGACAGAAGCGGCACCGCCTCCCCCTTCTGCCAATCCCATTTCAGGACCTGCTCCTTGTCCAGCAGTTCACGCGACAGGTCGCCATCCCACCACAGGCCGAAATTCACCTGTTTGGGGTGATTGGCGGCGATGACCGCGCCTTGCGCACTATAAAGATAGGGCGAATTGCTGGCCCAGGCCTCCGCCCCCGGTGAACGCGGGTCGATATCCATCGCGACACCCCGGCCCGTATCCTTGTCGGTCGGGGTCGACCACAGGACCTTGCCGGTGGCGGCGTCCAGCATGGCGGTGCCGATGCCGCCATTGCGTGACGGCACCTCATGCACGCCGAACTTCTCCAGGCCGGGACGCAACGGATCCAGGTCGCTGACATGCATCGTGTCACCATGAAGCAGGCCCGCCGACCAAAGGCCCTTGCCGTCATCATCCAGGGCCATGGAGCCATAGATAATCTCGTCCTTGCCGTCGCCATCGACATCGGCGACCGAAAGCTGATGGTTGCCCTGGCCGCCATAGGCCTCGTTGCCGGGCTTGGCGCTGTCGAACTGCCAGCGCGGGGTCAGCTTGCCATCACGCCAGTCCCAGGCGGCCAAGGTGGTGCGGGTGTAATAGCCACGCGCCATCACTATGCTGGGCAGGTTGCCATCCAGATAGGCACCACCGGCCAGAAACCGGTCGGACCGGTTGGCGTAACCATCGCCCCAGACGGCCTGCAATTGCTCAGGCGTTGGGCTGTCCGTATCGGGATGGCGGCCGGGCCAGTAAGGCGCGCTGGCCAGGGCCTTGCCCGTCAGGCCTTCGAATACAGTGAGATATTCCGGCCCCTGCATGATGCGGCCCTGCACACGGGCCACCTTGCGCCCGTCCGGCGTGGTGGTGGCGCCGGTACGGTCGGCCTGCGGCACCTCCCCATCATGCGACCGCCAATCGGCATTGGCATCGCCCAGCACGGCACCCGTGCCGTCCACCGTGCCGTCGCTGGTGCGCACCGCCAGTTCCGCCTTGCCGTCCCCGTCGAAATCCATCACCAGGAACTGCGTATAATGCGCGCCCGCCCGGATGTTGCGGCCCAGATCGATGCGCCACAGCCGCGTGCCGTCCAGTCTGTAGGCATCCAGGATTACCGGGCCGGTATAGCCGCCAAAGGCGTTATCCTTGGCATTGCTGGGGTCCCATTTCAGGACAATCTCATACTGTCCATCGCCGTCCAGATCGCCGACGCTGGCATCATTGGCATTGTAGCTGTAGGCCTCTCCCGCCGGCGTGACCCCGTCTGCGGGCCGCTGCAACGGGATGGACAGGTAGCCATCGCGCCAGACGCTGGCGGTGACTCCCGTGGCCTCTCCGGCTCGCCGTACCTCATAACGGCCAGTGCCGTCCGCGCCCTTATCCAGAAAGTTGGTGGTGCGCGTGAGCGGTTTGGCGTTCAGCTTCGTGCCATCCCGGTACAGGTCAAAGCCAATGCCGGCAGGGTCCGTGTCCAGCAGGCGCCAGCCCACCAGCACGCCGCCATCGGCGGCCACCGCCACAAGACCACGGTCCAGCTTCTCCATCTGCCGCGCCGTGGCCGGCATTGCGGCAATACCGCACAGCAAGGCCGAGATCAGCCATTTCCGGGTTGCCATGTTTCCTCCCTGAACCGGTTTGGGTCTTACCTTACCCATATTCGTATGATATTTGAATTCCAATATTAAGGATGATGTATCACATTGTGGTAAAAATCGGGATAGGGAAGGAAACGACGATGAACCTGCCTGGCGTCAACCGGCGGCAATTCATGCAGGCAACGGCGCTTACCGCCCTTGCCAGCGGTGGGGCCGGCATAGCAGCGCAGGCCAAACCATCGGCGCCCGACACGCCCGTCGGCTGGATCGACGGTGCGGCCCCTGCCCGCCATCTGGGACAGACCTGGGGCGTGCCCTGGCCGCAGGGCCTGTACAAGCCGGCACAACGTTTCCGCCTGACCGATGGGTCGGGGGCGGCGGTGCCGGTGCAATCCTGGCCGCTGGCCACCTGGCCTGACGGATCGCTGAAATGGTCGGCGCACAGCGTGGGCGCGGGGGCCGGTACCTCTGGCCTGACTCTGTCCGCCGGCAAGGCCACGGAACCGGCGCAGCCCGTGAAGGTGACGGAAGGCGCCGACGCGATCACGGTCACCACCGGTCCCCGGCAATGGCGCATTCCCGTGCGCGGCGACCGCTTGATCGACAGCGCGACCATCGATGGCCGAATGGTTCTGCGCGATCTGCGTCTTATCTGCCTGTCGCAGGACCAGCCCGACCTAACAGAGGCGGAAACGGTCAGCCAGCGCCGCTCCATCGGCGCCGTCACCGCCGTGACGGTGGAACAGCGGGGGCCAGTACGGGCCGTGGTGAAGCTGGAAGGGGCGCATCGTGATGGGGAGCGGTCCTGGCTGCCCTTTACCATCCGACTTTACTTCCATGCTGGTGCTGAATCCGTCCGTATCCTGCATTCCTTTATCTTCGACGGGGATGAGAACAAGGATTTCATCCGGGGCCTGGGCCTCACCGCCTCTGTCCCGATGTCCGACGCCCCGCATGACCGGCATGTACGCTTCACAGGCGAAGGAGATGGCTTGTGGGCGGAGGCCATCCGCCCGCTGACCGGCCTGCGCCGCGATCCCGGCAAGGACTACCGTCAGGCGCAGATCGATGGCCGCGCCATCCCGGCTTTGTCCGGCATGGCCGAAACGGTGTCGAAGCGTCTGGACCTGATCCCAACCTGGGGTGATTTCACCCTGTCGCAGGCCAATGCCGACGGCTTTGCCATCCGTAAACGCACCAAGCCCGGCCATGGCTGGATCGATGCGCAGGCGGGGCGCCGTGCCGGCGGGCTGGCCTATGTCGGTGGGGCGGCGGGTGGTGCCGCCCTGGCCATGAACGATTTCTGGAAGCGGCATCCGGCCCGCCTAGATGTGCGCAACGCGGCGACCGACAATGCAGAACTGACCGCCTGGTTGTGGTCGCCCGACGCACCCGCCATGGATCTTCGCTTTTATCATGACGGGCTGGGCATCAAGACCCACCCCCAGGAACGCGAAGCCCTGGAAATCACCTATGAGGATTATGAGGAGGGCTGGGGCCGGCCCTATGGTATTGCCCGCACCACCGAACTGCATCTGTGGTCCCTGTCCGCCACGCCGGCGCGTGATTGGTTCACGCAAACCGCCGGTATTCTGGCGGCCCCGCCGCGCCTGATGGTGCCGCCGGCCCGATTGCGCGCCGTGCCGATCTTCGGCGATTGGGACCTGGTCAGCCGCGGCACACCCGCCCGCACCCGGATCGAGGATCAGGCCGATTTCCTGCTGAACCTGTACCGCGATCAGGTGGAACAGCGGCGCTGGTATGGGTTCTGGAACTATGGCGATGTCATGCATTCCTATGACAGTGACCGTCATGAATGGCGCTATGATATTGGCGGCTATGCCTGGGCCAATTCCGAACTCTCGCCCGATCTCTGGCTCTGGTACAGCTTCCTGCGCACGGGCCGCGCGGAAGTGTTCCGGCTGGCAGAGGCGATGACCCGGCACACAGGCGAGGTGGATGTCTGCCATATCGGCCCCTACAAGGGGTTCGGCACCCGCCACGGGGTGCAGCACTGGGCCGACAGCTCCAAACAGCCGCGCGTGTCCAACGCTGCCTATCGCCGCATCTACTACTACCTGACCGCCGACGAACGGGTGGGCGACCTGATGCGCGATCTGGTGGATAGCGACCGGACGCTGGCCAATGTCGATATCAGCCGCAAACTGCCCAACCCCACTCCGCCCGGCGTGATCGAGGCAGGATTTGGCACAACCTGGTCCTCCCTGGTGGCCGCTTGGCTGACGGAATGGGAACGCACAGGCGATAAGCGCTGGCGCGACCGCATCACCAACGGCATGCGCACCATCGCCGCCCTGAAACATCGCTGGATGGCGGGCGGCGCCCCCTATGACCCGAACACCGGTAAATTCTCCGGCCCCGGCGACAAGATCGGGGTTTCTCACCTGTCGGCGGTGTTTGGCGCGGTGGAGGTGCATGCCGAGCTGTTGGCCCTGCTGGATGTGTCGGAATACCGCGCCGCCTGGCTGGAATACTGCACCTTCTACAACGCCCCGGCGGCGGAGTTCCGGGCCAGATTTGGTCAGGACGCGAAGGGGCGCGGCCTGCGTCTGGCCCATTCCCGTCTCACCGCCTATGCGGCCCACCATCTGAAAGACCCGAAACTGGCGGCCCGCGCCTGGGCAGAGTTCACCGACAAGGGGGAACAGATTGCCGGCAGCCGCACCCACATCGCCGGCAACGCCGTCCTGAACCCCGTGGATGAGGTAGCGGGCATGTCCACCAATGGCGTCTCGCAATGGGGTCTGGCCGCCTATCAGAACCTGGCCCTGATCGGGGATGCGCTGCCGGCAGAGTGATCAGCAATTGAGCGCCCAAAAATCATGCGGCACTGCACCATAATTGGGCGCAACTTTATGCCAGTTTATGGAAAACAGCGCTTCGCAGCTGCGGCACAAAATTTGCGTTAACCATTCGGCGGGGACCAATGGCGGTTCCCCTTCATAGGGCCGGCCCGCCGGTCCCGCCGGACAATGGCGTCTGAACATCTGGGTCACCCCCGGATCGTTTAGGCGCCTTTTTTATTTGGAGCCTCAGATGACGCTGCAGAAGAATGCGCGCACCCTGTCCCTGATCCTGGCCCTTCCCCTGCTGGCGCAACCCGCCCTGGCTGGCGACGCCGCCAGCCTGTTGAAGGACGGCAAGTTCATCCTGGATTTCCGTTACCGCCTGGAAGATGTCGATCAGGCAGGCTTGGCGCAGAATGCCCATGCCCAGACCGCCCGCGTCCGTACCGGCTTTCAGACGGGCAAGATCAACGGCTTCTCCCTGCTGGCGGAGGCGGAGACCATCGCCCATGTCAGCAGCGCCTTCAATGATGGCCTGAACGGCAAGACACGCCGCCCCTTGGTCGCCGACCCGGAAGGCATGGAGTTGAACCGCCTGCAGGTCGATTATACCGGCTTCACCAAGACCGCCATCACGCTGGGCCGCCAGCGTCTGAACCTGGATAATCAGCGCTTCATCGGCGCCGTCGGGTTCCGTCAGAATGAACAGACGCTGGATGCCCTGAAAATCAACACCCAGGCCATCGACAAGCTGGACCTGACCTATGCCTATGTGGCGCAGGTCAACCGCGTGTTCGGGCACAAAAGCGCGCAGGGCGAGTTCGAGGGCGACAGCCACCTGTTCAATGCCGGCCTGACCCTGTCGCCCGCCGCGAAGATCACCGGCTATACCTATCTTCTGGACCTGGAGGAACAGCCGCTCCTCTCCACCGCCACCTATGGCGGACGGGTGGCCGGCAAGTACGCGCTGGACAAGGTTACCCTGACCTATGCCGCCGACTATGCCCACCAGTCCGATTATCAGGGCAATCCCCGTAACCTGTCCCTGGATTATGCCGGGCTAGAGCTGACCGCCACCTATGGCGGCCTGTCCCTTGGTGGCGGCTATGAAAGCCTGGAGGGTGACGGCGTGCGCGGCTTTGCGACACCGCTGGCGACCCTGCACAAGTTCCAGGGCTATGCCGACGTCTTCCTGACCACACCGGCCAATGGCATCAACGATGCCTATGGCCGTATCGGTTACGAAACGAAGCTTGCAGCCGGCCCCATCACCGGCCTTTCCGCCGCCCTCTGGTATCATGATTTCGAAGCCGAAAGGATCGACCGTTCCTATGGCAGTGAGATCGACGTGGAGGCGGCGCTGAAGCTGGGACCCAAGGTTACGGTCAGCGCCAAGTATGCCGATTATGACGGCGACGGCGCCTTCCCCGACCGCCAGAAATTCTGGCTGGCCTTTGACTATTCCTACTGAGCCTGCTGCCCCGGGGGTGGCACTGGCCGCCCCCTTCCCTACGTCCGACCGTTACGAAGGATCACGCTATGACGATCCCGACCTTTCCCCGCGTGAAGGCCCTGCGCTTCCTGCTGTCTGCTCGCGCGCGGCGCCTGGACCGGCTGAAGCGTCTGGCCCGCCTCTGTGCCCTGGTCACAGGCCTTAGCGGACTGGTGCATGCGTTGCAGCGGGAACGGGGCACCACGTCGCTGCATCTGGGGGCCGATGGCGGCATGTTACCCGACCTGTCGGCCCGCCGAGCGGAAACTGATCTGGCCCTCGACAAGGTGATGGCGGAGCTTGGCGCTATTGATCCCCTGGGCTGGGAAGGCTCTCTGACCAGTTGTATCGCCTTCGCCCGCCGCGCCCTGGGCGATCTGCCCGATTTGCGGGCACGGGTGGAGGCTCGCAGCATCGACCTGCGATCCGCCACCTTGGCCTATTCGACACTGATTGAGGCGCTGATGGCGGTGGTCACCGCCGTGGCCGGCCTCAGCGCCGATAATGCCCTGTCCCGCGCGCTGACGGCCCTGCTGAACTTCATGCGGGCCAAGGAGTTTTCCGGGCAGGAACGGGCCGTGGGGGCGGCTGCCCTGACCGCCGGTCAATTCGACGCCACGCGTTTCCGGCGCATGGCACAGTTGGAGGCGGCACAAAGGCAGGCATTGGACCTGTTCACGGCCCATGCCGCTGATGACCAGCGCGGATTTTTGTCGACCACCCTGCAAGGCGCGGATTGCGAACAGGTGCTGCAATTGCGGGCACAGTTGCGGGAGACGGGACCCAACCGCCCCCTGCCCGGTGCCAGTGCGCAGGGTTGGTTCGCCGCCGCAACGGGCCGCATCAACCGGCTTAAACAGGTGGAGGACCGTCTGATCGCCGATCTGGCGGCCTTGTGCGCCGACCGCATCGCCGGCGCGCAGGCGGAATTGTCGGCGCCGCTGCCGGGGGCCCCCTGGCATCTGCGTCTGTTCGCCTGGGGCCTGGGCGGCCGCCTGCGCCGGGCCCGCGACTGGTCAGAGCGGGTGGCCGATGCGATGGTCGCGCTGGACACGGATTGCCTGCCGCCCTGGCTTTCAAAGGCCCTGACACAGGTGACGGACGGCATCGACCCCGACCTGTCGCCCGCCGCCCAGCAGCAGCGCGAACGCCAATGGGCGGAGGCCGGCCGCGAGGCGCTGGAAGCCGTGATCGACCGGTTCAGCCAGCAGCATGAACAGGCCCTCAACATCATGGCCGCCCATGCCGGCGGTCTCCACGGTGACGCTGTGTCCATGGCCGATCTGGCGGGCCGCAACGCCCGCCATTCCCTGACCATGGCCAGCGCCAGTTCGCAGACACGCGGCGGGGTGGAGGCGGTGGCACAGGCGGCTGGCTCCCTGTCCCTTTCCATTCGCGATATCAATGATCAGGCGGCTCAGGCCCTGACCGTGTCCGCCGATGCCGTGGCGGAGGCGCGGCAGACCCACCGCACCGTAGAAGGCCTGACCGATGCGGCCCGCAATATCGGGCGGATTGTAGAGATCATTGGCGAAATCTCCGGCCAGACCAACCTACTGGCTCTCAACGCCACAATCGAGGCCGCCCGTGCTGGCGAGGCGGGCAAGGGCTTTGCCGTGGTGGCAGGGGAGGTGAAAAGCCTTGCCAGCCAGACCGGCCGCGCCACGGACGAGATCGGCCAGCGGATTGAGGAGATGCAGGCCGCCACCGGTGCCGCCGTCAGCGCCATCGGAGCGACAGCCGCCAAGATTGAGGCCATCGCCGCCCTGGTGGCCGGGATTGAGACGGCCCTGATGCGTCAGCGACAGGATACAGAGCGGATTGAGGAAAATATGCGCAGCGTGGCGGAGAGCGCCACCGACATCGATACTGTCGTGGAGGATGTGGCGCAAGGGGCTGACCATATCGGTCGCATGACGGGCAATGCCCTGACGGCAACGGATGAGTTGTCACGTCTGGTGGAAAGCCTGCGCGAAGGACTGGACGGGTTTGTGACACGGGTGCGCGCGGCGTAGGACGCACACGCTCAAAAAATCATCAGCTCTCGCATTTGCACAAATCCGCGCCATTGCCGCCTGTAACCTGAGCGTTTTCATTGCACAGGCAGCAGGCACCCACCACCCGACACCCCATATCCATCAGCCATAGGCTTGATAAATAACAATTAACCAATTGCCTTTCGCGACATCGGCACTTGGCATGTTTCTCGCTAATACCTCGGCGCACACGCGGCATGAAGGCGACGATGCCTTTTCTCCGTGCTGGTAACAGCTCGGGGCCGCGGTGCCGAAATTGCGGTTCCGACGCTGGGATCGCCTGGAGCAACGGCGCTCCGATGACAGACATGGGCCATGTGGCCCCTGCTGATCGTCGGAGCGCTTTTTTATTTTCAGCCCGGCCAAAGGCCGGAACAGGGGAGCCCGCGTATCATGAGCCAGACCGACACGCCTTCCGCCGGCCTGACCCGCCGTTCGCTCTTGACCGGCACGGCCCGCGCCGCCGGTGCCGCCACCCTTCTGACGGTCGCGCGCGCCGCCCTGCCCGGTGGGGGCGCCTGGGCCGCCGCTGCACCGGAAGTCACCAGCGCCACGCTGGGTTTCATCGCACTGACCGACAGCGCGCCGCTGATCGTCGCCAAGGTGAAGGGGCTGTTCGCCAAATACGGCATGCCCGACGTCAATGTCGTGAAGCAGGCCAGCTGGGGCACGACGCGCGATAACCTGGAACTGGGCGGCGGGGCCGGCGGCATTGATGGCGCCCATATTCTGACGCCCATGCCCTATCTGATGTCCACCGGCAAGGTGACCAAGAACAACCAGCCCCTGCCCATGCAGATCCTGGCCCGGCTGAATACCAACGGCCAATGCATCTCCGTCGCCAACCGGTACAAGGAGATGGGCATCACCACCAAGGCCAAGGGCTTGAAGGAGGCCTTCGCCAAGCAGAAGGCAGAGGGCAAGGAGGTGAAATGCGCCGTCACCTTCCCCGGCGGCACGCACGACTTGTGGATGCGCTACTGGTTGGCCTCCAACGGCATCGACCCAGACAAGGATGTCTCCACCATCGTGGTGCCGCCGCCGCAGATGGTGGCCAACATGAAGGTCGACACGATGGAGGCTTTCTGTGTGGGCGAACCCTGGAACGCGCAACTGGTGAACCAGGGTATCGGCTTCACGGCCCTGACCACCGGCGAACTGTGGCACGACCACCCGGAAAAGAGCTTCGCCATGCGCGCCGACTGGGTGGAGAAGAACCCGAACGCCGCCAAGGCCCTGCTGACGGCTGTCATTGAGGCGCAGATCTGGTGCGACAAGCCGGAAAACAAGGAAGAGATGTGCCAGATCGTTTCTGGCCGCGAATGGTTCAAGGTGCCGGTGGAAGACATTCTGGGCCGCGCCACGGGCACCATCGATTATGGCGACGGGCGCGTCGTGAAGAACAGCCCGGAGATCATGAAATACTGGTCCAACCATGCCTCATACCCGTTTCAGAGCCATGATCTCTGGTTCCTGACGGAGGATCAGCGCTGGGGCTATCTGCCGGGCGATCTGGACACCAAGGCACTGATCGCCAAGGTCAACCGCCAGGACCTGTGGCGCGATGCCGCCAAGCTGGCGGGCGCCAGTGACCTGCCCTCCGGCACCTCTCGCGGTATCGAGAAATTCTTCGATGGCCGCACATTCGATCCCGCCAACCCGGCGGCCTATCTCGCGTCGCACGACATCAAGCGTATCGCCTGAGTTGGGGGAGGAAATAAACCATGTCGACGATCAGCGAGAATGGCCTCGTGGCGCGGGTGCAGGGTGGCGGCGGGCTTTCCGCCCTGGCCGCCACCCTGCAATCCGTCCTGACACGGGCGTTGCAGAAATTGTTGGACCTGTTGCCGCTGCTGCTGGCGCTGGTTACCCTGCTGGGTATCTGGGAAGTCGCCTGCCATGGGGCGGGATCGTCCCTGCCACCGCCGTCGCGGGTGGTCAGCGATACCTGGGAATTGATCATTGATCCGTTCTTTGACAATGGCGGCGTGGATAAGGGCCTGTTCTGGCATCTGGCCGCCAGCTTGAAGCGGGTGGCCGTGGGCTTTGCCCTGTCCGCCATCACCGGTATCGCGCTGGGCGTGCTGATCGGGCAATCCAGCCTGGCCTATCGGGGGCTGGACCCGATTTTTCAGGTGCTGCGCACGGTACCACCGCTGGCTTGGCTGCCCATTTCACTGGCCGCCTTCCGGCAGGCGGACCCGTCGGCCATTTTCGTGATCTTCATCACGTCAATCTGGCCGATCATCCTGAACACCGCCGTCGGCGTGCGGCAGATCCCGCAGGATTACCGCAACGTGGCCCGCGTCCTGCGCCTGTCGCCGCTGGAATTCTTCTTCCGCATCATGCTGCCCTCCTCTGTGCCTTTCATCTTCACCGGGTTGAAGATCGGCATCGGCTTGTCCTGGCTGGCCATCGTGGCGGCGGAAATGCTGATCGGCGGCGTGGGGATCGGCTTCTTCATCTGGGATGCCTGGAACAGCTCGCTGATGAGCGAGATCATCCTGGCCCTGGTCTATGTCGGGCTGGTCGGCTTCATCCTGGACCGTGTCATCACGATCATCGGCAACCGCGTTGCGGGCCGCAAGGTCAGCTGAGGAGTGTGACCCATGACCCATCCCTATCTGTCGCTGGAAAATGTTGGCATGGATTTCACGGTCGCTGGCCGCACCTTCCATGCCGTGACAGACGTGAACCTGGCCATTGAGCGTGGGCAATATGTCTCCATCATCGGCCATTCCGGCTGTGGCAAGTCCACGCTGCTGAACATCGTGGCTGGCCTGACGCGGGCCAGCAAGGGCGGCGTCATCCTGGACGGGCAGGAGGTGAACAGCCCCGGCCCCGACCGGGCCGTGGTGTTCCAGAACCATTCCCTGCTGCCCTGGCTGACGGCCTATCAGAATGTGCGGCTGGCTGTGGACAAGGTATTCGGGGCCACGAAATCGGCGGCAGAGCGACATGACTGGACCCTGCACAACCTGCGGCTGGTCCATATGGACCATGCCGTGGACAAGCGCCCCGATGAGCTGTCAGGCGGCATGAAGCAGCGGGTGGGCATTGCCCGCGCGCTGTCCATGGAACCCAAGGTCCTGCTGATGGATGAACCATTCGGGGCGCTGGATGCCCTGACCCGCGCGCATCTGCAGGATACGGTGATGGAAATCCAGACCCGCCTGAACAGCACCATCATCATGATCACCCATGATGTGGACGAGGCGGTGCTGCTGTCCGATCGCATCGTGATGATGACCAATGGCCCCTCGGCCACCATCGGGGAGGTGCTGGAGGTTGACCTGCCCCGCCCCCGTCGCCGCCTGGACCTGTCGGACGATGCCCGCTATGTCGCCTACCGGGCCGCCGTCCTGCGCTTCCTCTATGAACGCCATGCAAAGCCGGAAGCGGCCTGATCAAGCCACGCGCTCAAACCACATATACCAGTTCACCTCCCAGGTCTCTCCCCCATCGGGGGAGAAGGCTTGCTCCCAGCGCGCGCTGCTGGCGGTTATGTGGGACCAGATGAAGCGTACCTTGATGGGCTTGCCGGCCAGCGTGTCATCGGCCAGGAAGGTGCCCACCCCGTCCTGGAAGCAGCCCTGCATGGGCTCTCCAACCTCGCCATGGCGTTCATCGAACCACCAAATGTTCCACAACCCTGTCTTGGGGCTGATCCGGCGGAAGGTGGCAGCGCGGTAGGTGCCGCTGGGATCATGCAGGACATTGTCGTCGCAATTGCCCAGGCCCGCCATCACTTCGCGCGCCTCACAGGTACCGGTGAAGTCCTGCCAGTCGCAGGACCCGACCAGCCGCCCGTTCAGTTTGCGGTGCCGAACATTCCATCTGCCGTTCAGGAAGGCGAAATCGCCCTGTCCGGCGCCGACGGGGGCTTTGGGAATGGTGACAGTCATGATCGGGCTCCTTTGTTCGCGTGACTTCCTTGTACGAGGCGATACCTGACATCTTATGTCAGGTATTTTCGGCGCCTTCCGAAAAACATGACCCCTGGGTTGCGTGCCCGCTCCCTTGCCGGAGGGTGGGGGGTGGTCCTAACTGACGGGCGAGATTGGCCTTTCAAGGACCCTGCCCGATGCGCTTCGACCTGCGCGCCCTGCCGCCATCGGCGCGGTACAAGATCATGACCGCCACCATCACCCCGCGCCCCATCGCCTGGGTAACGTCGGTGTCTGCTGATGGCGTCCGCAACGCTGCCCCGTTCAGCTTCTTCAACATGGTCGGCGATGATCCGCCCCTGCTGGCGCTGGGCCTGATGCACCGTCCCGACGGTCGGTTGAAGGACACGACCGCCAACATCCTGGCCACCGCCGAATTCACAGTGAACCTTGTGTCCGAAGATGATGCGGCACGGATGAACCGTTGTTCCGCCGACGCTCCGCCGGAGGTGGATGAACTGGCCTATGCCGGGATTGAGACCGTTCCCGCCAGCGTGATCGCCGCCCCCTTGATCGCCAGCGCGCCCGCCAGTTTTGAATGCCGTCGTCATAGCATCATCGAAACCGGCCCGCGCCAGACCCTGATCCTGGGCGAAGTGCTGGTGGCACATGTGGCGGACCGGTTCGTGCTGGATGCCGACAGCCAGCATCTGGATACACCGGCCATGAAACTGATCGGGCGCACCCATGGCCGTGGCTGGTATGTGCGCAATGGCGACACAATGCAGATGGACCGCCCCGCCTATGATCCCAACTGGCGAGTATAAGGTGTGAATAGCACTGGTCGGAGACACCGGCGGACGCCTAGGATGCCGCCCCTTCCGCCCCTATGATTGATTGCGTTTGCCATGGCCAGCCCCCTTGCCCCCGCCCTTGCCGAAATCCGCGCCCTGCTGCTGAACGGGGACCGGCTGGTGCGCGCCGTAGCCAGCGGGCGCATGCGCAACATGACCCCGCCCTGGCGACGTATAGAGCTGCGGCCCGTGGCCCTGAAGGCCGGCGCGCATTTACAGACCGTCGCCTATGACGACCGGCAGGCCCATACCAGCAACGCCGCCTTCGGCCCCGCCGCCGAACAGGCCGTGGACGCCTTGCTGGCGCTGGGTATGGGCAACTGGCATGTGGAAACACTGGACAGCACTGTGCAGCTGCGCATCACCAAGAAGGGGGAGGCGATGATCAGCCGTACGGCAACCGCCGCGCCCAAGGAACGCGCACTTGACCATGATCGGGCCAAGCCGCGCCTGCTGGACCCCGCCGATCCGTTCTGGCGGGCCGTGGGCATTGCCGATGCCGAAGGCCGGATCAAGCCGACGCGGCAGGACAAGTACCGGCAGGTGGAGGAGTTTATCCGCGCCCTGGATGCCGTCCTGAAGGGCGACGCCCTGCCCGACGACCGCCCGCTGCGCGTCGTGGACCTTGGCTGCGGCAATGCCTATCTGACCTTTGCCGCCTTTCGCTTCCTGTCGCATGTACGCAGGCTGACCGTGGATTTCACGGGCGTGGACACCAAGCGGCAGGCCCGCGAACGCAACACCGAACTGGCACAAAGCCTGGGCTGGGACGGGCTGCGCTTCATGGAGGGGACGATTGCCGAGGCCCCCGTGGACGGGGCCGATATCGTCCTGGCCCTGCATGCCTGCGACACAGCCACCGACGATGCCCTGGCCCGCGCCGTCGCCTGGGGGGCCAAATATGTTCTGGCCGCACCCTGCTGTCACCATGACCTGCAAAAGCAGCTGCGCGCCGGAGAGCCACCCACCGCCTATGGTCTGCTAACCCGCCACGGGATCCTGCGTGAACGCTTTGCTGATGTCATGACCGACGCGCTGCGCGCCAGCCTGATGCGGCAGGCCGGCTACCGGACAGAGATCATCGAGTTCGTGCCGTCGGAGCACACGCCGCGCAACACCCTGCTGCGCGCTGTCCATACGGGCGCCAAGGCCGACGCGAAGGTGATCGAAGAGTACCGAACCCTGGTGGCCGATTGGGGTGTGACGCCGAAACTGTCTGTGTTGTTGGGCATGGATGCGGGGTTCTAGAGTTTGTGAGGGTCAGTTGACGGGGATGACTGTTGAAGAAGCACCAACCCGATTCCATCAAAAACTGACAGACTCTTAAATCTTAACAGGATTAGAACTTACGCCGCCTGCAGGCGCAGACCGTCCAAGCGGCTGGCAAGCGCCTGCTGACCAGCATCGTCATGGTCAAACCGGACGGAGCAACTGCCCAGTTCGCTGGCCATGATGGTGAAGCTGATGGGCGTTGGCAGCTGATGCCATGTCAGCTGTCCCTTCTGCCCCATATTGACGCCATCCAGGGACAGCAGGGCACCACCGCTAGAAACATTGTCCAGGCTGGCCTCCATGACCCGGCCACCGATCTGGACGCTGACAGTCTGGCCCACCTGATAGCGGCGGCTCCCGCGGCGGTCGACATCGGAAATGGCCGTACGGACGACGCGGACCAGGGTCTGACGCAGGGCGTTCACGCCATCGGTGACATGGGTGGACACTTCGCGCAGCAGCAGCGCCTTCTGGCCCGTACCGTGGGCCTCCTCCGACACCAGCGCGATGCGACGGGACACTTCACGGTTGGCGTTGGCCGTCTCCGACACGTTGCGGGCAATCTCCTTGGTCGCCGCGGACTGCTCCTCCATCGCGGCGGCGATGGTGGAGGAGATATGGTCCATATCGTTGATGGCCCCGCTGATCGAGGCCACGGCATCCACGGCGGCGGCGGTGGCTGACTGGATCTCGCTGATCTTACGGGTAATGTCCTCGGTCGACCGGCTGGTCTGGGTCGCCAAGTTCTTCACCTCCGACGCCACGACGGCAAAGCCCTTGCCGGCCTCGCCAGCGCGTGCCGCCTCGATGGTGGCGTTCAGTGCCAGTAGGTTGGTCTGGCCGGCAATGTCGCCGATCAGGTTGGCAACCTCCCCGATTTGGCCCACTACCTCGCGCAGGCTTTCGATGGTTTCGCGAGTACGCTCGCCCCCTTCCACGGCCTTGCGGCTGACGGTCATGGCATGGGCGACCTGGGCGCTGATCTCCTGGATGGAAGCGGTCAGTTCTTCGGTGGCGCTGGCCACGGCCTCGGCATTGGCCAGCGCCTGCTCGGCAGCAGCGGCAACATTCTGAGCATTGTCGCTGACCTGGGCCGCCGACTGCTCCATACCGGCGGCGGTCTTATCCATAATGGCGGCTTCGGCGGCGACATTGTCCACCGACACGCGGCTTTCGCTTTCAACCGTTTCGGCCATGCCCGTCAGGGCGGCCACGCGTTCCTCCCGCGCCTTGGCCTCGGCCTCCGCCTGGGCCTCACGCAGGCGGACATTGTCCGCCGTGCGCTCATGCAGAATGGCCAGCGCGCGGGACATATCCGCAATCTCGTCCTTACGCTGGCCCGCCGGGGGCACCTTGACCGACAAGTTGCCGTCGCCGATGGCGGCCAGCACATCGGTCAGGGTGATCAACGGTCGCACGACATGACGGTTCAGGACGAAAATGACCAGCGCCGACACCGCCACGCCAACCACCAGCAGGATCAAGGACAGATCGGCCAGATCATCGGCGATATCGATAGCGCTGCCCAATTCACGGTGCATGCTGTCGGTGGCCTGCCCGGCAATGGCATCAACCTCCTTAACCACGGCTTCCAGGGCGTCGGTCAGGGCTTCGGTCTTGGAATCCAGCTCACCCATAAGCTTGTTGCCCTGGGCGGGACCATCCTTCACATAGGCATGGGCCATCTTCAGGCCCAGATCATAGAACGGGTCCAGCGCGGCACCGACCTTGTCCAGCTCAGCCACCAGCTTGGATTGCCCCATGGCCTTGGCCAGTTCGCGGGACTTACGCAGGTTCTCGCGCGCATGGTCGCGGGCCTTCTCGGCTTCTGCAAAGCCGTCATCCAAACCGTCCAGACCGCGCGTAGCCGAGACATCGGTCAGCCATTGCTGGACCTGCACCAGATTGATCGACAGCAGCCGTGCCGACGAGACGAGGTCCAGTGATTGCACTGCCGCCACATCGGCGGCCCGGTTGGCCTCTGCGATTTGCTTCTGCTGCCGGCCGGCCCCCATCAGCATCAGTACTGTCGCTGCGGCCAGCAGCAGCAATACCAGCAGGTTCGAAAACATGATCTTCTGACTGATGCCAATGCGCATGATGCAATATCCCAGCGTTCGCGATGGAACGGACCGGGGACGGCCACAAACTCCACCATTAATGCTGTGGATATCACCGAATGCTGCTGCGCTACATCTATCCTACCGAATAGTGGTTCGGGCTTGCGCTTGGTCCGGTCACACCAACCGTACCAGCCCATGCAGCACCGCCAGACGTCCAACCGGCACACAGATCAGGTTGTAGACGCAGACGCCGGGGAAGGGATCGACATTGTTTCCCTTGAAGTTGGGTTCGGCATGCAACGGCACCCTGTGCTGCCACACGCGGTAATCCATCTCCCGCAGCAGGTCGAGCATGGCTTGATCGGGCTTAACATCACTACGCAGATATAGGCAGGGCCGATGCAGCAGAATGCTGCTTCTTGCCCCCCGCAACACTCCTGGACCCAATGCGCCAATACTCACTTTGATCAAATTCAGACTGTCCAGTCGCAGCGCATCAATATCGCTGCCATCTTCCTGATGCAGTGTCAGGGAACGATGGCCGATATTGGCAATGTTCCGCTGTATCAGGTTCCGCAGGTGCATATCTGGCTCGAATGCGTGGACCTTGAAATGCGTCGATAAGGCCAACGCCTGTATGCCGATGCCTGCACCGACCTCGACCGCCGTTTCACCGGGTTCCAGCGCACAGATACAGGCCGCCACCTCGCCCTGCAGCCATTCACCATTGGCTTCAAGGCAACCACCAAGAATTCTATCGGAGGATGGATAGTGAATAGCACCGACACGCGTCATCGCTTCGCGCGTGTCGTCATCAACAATAGCGGACGACGGTGTCATCCGTTGCACCAGGACTGGCGGGCGCTGCGCTGGCAAGGGGGGCGCCGGAACGGGCGGAAAAGGTAAAGGCGGCTGACGCGGCGGTGGGGCAGCAGGGCTTAACCGTGACGCATCGCCATCCTTCAGCAAGGCGACTTCAGTGGCCAGACGCTGGAAGACGCCGGCCCAATCACCAGCCGTCGTCTGCCGGAACAGCCGCATGGTTCGCGGATACCAGGGACTGTCTTCCCGGTTACGCATCCACCGCCAATCGGGTGCAAACTTCAACGGCACCCAGACAGGGCAGCCAAGCGCACCGGCCAGATGGGCCACCGATGTGTCGGACGAAATGATAAGGTCCAGGTGCTGCATGACCGCAACAGTGTCCATGAACGCATCCGGGCCTTCATCGAAATCAGGACCCAGCGTTTGAACCTTCATCCCATCGGGCAACCGGTCAAGCTGATCCAGGCCAAAGCCCTTCTGCAGGCTGATCAGCGTGACACCCGGCACACGGGCGACCGGGGCCAGATGTTCCAGGCCAAAGGAACGGCCGCGATCAACACCGGTTCCTGGCTTGCCCTGCCACACGACACCGATGCGAAAACCACCCTTGGGCAGGCGGTCACGCCAGGCATTAACACGATCCGGGTCGGCCTTCAGATAGGGGATGGGTGCCGGTACACGATCCACCGTCGCACACAGCACCCGCGCCAGACTCATAATCGGAATATGCACATCAAAGTGCGGCAACGGTTCCCCGAAGGTCGCAAAGGTTACCCCGGTTATGGCCAGGCGATAGAGGGCCAGAAGATTGGATGGCACCTCCAGGACAACCTGCGCGGCCCGCGCCACCACCTGCTGCACAAAACGGACAAACTGGATACTGTCGCCCAGCCCCTGCTCATGATGGATCAGGATGGTTTTGCCGCTGATATCCTCGCCCCGCCATTCCGGGCGACCGAAATCACGTAAGGGGACAGGCAGGTTGGGCCGCAGCCAGCGCCACTCGAAATGCTGCCAGCCTTCTTCCCACTGTCCCAGGGACATGAACAGCCCGGCTGCCGTCGTGTGCATCAACTGGTCTCGGGGATGCACCTCCAGCATGCGGCGGGCGTGGCGCACCGCTGTGACCATATCCCCGGCTTCCATGGCTAGACTGGTCAGGTTGTTCAACGCATCGCGATAGGTGGGAACCCGCGCGATCACGGCCTCGAAACAGCGGCGGGCGCCATCCAGATCACCGGTATGGATGAACAGCGCATTACCAAGGTTGACCAGCGCCTCGGGCATGCCGGGACGCAGGCGAAGCGCGATATGGTAATACCCGATGGCTTCGTCGGCTTTGCCCAGGCGGACAAGGTTGTTGGCAAGATTGACATACACTTCCGGAAGATCAGCGCGAACCTTAAGGGCATCGCGATAGCGCTCCACCGCTTCTTCCACCAGCCCCCCATCGACCAGAAGATTGGCAAAATTGAACAGGCATTCCGCAGAATTGGGTTCCAATGCCAGGGCACGCTCATAACTGTCCCGGGCGCCGGCAAGGTCGCGTGACGCATGCAGCGCCTGAGCCAGAATTGCATGTGCCCCGGCAGCATCGGGCCGCAGCGCGGCTGCCCTCTGGCTGACCTGGACGGCTTCGGCGGCGCGACCCAATGCCAATAGCGAGTTGGAGAGATTGATCAGCGCGTCATAGTCCTGAGGGACCAATGTCACCCAATGGCCAATCGCCTCCGCCGCCTCGGCGTGACGACCTATTTGCTGAAAAGCGATGCCAAGCGGATGCAGCACGTCGGCGAAGGTCGGATGGGCTTTCAGCAAGGCCTGATACCGACGGATAGCTTCCTCCAGCTTGCCCACCAGATGCACGGCCTTCGTCGCGTTCAGTTCCGCCAGGGCTTGCTGCTGACTATCTACCATTCTCCACGGCTCCCCTGTACCGCCTGTCTTGGCTACCGACGCATATGTCCGCGTGACCGGAAGCAGTTCTAGAAAAGCCCTGTCATCCGGGCCGGTTCACCGAGAGCAACCCGATTACCACAGGCTTCTTTTCCCCAGGTAGGGCCAGCAGGTGCTTGGGGGCGGTATCCGCGCTTTCATGATGCCACCACATGCGATAGCCCAGCTCCGTCATCCGTTCGATGAGGGCACGGGCCTGTTCTGGCACGTTGACTTTGATGTGGAGGGCGGGGCGGCATCGCATGATCGTATTCTGCGCACCCTGGACCACATTCATCCCCGTCCCTTCCACATCGACCTTCAGCAGGTGCAGGGATGACAGATCCATGCTGTCGATGGTGATCAGGGGAACGGGATCCCCGCCCGCCCCAGACAGGGAGATGGAATCGGTACTGGCGGGGCGAACAAGGATATGTCCCTTGCCGTCGCCGACAGCGGCTTGCCGGATATGCACCTGAGCAAGCTGGTTCTCCTGCACATTCCAGCGCAGCAGATCATACTGAACATGCTGCGGTTCGAAGGAATGCACCCGGCCCAGCGGCCCAACCGCACGCGCCAGGGCCAGGGTGAAGGATCCAGCACCGGCACCCGCCTCTACAACCACATCACCTTCGGCCAGCAGATCGGCACATAGCGCCGTTTGCAGGGCAACCCTCTCGCTGGTCGGTACCGCTTCAGCCGGATGTCGGATGCGGCCGAGCGGCGTCATGGTTTCCATGATCCCAAGGGCCACTGACTGGGATATGGCGGCAGCGGGTGGAGCCAGGCTGGTCACTGGTATAGAGGCGTCCCGCAATTTGACGGGCGGCATGGGGGTCGGCAATGGCGGGGCCGCGACCGGCGGGAAGGGTACGGCCGGCGGACGCGGCGGCGGGGCTGGCGGTATCAGTTTCGAGCGGTCGCCATCCTTCAACGCCGCGACATCGGCGGCCAGACGCTGGAATACACCCGCCCAGTCGCCGGGCTCTGTCTGCCTGAACAGACGCATGTTTGTAGGATACCAGGGGCTGTCGCCGCGATCGACCATCCAACGCCAGTCGGGCGAAAATTTCAGCGGCACCCATACCGGACAGCCCAGGGCGCCGGCCAAGTGCGCCACCGATGTGTCGGAGGAGATAATCAGATCCATATGCTGCATGACGGCAGCGGTATCCAGAAAGGCACCCGGCCCTTCGTCGAAATCAGGCCCCAGGGTTTCGACCTTCATGCCCTCGGGCAGACGTTCCAGCTGATCGAGACCATAGCCCTTCTGAAGGCTGACCAGCGTCACGCCCGGTACTCGGGCGATGGGCGCCAGTTGATCCAGAGTATAGGAACGGCCCTTGTCGACGCCGGTTCCGGGCTTACCTTGCCAGACGATGCCGATACGGAAGCCGTCCTTTGGCACACGGTCGCGCCACATATCCACTCGCGCGGGATCGGGATGGAGATAGGGAACCGTTGCAGGCAGGCTATCCACTGTCACGCCCAGCACATAGGGCAGGCTCATGATCGCGATTTGGACATCGAAGGGCGGCAGCGGCTCGTCATAGACGGCCAGGGTCACACCCGGAATGCATTGGTAAAGGGCGAGCAGGTTGCGCGGCACCTCCAGAATGACATGGGCCGCGCGCTTTACCATCTCCAGCGCAAAGCGAACAAACTGAATGCTGTCGCCCAGCCCCTGTTCATGATGGATCAGGATGGTCTGGTCACTGATATCCTCGCCCCGCCATTCGGGCTTTCCGAAATCGCGCAGGGGGACGGGCAAGTTGTCGCGCAACCACCGCCATTCGAAATGCTGCCACCCCTCCTCCCACTGTCCCATCAGCATGAACAGGGCCGCCGCCGTACCATGGCTTGAAGAGGCGTCGGGCGGCACTGCCAGCCGGCGGCGCATATAGGTTTGCGCCTCCTCCAGCCGGTTCATGTTCATCAGCAGGTTGGCAATATTGTTCAGCGTGTCGGGATGATCGGGCAGTTGCAACAGCACCTGCATGAAGCTTCGGCATGTCTGTTCCGGATCGGCACCGTCCTCATACTCCATGGTGGAGAGGTTCAGCATCGCCTCGGGCGTGCCAGGGCGCAGACGCAGCGCCTCCCGATACAGGGCCGCCGCCTCTTCCCGCTGGTTGAGTCCCTGCAGGTTGCTGGCCAGATTGATCATCGGCTCCACCATCGTGGGGCGATGGCGCAAGGCATCACGATAGGCCTGCATCCCCTCATCCCGGCGGCCCGTGGCGCACAGGATATTACCCAACAAAAACAAGGCTTCGGGAAAATCGGGTACCAGTGACAAGGCGGCCCGGGCACTCCTTTCAGCAGCGGCAATATCGCCGCTCAACTGATCGGCCATGGCTTTCATCAGGTGCGTGTCGGGTGCGGAGGGCCGCAGCGCCAAAGCTTGGCGGTAGGTGGCTCCGGCTTCTGCACCACGCCCCAGGTTCAAAAGCGAGTTGCCCAGGTTGACGAGCGCCTCGTAATCCTTGGGCGCAACCTTCAGCCAGCGGGAAATATGCTCCACAGCCTCGGCATGATGCCCCTGCTGCTGCAGCGCGATGCCCAAGGGATGCAGCACCTCGGTCAGACCGGGATTTCCTTGCAGCAGTTCCCGATAGCCCCGCTCCGCTTCCACGACCTTGCCGGCCAGGTGCTTCTCCTTGGCGGACCGCAGCTTCGCTGCCACGTTCTGCGACATGCCTTTGCTGTGCACCTTATTCCCCCGGTGGCGGCACTCCTTCCGCAGTAATACCTTTATGGACACAGCGGAAGCAACGCTTTCTCAATGATGCGCCGGGGGCAGACTGGCATCAGCGCAGAGCGTTGCTGATCAGGTAGGTTGCGAAGTCGGCGACCTTCAACTTGATGGCCGCCCGCTCACTCTCGCCTTCCATGGCACGGGCAAGAACGATGTGACGCTGCACATCGGCATCCGCCACCTTGAACAGCGTCTCCTCCCCCTTGATCCGGGGGTAATAGGTGGGGTCCACGCGCTTCTGACGCTTGGACAGGCGCTCGCGCACTTCTTCTTCCGTCACCTCGACATCGGCCTGCTTCTTGACCAGGGTCCAGTCCTTCTCGCCCGCGAACCCCTCTGCCAGCACCGCAGCCGGATCACCATCGCAAACGCCCACCTTGAACAGGTTCTTGCCCAGCCCGACATCAGAGCCCCACTGGCTGAGATTGGCACTGCGAGCGACGAAGATGGTGGCCATTGATCGGGAATCCCTGCTCAAAAATCGCAAAATTGTCCCCAGGAAGTAACCTAAGCCGCAGCCCCTGGAAAGAGGGCGTGGGTAGCGCTGGGAAAATTTGTCCGTTTATTGAGCGATTGTGATTAAACAGCAAGCAATTACACCTTAACCGAATATAAACAACAACTCGACGATGTTCCTAAGTGATTATCGAGAAGATGGGATTGCCTATATTTTAGACAATATTTATTGTGGATAAATTTTAATCAATTGCTAAAGTATCCACCCAGACGGCGCAAAGCCGCATCGCCCTGCAAGGATGCAAGGCGCAAGGAAGCAAACCTCCATCAAGTGTTCTCAAATCCAATAAAGAACCGTGGGACACATGCCGAAAGACTTAACGGCGGATTTTTCCGCATCCGGGGTGCACTCTGACAAGGAAGCCTCGCCTGAAACCATCATTGAGTTGGCGCGTGAAGTGGCCGAAGTGTCCGCCATGCGGACCAGCGCCATCGGTGACATCACCCGCCGCACAAAAATACTCGCCCTGAACGCGAAGATCGAGGCTGCCCGCGCCGGCATACATGGTGCAGGCTTTGGCGTCGTGGCCGCAGAGGTGCAGACCATCTCCTCCCAGATTGATATGGCTGCCAGCCAGATGCGCGACGAGATCGTGGGCAGCGCCAATCGGCTGCATCAACTGGGACAGGGATTGGTCGGATCGATGCGGGGCCAACGCCTCGCTGACCTTGCGCTCAACATGATCGATATCATTGACCGCAACCTCTATGAACGATCATGCGATGTGCGTTGGTGGGCGACCGACAGCGCGGTGGTCGATGCGCTAGAACAGCCGGGGGCGGCAACCGCCAGCCACGCCTCCCAGCGCCTGGGCGTCATCCTTAAATCGTACACTGTTTACCTGGATATCTGGGTGGCGGACGCGCAGGGGCGGGTCATTGCCAGCGGGCGGCCGGGCAAGTACCCCGTCGCGGGCCGTTCCGTTGCTAATGAAAAATGGTTCCGCGACGCGATGGGCACGCGCGACGGCACGGAATTCGCCGTTGCCGATGTCGCCCCGCACGAAGGCCTGAACCATCAGCCCGTCGCCACTTATGCCACCGCCATCCGGGCGGGCGGAGCGGAAAATGGACGTCCATTAGGCGTGCTGGGCATCTTTTTTGATTGGTCCCCGCAGGCTGGTGCGGTGGTCGGCAATGTCCGACTGACGGAGGAAGAACGGCTGGAAGGCCGGACCAAATGCCTGATCGTGGATAGCAATTTCCGCGTTCTTGCTGCCAGCGATCAGCGTTACCTGCTGATCGGTCGTTACCCGCTGACCACGGGCGGGCGGGACATGGGCTATTACACGGCCGAGGATGGGACGATGGTCGCCTTCGCCTTGACGCCCGGCTACGAAACCTACCGGGGTCTTGGCTGGTACGGCTTGATCCTGCAGCGGCCACCGGAGGTGGAAGCCGCATGGAATGCCCGTCACGGGCAGGCCTAATCCGGCTTGACCGTGGTAAGTGATAACGCGCCCGTCGATATCGGCGGGCGCCTTGCCATTGTTCAGCCCCTGGCCCTGGTCAGTTGATTCGCACCGGAGTCGTGCCGACATGGTGGTGGGAATACCCGATGCCGATGCCTGCGCGCCTTATCCACGAGGCGGATTCTCTGCATTTCAGCGTATGCGGCACGCACGGGCGGGCCTTGTGGCGTCTGTGGCGAGAGAAAAGTGGTAATCTGTTATAAAGTCGCTTATGTTCGTCACAGACAGAGTTCATGGAGTGCCGGATGTATTCGCATCCTCAACATGGCGGCGGGGAAGAGGTCAAGGAACTGCGCCGACAGGCCGGTGCTTGGCTGAAAAGCCGCCGCACGGAAGTCGGGCTAACCCAGCGTGCGCTGGCGGAGGCTGTCGGCCTTGAATATTACACAATGGTGTCGATGATTGAGGCGGGGCGTGGTCGCATTCCGCCGGACAGCTATCTCGCCTGGGCTGCCGCCCTGCAGATGCAGCCGGCTGAATTCGTACGGACCCTTATGCAGTTTTATGATCCCATTACCCATTCCATTCTGTTCGGTGAAGCCGGTACAACGGCACCCGGCGACGGGAATGGGGAAAAGCAGGCACCGCGTTTCCGCGTCGTTTAAAAGGTTTAAAGGTCAAGGCAACCGCCACATGGGCGAAATCGTCTCTATCCACATCGCGCAATTGAAGGCCGCTCGTCATGAAACGGCAGATAATGTTGCGCGTGAACGGATGTCGGCGCTGCGGGAGCGGCGGGCCGCCTGGGGACGTACCATACGGCAGCGACGCGTAGAGCGTGGGTTCACCACCCGGACCCTGGCGGATGCTGTTGGCATCGCGACACCGACGCTGGTCAGCGCCATTGAATCCGGCCGTGGCCGTCTTCCCGAAGGCGTGCTGACCGGGTGGGCCCTGGCGTTGGGCATGGAACCTTCCGATTTTGCGGCCGGCTACCTTGCCGCTTTTGAACCCGATGCATTCGCCGCCCTGCGGCAAAGCCATGAAGAAGGGAGGCCGGCATGAGCGCGTCGGCCGAAATATTCCGGTTCCCCGGACCTGCGGCAAACGGAAATAGCGGTTTCTGGAGCAACCAAGACATCGCCGATGTCTACCGTTGCCTGGATCAGTTCGCCCGCCATGGCCTGACCGTGGAGGCGGCTTCCGGCCTGTCGGATGAAGGTGATCCCTGGTTCGCGATCGAGGATATGGCGACAGGCGATGCGCTGGTTCACATTGCCCGCATCGACGGCTTCTTCGTGGTGCATGTGCTGGATGGTGAAACCTGGTCAGGCGATACGCTGCGTCAGGCGCTGTCTAGTATCGATTTCTCGTCGCTGTCTGGGTTTGAGGCGCTTGCACATCACGACGCTACCACGGCGGATGGTGATGACGACAAGGATGGCACGCACGCTTTCCTGCGCATCGTCAGCGCAGTCATGGCCGCCCTGACGACGGAAGTGATCGCCAACGCCGTCACGCATGATGCGGTTGCATCGCCCCTGCCACCGTCCGGCGCGCCTGACGCCGGCGACCACGGCATCGATGCTACCAACTCGGCCCTGGATTTGCCAGCCGTTGATAGCAGCCTGCCGAATGCCCGGCATACGGATGTCGCGGCCACCCCCGCCTCCGCACCGGCAGAAACGCCGGCACCGGTGAAGGTGGAGCATAGCGAGACGGTTGCCGTGTTCAGCAGCGACACACCGAGTTCGGCCCCGGTTGAGAAGCCGATTCCAACCCTGGCTGTTGCCGACACATCCATCGCATCGGACGTGGTGGATACCGGCACCAAACAGGCAATCGCCGTTCCTACCGGACAAAGCCAGGGGGTGGCTTTGTCCTTCACGGTCGGCGGCGATCACATCCAGGTAAGCTTTGATAACAAAGTGACCTTCGTCGGCACGGATAAGAAAACGGACACGTTCCTGATCGTGCTTGATGGGCACGGCAAGGACCTGACCGCAAAAGTGGAGAACTTCGATAAGGGGCAGGATAGTTTGGTGATCGAAAAATCCGGAGATGGCGGCACATCCAGTGCAATTGTCACGGATTTGGGGGCTTTGGTTGCCAATAGCGGATCACACCTGACCGTGATCGGGCAGGCGACGGTGGAAATCCACCTGACGTCGACGCCTGATCCGCTGGTCGCTGGAGGCTAAAGATCATGAGTTTCGCAGCAGCAACCACACTAGCCGCCGGCAGCAACAGCCTGTCGATGACCGAATTGGCCCTTTATCACGCCATCAATGCCCTTCGCGCCGAAAAGGGACTGGCTCCTTTGAAGCCCAGCATGGACCTGTCTGTCCTTGCCGGACAGCACGCGGTCGATTTCGACAGCAAGGTCGGCTACACGGCGTGGTCGCAAATTGCCGTGGCCAACCGCGCCGTGCCGACCCTGCATCACTGGAGTGATGGGCAGGGGTTCGTCGCCGGTGTGCTGGCAGTGGCCGATGGACTCAAGCTGTCCTTGCCGCAGAGCATTGCCGAGAATGCGGATGGGGTTGTCGCAGGAACGGTGCGCAGCAATCTGCTGGCGGAGTGGATGTCCAATCCCGGCACGGCCAGCAATATTCTGTCGGCCAGTTGGGACAGTATCGGTATCGGTTTCTCCGGTGACATGGCCTATGTCACGTTCGGTAAATATGCCGACGCTGTAGGCGGCATCAAGGTTGCACCGATTGTCGGAACCAACGGCGGTGACCTGATACAGGCCACGGCTTGGGCGGACAGCATCTCGGCAGCAGGCGGCAATGATGTCATCACGGGGCTGACTAATGGCGACCGTGTTGACGGCGGCACCGGTCTGGACCGCGTTGTCCTGTCCGGTAATGCCTCATCCTACACCATTACCGCCGTGACAGAAGGGAATGCCACCTGGGCGGTGATTACCGGCGCGGACGGACAGATCAGCATTCATAATGTTGAGTATGTGCAGTTTGCCGACCGCGTCATCGATAGCAGCAATTGGGGCGAGAACCTGACCCAGGTCCGCTTCGATGATGCCTATTACGGGCTGCGCAATGTCGATGTTGCGGCCGCCGTTACCGGTGGCGCCATCTCCTCGCTTGAAGACCATTTCTGGGCTTTCGGTGCCAAGGAAGATCGCGACCCTGCCGCCTTCTTCGATACCGACTATTATCTTGCCCACAATCCCGATATTGCGGCGGCCGTTTCCACAGGCGCGATCCGTAGCGCGTTTGAGCATTATATCCTGTACGGACAGTTTGAGGGGCGCAACCCCAACGCCTATTTCAATACGGCAGACTATCTGGAACTCAATCCCGATGTCGCCGTCGCCATCAATGACGGGCAGATCGGTTCGGCAATCGATCACTACCTGTCCTATGGCCGCTTCGAAGGCCGGTTGGCGACCGAGCATTTCAATGAGGCCTATTATCTGGCCAAAAACCCGGATGTTGCAGCAGCCGTCGCTCTCGGACAGTTTGACAGCGGCCTTAGCCATTATCGTCTGCTGGGTCAGATCGAGGGACGCATTCCCTTCGACGCCGACTCTATCCTGGGCTGAGGGTGATCAGGCGGCGCCCGCCGCCTTCACTTTGAACATGGCCCGCTCCGCGGCTTCCAGCAGAGCGGCGATGGAGCGTCCATCCTCCGGATAAAGCGCCGTGCCTATGCTGAAACTGGCTGGCTGCAGTAGATCGCCAAGAACAAGGGGCGGTATCAGCGATCGGCGCACCCGCTCCATCGCCCGCATCAGGCACGCGCGGTCGCCCGTGGCCGGCAGCAGGAGGGCGAACTGGGCACCAGTCAGGCGCCCGGCGAGCACCCCTGCTTCCGCCGCTTCGGCATGCAATCGCTCTGCAAAGGCCCGCAGCATCTGATCGCCGGCCTCATGTCCAAGGCTTTCATTCATAGGACGAAGCCCTTCCAGCGACAATAGCAGGACGCCCGCACCCTCACCATGGCCACCCCGGTGCACTAATGCCTCCGCACTGTCGCGCAGAAACGCCACACGGCTCGACAGGCCGGTCAGACTGTCGCGGTCAAGCAGTCGACGCTGCCGTTCCTCACTACGGAGCAACAGCAGCAGCGGCATCCCTGCCGCCCAGACCAGGAGCCAGACGAAACTGGCCGCCAGCAGCCAAGGCGGCATGCGTGTATCCGCCCCGCCCAGATCCACGCCACGGGCCAGCAAACCGGTTCCCCGCCATGTGTAAAGAAGTCCCAGCCCCATGAAGGCAAGCGCCAAGACGCCGCTGACCGCCCGCTGACCCTTTGCGGCGTTCCAGGCCAAAGCCCCCGCCGTGCCCCAGAGCAGAATGGCCGCCAGCCCGTCATGCAGCACAATCCGGATCCACGGGCGCCCCGCCGCCGCCAGCATCAGGGCGACGATTGCGAGGAGCACCATGACAAGCGGCAATCGGCGATGTCCCGCATTCCCAATGTCGCGAAAGCGGAGAGCCCCCTCCAGAATAAGCAACATGGCCGAAAGAGTGAGGCTGGTATTGGCGACAATGCCCAGGTCGGGCTGACGCCAGACCACGGCAGGCGGCAGCAGGCATGCCGTCAGACCAAAGATCGCCGCCAGCAACCAGGCGCCCGTCCCTGCCGCCCCCCGTTCCACCCGCCACAGGCCCAAGGTCACCAGCAGTGACAACAAGCCACCGAACCCCAGCATCATCCGCAATGTCGCGATATCCGGCTGCCCCATGCCGACGATCCCCGGATCAGGTCCCACACCCCGTTCAGGGACAATGTTTTGCCCTTGCGGTCAAGGGGTTAAACCGGTCACGGTGGCGCCCCGATGACATTGGAACGCAATGGGCCAGGAACCTGCCATGAGATTGTTTCTGCTAGGACTGCTGGCCCTGTCGCTGGTGATGGTCAGGCCGGCGGCCACGCACGAGATCGGCGACAGTCAGGTCGTGATCGAGCTTGGTGAAGGTTCATGGAGCGCCCGCATCGTTACGGCACCGACCGCCTTCATAAACAGGCTGGAACAAGCGGAGAAACAGGAACCGGGCCGGGATTTCACCAAAGGCACGGCCGCAGCCAAACTGGCGGAACTCTCGCCCGACTTGCCGCGTCATCTCAATATACGGATCGACGGTAAAGCGGTTGCCGCCACAATGGTTGTCGAACAACTGCTGATGCCGGCAGATCAGTCTCAGCCATCATTCCTGGTTCTGCGTGCCGAAGGGACTTTGCCACCCGAGGCCGGAACGATGTCCTGGCAGTTTGACTTGCTGGAAGGACAATATGCACTGCTGCTGGGTGGGCAGGTTCATTGGGTGGAGGGAAGTGTGGCCACTGGCCCCCTATCCCTGCGGCCCGGACCGCCACCCACATTGATGCAGGTCGTTGGACAATATGTACATCTGGGCTTCATTCACATCGTGCCGGACGGTCCAGATCATGTGCTGTTCGTTCTGGGACTGGTCCTACTCACAACAAGGCTGCGGCCATTGCTGGTGCAGGTCACGGCCTTCACCCTGGCTCATTGCCTGACCCTGGCCCTGGCACTGAACGGCGTGATTGATCTGCCGGCCCCCGTCGTTGAACCCCTGATTGCGCTGTCCATCGCCTATGTCGCGGTAGAGAATATCTTCGCCCACCGGATGACACCCTGGCGCCCCGCGTTGGTCTTCGGGTTCGGGCTGCTGCACGGCCTGGGCTTCGCAGGTGTCCTGACAGAACTGGGCTTGCCAGCCAAAGATCAAACGGCAGCGCTTATAGCTTTCAATATCGGAATCGAGGCCGGGCAACTGGCCGTAATCGCAATCGCCTATTTCCTGCTTCTGCATTGGTTCAAGGATAGGGCGTGGTTCAGGGCACGCATCACGATACCGGCATCGGCCCTGATTGCCATTGTCGGGCTTTACTGGACGGCAGAACGTGTCCTTGTCGGCTGAGCTAAGCTTGTCACAACCAAAAAGACAACGCATGGGCGTTGACGTTCTTGATAAATATCAATCTTAAACTATACATTTATCAATACTTCGACTTTTGAGCATATTTCTCAGATGCACTTTTATTGACTGATAAAAACTGACTGCTTATATAATTGATCTCGATCAATGATCATGCATTCCCCTGCGGTGTATTGGTTTTCCTGGCAAACAATCTGGTTGGCAGGACGTTATGCACGCACATACCGAAACAAGACGGACTGAACTCCTGAAGTTCCTGTTTCTCGCCTTCGTCCTGGTCCCCGTCCTGTCGGTGGGGGTCGTAGCCGCCTATGGCTTCGCCGTGTGGATGGCGCAGTTAATCGCTGGCCCGCCCGGCCTGTGAAGGGGGAAGCCATGGAAACCCGCCTCTCCCGTCGTGCCCTGTTCGCACGCCAAACACAGGCACAGTCTGCCTTGGCCATCATCAGCGCCAGCTGTCTGGCCGAGAATGGCGCTTATTGCCGAACCTGTGCCGATGCCTGCCCGGAAGGGGCCATCCGTTTCCACCTGCAACCGCGCGGGCGGGCGCGGGCGGATGTCAATGCCGACCGCTGCACCGGTTGCGGCGATTGTCTGCCGCCCTGCCCGGCAAACGCAATCCGGCTTTCCGGTACTGTGGAGGAAACCCATGGCCAGTGAGATCCATATTTCCAGCTTCATCGTGCATGCCGCGCCCGATGCCATGTCGGACCTTACGGCCCGCCTGCGGGCGCTGGATTGCGAGATTGTACCCGCCCTCGGCAATGCCAGCCGCCTGATTGTGCTGGTCGAGCGCGCCAGCGACCGGGCCGTGGCCGACATGCTGGACGCGATCAATGCCTTGCCGGGCGTCTACAGCGCCCTGCCTGTCTATCACCATGCCGAACCGGCGGCAGCCCTTGCGGAGCCGATGCCATGACCCTGACACGACGCGATTATCTGAAGGCCCAGGCGGCCCTGACCGCCGCTGCCGCTGCCGGTCTGACCCTGGAGGGGGCGGCCACACAGCTGCCCACTGGCCTGGATGCTAAGATGAAATGGTCCAAGGCCCCCTGCCGTTTCTGCGGCACGGGCTGCGGCGTCATGGTCGGCGTGAAGGAGGGGCGCATCGTTGCCACCCATGGCGACCAGAAATCTGAGGTCAATCGTGGCCTGAACTGCGTGAAGGGCTATTTCCTGTCCAAGATCATCTATGGCCAGGACCGGCTGACCACACCCATGCTGCGCATGAAGGACGGCAAATATGCCAAGGATGGGGACTTCACGCCCGTCACATGGGACCAGGCCTTCGACATCATGGCGGAGAAATGGAAGGCGACACTGAAGGCCAAGGGGCCAGAAGCCATCGGCATGTTCGGGTCCGGGCAATGGACCGTCCATGAAGGCTATGCGGCGTCCAAGCTGATGAAGGCCGGTTTCCGGTCCAACAATATCGACCCCAATGCCCGCCATTGCATGGCATCCGCCGTCGCCGGCTTCATGCGCACCTTCGGCATTGATGAACCGATGGGCTGTTATGACGATATCGAGGCCGCCGACGCCTTTGTCCTCTGGGGCAGCAATATGGCGGAGATGCACCCCATCCTGTGGACCCGCGTCGCCGATCGCCGCCTGTCGACCCCGGACGTAAAGGTGGCGGTGCTGTCCACGTTCGAGCATCGGTCGTTTGAGCTGGCCGACATCCCAATGGTGTTCACGCCGCAGACCGATCTGGCCATCCTGAACTATATCGCCAATCACATCATCAAGACGGGACGGGTGAACAAGGAATTTATCAATAAATACACGACTTTCGTGAAGGGCCGCGACGATATCGGCTATGGCCTGCGGCCCGAACATCCGCTGGAGGTGGCGGCCAAGAACGCCACCAAGGCTAATGAAAGCGATCCGATCAGCTTTGATGATTTCGCTGCCTTCGTCGCCCCCTACACGCTGGAAAAGGTGGCGACCCAGTCCGGCGTGCCCGCCGGCCGGCTGAAGGCACTGGCCGAGCTTTATGCCGATCCCAAGATCAAGGTGGTCAGCTTCTGGACCATGGGCTTCAACCAGCATACGCGCGGTGTCTGGGCCAACAACCTTGTCTACAACATCCACCTGCTCACCGGAAAAATTGCCGAGCCTGGCAACAGCCCCTTCTCCCTGACGGGACAGCCCAGTGCCTGTGGTACTGCGCGGGAGGTGGGCACCTTCTCCCACCGTCTGCCCGCCGACATGGTGGTGACCAACCCCGAACACCGTGCCCATGCCGAACATCTGTGGAAGTTGCCGGAAGGCACCATCCCGGCCAAGCCCGGCTTCCATGCCGTGCAACAGGACCGGATGCTGAAGGATGGCAAGCTGAACTGCTATTGGGTGCAGGTGAACAACAATATGCAGGCGGCCCCGAACACCGCCAACGAGACCTGGCCCGGATACCGCAACCCCGACAATTTCATCGTCGTGTCCGACGCCTATCCCACCGTTACCACCATGGCCGCCGATCTGGTGCTGCCCGCGGCCATGTGGGTAGAGAAGGAGGGGGCCTATGGCAATGCCGAACGCCGGACCCAAGTCTGGCATCAGCTGGTCGATGCGCCGGGCGACGCGAAGTCCGACCTGTGGCAACTGGTCGAATTCTCCAAACGCTTCAAGGTGGAGGAGGTCTGGCCCGAGGAACTGCTAGCTAAGGCACCGGAATATCGCGGCAAGACCCTGTACGATATCCTCTACCGCAACGGCCAGGTAGACAGGTTCGCCCTGACCGAATGCGACAAGGAGTATGAGAATCGGGAGGCCAAAGCCTTCGGCTTCTACCTGCAAAAGGGGCTGTTCGAGGAATATGCCAGCTTTGGCCGGGGGCATGGCCACGATCTGGCCCCCTACGACACCTATCACGCCGAACGCGGCCTGCGCTGGCCAGTAGTGAATGGCAAGGAAACCCGCTGGCGCTTCCGGGAGGGCAGCGATCCCTATGTCCCGGCGGGCGAGGGTATGCGCTTTTACGGGCACAAGGACGGCAAGGCACGCATCTTCGCCCTGCCCTATGAACCGCCCGCCGAAAGCCCGGACAAGGAATACCCGTTCTGGCTGTCCACGGGTCGCGTGCTGGAACATTGGCACAGCGGGTCGATGACGCGGCGGGTGCCGGAGCTGCACAAGGCTGTGCCACAGGCGCTGTGCTACATGCACCCAGATGATGCCCAGGCCATGAAGGTCCGGCGCGGACAGGAGGTTGTGGTGGCCTCGCGTCGGGGACAGGTGCGGGCGCGGGTGGAGACGCGGGGACGCAACAAGCCACCGCGCGGTCTGGTCTTCGTGCCCTGGTTCGATGCCGATGTCCTGATCAACCGCGTCACGCTGGACGCCACCGACCCCATCTCCAAACAGACCGACTTCAAGAAATGCGCCGTGCGCATCACACCGGTCGGGGAGGCCTGAACCATGAGCAAGCGCCACACACCGGTGTTGCTGGCCCTGCTGGCTGCCCTGCCTCTGCTGCTGCAACCCATGGCGCAGCGGGCCTTTGCCACCGACCCGGTACCTACTGCGGCCAGCACTCGCGACGTGAAAGCTATGGGCCGTCCCGCCTTCACGGGAGCCGAGGGGTTGGTGGTGCAGGAGGCACCGGGCATGCCCAAGGATGTCAGCGATGATCAGCGCCGGCAGCGCAACTATCCCGAACAGCCGCCCGTCATCCCGCATGCCATTGCTGGCTATCAGCTGGATCTGCGCGCCAACAAGTGCTTGACCTGCCACGCCCGTGAATTCACGGGCGACAGCCAGGCCCCGATGATCTCCGTCACGCATTTCCAGGACCGGGACGGGCAGGTGCTGGGGGCCGTGTCCACTCGCCGCTATTTCTGCCTGCAATGCCATGTGCCGCAAACGGATGCACAGCCGCGCGTGGTCAATATCTTCCGCGATGTGGACAGCGTCATTCGTGACAGCAGATCCCCTGCCGGGGAGGGCAAATGATGACAATCATCGAACGGGCGTTATCTTTCGCCAAGGCGGCATGGACAGCCTTTAATCGACCGGCGGCGCATCTTGGCATCGGGTTCCTGACCATTGGCGGCTTTGTGGCCGGTGTTATCTGGTGGGGTGGGTTCAATACCGCGCTGGAAATGACCAACCGGGAAGCGTTCTGCATCGGCTGTCACGAGATGAAGGACAATCCCTATGCCGACCTTAAACAGACCATCCATTATTCCAACCGGTCGGGCGTGCGCGCCACCTGTCCAGATTGCCACGTCCCCCACAACTGGACCGACAAGATCGCTCGCAAGATGCAGGCGTCCAAGGAGGTTTGGGGCAAGATATTCGGCACTGTCGATACGCCTGAGAAGTTTGAGGCCAAGCGCCGGGAACTGGCCAGCCACGAATGGAGACGGCTGAAGGCCAATAATTCCTTGGAATGCCGCAACTGCCACAGCGCCGACAGCATGGACATCACCCGACAGGGCGCGCGCGGGGCCGACGCACACCAGCGCTTCCTGTTCACGGGCCAGGCTACCTGCATCGACTGTCACAAGGGCATTGCCCACCGCCTGCCCGACATGACCGGCGTGCCCATATGGACCATGCCGGGCAAAATGGCTGCTGTTTCGTCCCCACCCTGAGCGGTGGCCGGACTACCGGTAAACCGCCGGAATGCTGTTCAGGTCAAACTTACTGTACAAGGACAGGAAGCGGACAGGGTAGTTGTCGTATCGCAAGTATATGATGTTGTTGATGTCCTGCTCCTCGAACGCCCCGATGATGACGGGTGCGTGGTGCCTGTCGCAATGGAGTTTAGCCATTAGAAGAGCGATCTGATCAATCCATCGGGTGATCCTGGATTCCAAAAGGCGGCCCCGCAGATAGGCCATCACGACGCCCATAAAAAGACGCGCCCCCGGCGTGGGGCGTATGCGCAGCAGATTGGCCGTGATGATCGCCGCAAAGCCGGTGGCAAGCGGGTTAAAGTTCAGGATGACATCGTCGGCACGTGCAGTCAGCGACGCCGTCCCTTTCAGGACCAGCGTGTCGATGTCAGAAGCGATGACCGGCAGCCTCAGATCGTTCATGAGGCTGGTCGCAACATCGAAGCGGACACATTGGTAATGCGCCAATGGTTTCTCAAAGATACATTCGTTATTGATCGTCGTGTACAGGTACGGTGTTTCGTCAAAGTCATCAGCGGAATAGTAAAGGCGGTCGGATGTAATCCCGATCTGTGCGGCAACATCAATGATATTACCCCGCCCGCCAATGGCGTGCAGGACCAGCAATATCGGTTCATCGGCATTCGCCAGCGCCGACAACACAAAATGGCGGGCATAGCGGTCAAGATAATGGGCATCCCCTGCCGCCATAAGAACGGTGCGAACGCCCTGTCGTTCGGCCTGCTGCCGAACTTGGTCAACGGTCACAGGGCGTCCGGCATGATCGAACAGCACTGATGGCTGAAGCGTGACATCCTGAGGCTGGTCAAGAAAGTCAAAATCCAGACACTGCATCATTTGTTCGCAATGGTCATGAGCGATCTGCAATGATTGATCGCTATAGTCGGGGATTGGCTGCTGCAACCGACGATCGCGGCAACGGATGATCGCGGCACGGGTCTGTGCATCAAGTGGGGTTTGCAGATAAAACCAGATGATGCGCAGGCAATTATACATTTGGAGCAGCCTGTCCGTCGGGTGCTCCATGCAGCGCAAACGGAAGGAAAGCTCCTCTTCGCCAAGACCGACTGCCGTCGCAAATCGAGCGGCCATATGCAACGCCGCAATATTATCAGGTTCCCGCTGAAGGATCTGATGCGCGTAGCGAGCGGCAATGCCCTCCCAATGCGGCTGGATTGCACTGTTCATGGCCCATTGATTGGCAGCCGGACACTTATCGTACAATGCAACAATGAGCCGTTGCATATTCTCCACACGCCGGTCATCGCCCTGTTCGAAATAGCTGGCGCGTAACCGGATGGCTTCGGCAACAAGCGGCCCCAACTGCTGCAACAAGGGTGCTCTGTCCCGTGTATTTTGAACCAACGCTTCGACGTGGGTGACTGTCTCCTCGATCCTGCCGGCTTCGACAAGATCGATGATAACATCGATACGCTCCTGTTCCGTCGGACGCCCCAGATCGGCAGCGCAATCCGCCAGCGCCGCCGCCAGAATCGCATCGCCCTGTCCGTGCAAACTTGCCGTCGCCTGATGCAAACAGGGAACATGCCTGCGCATGGCCAGCAGCGGATCGTGGAAACCCGCCAGCAGATCCTGGCTGATCCATGCGGGGCGGTAGTTTCGTACGATGAACAAATCTATCACCTTCTGACGCTGGATCAGCGTCAGATTCTCCACATCAACCAGCAGGCCACGCGGCGGCGACGGCAGATCGCCCACCTGCTCTAAAATTTCCAGTTCAGTGCCGGCAGTGCTGATGGCCAGCATGTCCGTGGCCCCAATACCGTAGCGACCGACGAGATATTTCAGCGGCATGCAGGCAACCAGCGTGTCACGGACCAGCATGCGGATAGCCGCCCGTGTCTCCTCATTCGGGCACATGCCCGCCAGCCAACCACCACTGTCCAGCATGGAGATCAGCCCAAAGGAACGAAGTTCCCTGAAACGAGCTGGCAGCAGGCCATTACTTATCGCCGTTTCGTCCAGGTGGCGCAGACGTGTAACACCCATACCCCGCCCGATACCGGCTTTCACCCCGACATAGCGGCTGTCATGCCCCTCTTCCAGCAGCGGATCGACGACGTAGCCGGCAAGACGGTCCAAGAAAGGTGCGAACGGGCTGAAATGCGGGCCTGCCCCGATCTGAATGAACCGGGCCTTTTGACCCTCCGATGCCGCAAGGCCGATGAATGTCTGCACGAAATCATTCAGAGTAAGGACAAAGTCCATGCACAGGCTCCACGCGTCTTCGCGCATTTCGGATTGCGGAATAGGAGCCACATTACCATGAACTTTAAGAAAGAAGTGCAGGCTTCAACAAGGCGAGGACCCGACCCCAGTCTCTGTGAGAAAAGGGAGGAACGAGGGCAATTTCACCGGAAATTGCGGGTGACATACTCTATGATCGCCTGATTGACGGCAGCGGCGTGGCTTATGTTCGCCATGTGCCCGGCTCGCACAAACACCTGCATCGCTGCCCGCCGCAGCCCCTGACACAGCCGATGTGCCGCCGCCATCCGTGACGGCGTATCGAGATCCCCGACCATCACCAAACTGGGGCAAGTGATGGTCGCCAGCAGTTTATCCGTCACTGGCAAGAATGCGGGCGGCGACAGCAGATCCCTACCTTGGTAATCGGCCAGCATCTCGTCCAGCAGCAAGAACGTTTCCGCGTCATCGGTCCGCAGCATCGGATGGTCCCGCCACAGCGTCACCGCTGCTGGCAGGTTTCCTGCCCTGACATGTTCCACCAATTGCGCAAAGGGAAGTGCAGGTTCCGTCACAGGGTCCGGCGGTGCCGCATCATGTGCCGCCGCCAGCAGGACAAGGCCCGCAACCCGTTCCGGATGCCGGGCCGCCGCCGTTAGTGCCACCCGCCCGGCCTGCGAATGCGCGACGAGAATAGCAGAAGCCAAACCGAAATGATCCAGCAAGGCCAGGATATCATCTGGTTCCTGCAACAATCCGGGTGGCGCCTGCGACCTTCCGAAGCCGCGCCGGTCGGGCAGTAGCAGGGTGGCGCAATCCGACAATCCCCGAACCTGATGCCGCCACATGCGCCGGTCCAGCGTCCAGCCATGGAGCATCACTAGGACCGGTTTACCGGCCCCGGCAATCTCCACGGACAGGCTTCCCCCGTCGACGGCAACCTGGGTCTGCATCATCAATGACGATAGGTGTTATTGACGCTGCGGTCACCCCCCAGCCAGCGGGCCAGATCGGCCCGCGCCGTTTCGCGCTTTGCCTGTTCCAGGGCCGCCGCCGACGGCGCGTCATAGGTGAATTCCAGGATCATGCCGTTCGGGTCCTTGATATAGACCGACCGACAATAGCCATGTTCCAGCGTGTAGGTGTCGGGCTCGGTAAAGCCCGCCGCGCGGATACGGCTTTCGATCTGTGCCTGGGTGTCGGCATCGACATGCAGGGCGATATGATGGAAGGGGGATTCCGGCATGGGCGGTCCGAATAGGGCCTGATCTTCAGGCTCGGCGAACTGGAAAAAGGCCAGGGCACTGCCATCCGCCAACCCGAAGAAGCAATGGCAATAGGTGCGTTCGGCACCGAACAGCATATCCTTCTCGCACCAGGTGGCGATCAGCGGAATACCCAGCACATCCTCATAGAAATGGCGCGTCGCCTCCAGGTCGCGGGTGACATAGGCGGTGTGGTGCAGACGATTGGGAAGTTTCGCACTCATGGTCGCATCCTCTCTCTCAAGTCTTTCAGCCGAACAGCCGTGTAGCGATTTCCGTGACATGACGCCCCTGGAAGCGGGCGCCATCCAATTCGTTGGCGCTGGGCTGGCGGGACCCGTCAGCGCCGGCCAAAGTGCTGGCGCCATAGGGCGTGCCGCCACTGACCTCATCCATCCTTGTCGCACCCGCCCAGCTATAGGGAAGGCCGACAATGATCATGCCGTGATGCAGCAGCGTGGTGTGAAAGGAGGTGATGGTCGTTTCCTGCCCGCCATGCTGGCTGGCGGTGGAGACGAAGACGCTGCCCACCTTGCCAATCAGAGCGCCCTTGGCCCACAGCCCGCCCGTCTGGTCCAGGAAGTTGCGCATCTGTGCCGCCATATTGCCGAAGCGCGTTGGCGTGCCGAAGATGATGGCGTCATAATCGCCCAGCTCGCCAGGGCTAGCGATGGGGGCCACCTGATCCAGGCGGATGCCAGCGGCCCTTGCCACCTCATCCGGTACCAGCTCCGGCACGCGTTTCACCGTGACATCGGCCCCTGCCACCGACCGCGCGCCCTCAGCCATGACGGCCGCCATGGTCTCGATATGGCCGTAGCTGGAGTAATAAAGAACAAGTACCTTTGCCATGGATCGTCCCCTTCCGAAGGCCGTGGGTCAGAACTTCACGCCAGCTTCAAGACCATAGCGGCGAGGCCGTCCCTTGAAGACGAAACCGCCAGGCGAGAACTCAGCATTGTACTTCTTGTTGAACAGATTGTCGGAATAAGCGGACAGGTTCCAGCCCTCCCCTTCGATACCCAGCCGGACATCGACAAGGTCCAGCGGGTCGCGCACGGTGCTGTTCTGGATATCGAACCAGGTCTTGCCGATACGCCGATAATCAGCCCGCGCCGTGCCCGTCAGGCCGCTATCGCTCAGTTCGGTGCTGTACTGCACACCCATGTTGAACGTGTAGCGGGAAATCAGCGGCGCCTCGTTGCCCAGCACGGTCGGGTCCGCGAATTCCTTGATCTTGCTGTCGGTGAAACCGAAGCCCAGATTGACCTGCAGACCCGTCGTCAGGAAGGCCGTTGCATCCAGTTCGAACCCGCGCAGGCGGGTTTCCGGCACATTGCCCAGGTTCTGAGTGGAATTGGCCGCCAGGAAGACGAAGAAATAGGAATTGTCAGAGATGGTGTTGTAGACGGAGCCGTTCAGACGCAGCCTCCGGTCCATCAGCTGCGACTTGAACCCCGCCTCCAGCGTGCTGGCCGTTTCCGCCTTGAACACATCCGACACACCGAGAATGCCATTGGCTGCCGCGACCGCCCCTACCCCGGTCTGGTTGAACCCGCCGCTGCGGAAGCCTTTGGAATAGCCGGTGTAAAGCGTCAGCGCCTCATCGGCCTTGTAGGTCAGCGTCGCTTTTGGCTGCCAGGAGGTGAAGGTTTCGTTGCGCACCTCCCCGCTGCGCCCTGCCGGGAACCCGGCGACATTGGGCAGGTAGGCGGTGGGGGTCAGCGTCGTATTTTCGCGCTTGTCCTTGTCATAGCGCAGTGACAGGTCGGCGGTCAGCTTCTCTGATAGATCATAGGACGTGCTGCCGAACAGGGCCCAGGCGAAATTATCTTGGGCGTCGGCCAGGAAGGAGAATTGCGGATTGCGTGGATTGGTACTGGGCGTGCGGTAGACGGGAAACACCCCCTGCCCGCGGTCGATCATATTGCCAGTGGAGATATAGCGCTTGGTACCGATCATGTAGCCGCCCACGCTCCATTGAAACGGCTGGTCGGTGGGCGACGCAAAGCGTATCTCCTCGCTCCAGGCCTTCACATTCAGATATTGGCTCTGGTTCAGGTCGAACCCCAGGATCTGATAGAACAGGCTTTCCGTGATGGGCAGGAAGTCGAACGCGTCACCAGTCAGAATTTCCTTCACCTGATCATAGGAGGTGACGGACGTCAGCGTACCGGCGTCGGTTTCATAGGCGACGCGCAGCGAGGTGCCGTTCATGTCGCGGTCATTCTGACCGGGATTGTTCACGCGCACCGGCAGGCTGGTATTGTTCACATCATTGACGATGTTGAAATACAGCGCCTGTGTGCGCAACCGCGACACGGACCCCCGCAGATCGACCGTCAGATTGTCCGTCGGCTGGAACAGCAGGGTTCCGCGCAGGGACAAATCCTCATACGGGTCAGCCTTTTCATCCAGGTAAGCGTTGCGGATCAGGCCGTCGCTGTTCACATAGGACCCGGCCAGCCGGAATTTCACCTTTTCCGACAAAGGTCCGCTGATGCCAGCGCGGGCGGAATAGCCGAAGCCGTTTTCCACACCCACCTTGACCCGTGTGTCGAACGTGTCGGTTGGCTGTTTCGTGCGGATTACGATGGCGCCGCCGATGGCGTTACGGCCATAAAGCGCGCCTTGGGGACCTTTAAGCACCTCAATCTGATCGATATCGAACAGTTCCTGGCTGAACTGCGCGGCGTTCACCTGTTGCACACCATCGACAATCACGGCAACGGATGGCTCGCTGTTACGGGCCTGGGTGATGCCACGAATAATGATGAAGGCATTGCCGGCATTCTGCGTTTCCACCAGCGTGACGTTAGAGGTCAGGTCGATGAAATCGGCCGGCTTCTCAATGCCGGCCATCTCGATGGCGTCGGCGGTGAAGGCAGTAACAGCAGCAGGCACATTCTGCTGTGCCTGTGGGCGGCGCAGGCCGGTTACCACCACCTCTTCGATGGTTGAGGCGCCAGCCTGGTTTGTGGACTGAGCCGATGCGGGGCCGGTGGCTGCCAGCGCCAGAGCCGAGACACCGGCCAGAGAGCCGAAGCGCCAAGAGGAACGTGCCATGCAAAACCTCCCGTTCGTCATTTGTCATTGATGGCGCACGGCGCGGTTCGTTCTTGCGGCGGCCGATGCGAACTGGATCCGCGACATATCGCGTCCACACGGGTCGTTGCCCGTGCCATGGACAATCTATGTTTCGATTATCGAAGTCAAGTTCGATCTTCGAAGTTTTTTCCGTTTATCGAAGTTCCACGCAGGCAACAAAAAACGCCCCGGCAAGGAACCGGGGCGTCGTTCAGAGACCGCTGTGGATGGCAGGTATCAGCCGCGGGCCAACGAGTGCATCAAGAAGGGCCATTGCTGCAAAGACAGTTCGATATCGCGGGCGGCACGGCGTAGCAGCGGCAACCGGGTACGCACCAACTCATCCTGGGAGATGCGGGTGGTGGAGGTGGAACAGTTGATGGAGGCGCAGACATTGCCATCCTTGTCCCGCACCGGCACCGCAACAGACACGATGCCATAATCCAGCTCATCCAGCGCTGAATCATATCCCAGTTCCCGCACGCGCAGCAGCCGCGCCGTCAGTTCCTCGCGGTTGGTGAGCGTACGTTCGGTGAAGCGATGCAGCGTTGCCGTTGCCAGATAGTCTTCCAGCAGCTTTTCCGGCTCAAACGCCAGCAGCACCTTGCCCAGCGAGGTGGCATGGGCCGGATAGCGGGTGCCGACACTGGCCCCCAGACGGATATGGCGGTTGGTTGATACGTGGACGAGATAGAGGATATCCGGTCCAGACAGCGTGGCCATGGAGGCACTGTCGCCCGTTTCATCACGCAGGGACTGGAGGTGCGGCGTCACCACCTGTTCGAGGTTCATCGAGGCCAGGTAAGCCGACCCGAAGACCAGCACCTCCGGTCGCAGCAGGAACCGCCTTCCGTGCCGTCCGACATAGCCCAACGCCACCAGCGTATTGAGGCAGCGGCGGGCCACAGCCGGGCTGAGGCCGGTGGCGGCGGCCACTTCCGACAATTGCATCTCGGGACGCTGCTGATTGAAAGAGCGCAGGACCGTCAGGCCACGTTCCAGCGTCAGCAGATATTCGGGGTCCTTTTCCCGCTCGGCCGCGCCATCGCCCCTGACCCCATTGTCCGCCATACCGTCCGTCCCGTGCGCCGACTTGCCCGCCGGCCAGCTATAACCGGAGGCTAGGCCGGCTGCCAGAACTTAAACCGGATCGCCCAGAATCTCCGCATTATGCTGGCCCAGGACAGGGGGCGGGGTGATGGCCAGATCGCGTTCCCCATCAAAGGAAAGGGGGCAGCGGACAGTGCGGAACCGACCCATACTGGGATGTTCCGCCTCCACCCGCAGATCCAGATGCCGCGCCTGATCGGTGGCCAGCGCCGCCGCCGCGTCATGCACAGGGGAGTGCGGGACGTCCAGGCGGCTCAACCGCTCGCACCAGTCCGACAGGGTGCGGCTGCGAAAGATGGGGGCCAGACGCTCGACCACCTTTTCGTAGTTTGCGATCCGCGACTGGCGGTCGGCGAATTCGGGATGCTGCAACATGTCCGGCCATTCCACGGCCTGGGCCAAGCCTTCCCAGAATTTCGGGGGCGACGACATATGCAGGGCGATCCATTTCCCGTCCGCACAGACAAACACATAGGATTGGGACACCGATGGCCGACTGTATGGCCCCATGACCTGATCGGCGGCGAAATAATGGGTGAAGTCATCCAGGTTGAAATGGCACATGGCCTCCAGCATGGACAGTTCGACCAGACGCCCCTGGCCGGTTCGGTTGCGTTCATGCAGGGCACCCAGGATACCGTAGGCAGCATAGAAGCCCGTAATCGCATCGGCCAGGGCCGGGCCCACGACACGCGGGTTCTGGGGATTCAGCACCAGGCGCAGGAAACCGCTGGCCGCCTGCGCCACGGTGTCGAAGGCGGGCCGCTGGCTGTCGGGGCCGGTGGCGCCAAAGCCAGAAATGGCACAGTAGATCAGGCGCGGATTCAACGCGCGCAGCCGGTCGGCGTCGACATTCAGCTTGGTCGCCGCACCCGGTCGGAAATTCTGGATGAAAATATCCGCGTCAGCGACAAGCGCGTCCAGTTGGTCACGTCCCGCCGCTTCGCGGGTGTCCAGAGTGATGGAGCGCTTGTTGCGATTGTAGGTCTGGAAATGCGGGCTGTAGAGTCCACCCTTGAAGGCGCGAAACGGATCGCCTGTCCCCGGTTGCTCAATCTTGATGACATCGGCACCCAGGTCGGCCAGCAGCATTCCCGCCGCCGGCCCCGTAATGAAGGTGCCCATTTCCAATACCCTGACATCCTTCAGGACTTTTGCCATCTCATGCTCCGATCAGGGAAGGACCGCAGGCGCGGGGGTCACAGGCGGGTGGAACGCACCGGCCAGGCGGCCACCGCCGCAACATCCATTACCCGGTATAGCGACTTCGACAATCGAAATCAACTTCGATAATCGAATTTTCTTGCCAAGCGACCGGACCGGGCGTTAGCTGGCGGCGGATCAGCAGTGACGGGAGCATCCCCATGCGTATCGGCAAGACCGACCAGCCTTTCAGTGCCATCTGCACGTCTGACGCAGAGAGCATCCGGGTCCGGGGGCTGGATCTGTGCGGGCAGATCATCGGTCGGATGGACTTTACCAGCTATTTCTGGCTGCTGGTCACCGGCAACACACCCAGCGACGATCAGCGCTTCATGGCAGATGCCGTACTGGCCGCCATCGCTGAACATGGATTGGTGCCCAGCGTGGTGGCCGCCCGCATGACCTATGCCGCCGCCCCGGAGGCCATGCAAGGCGCTGTCGCAGCGGGTCTGTCCGGTTGCGGCAGTGTGGTTTTAGGCAGTGCAGAGGTGGCGGGCCGGTTCCTGGCCGATCTGGTGGAAGGTGCTGGGGCAACTGCGCTGGAGCCGGTGGTAACAACGAAGCTGAACGAGTACCGGGCCGTGAAGCGCGCCATTCCTGGCTTTGGCCATCCTCAGCATAGTGGCGGTGACCCGCGCGCGCATCGGCTTCTGGGTCTTGCGGACGAACGCGGCATATCAGGGGCGCATGTGGCCGCCTTGCGCGCTGTAAAGGCCGCACTTCCGACGGCGTTCGGACGGGATTTGCCCATCAATGTGAACGGCGCCATCCCGGCGGTGATGCTGGATGCCGGGTTCCCGCTGCCCGCATTGAAAGGCATATCGCTGCTGGCCCGTACGGCCAGTCTGATCGCCCATCTGCGCGAGGAAAGCGAGCGACCGATCGGCTTCATCCTGTCAGCGGAAGCGGCGAAGGCCATCCGCTATGACGGGCAATGATTTCCCACAACGGATAGTCCATAAATGCATCGCGCGGCAGTACCGGCCTGCCGCGCGACACAATCAACAATGCAGCATCGACGCAAACGGACCTGTTTAGCCGTTCAGCTGCTGCTCCAGCTTATGCAGCACCTCGTAGCAGGACAGAACCTTGGCCACGCTGGCATTGGGTTCACGGCCTTCGCGGATGGCGGCGATGAATTCGCGGTCCTGCAATTCGATACCGTTCATCGACACGTCAACCTGCGACACATCGATCTTCTCCTCACGCCCAGTGACCAGATCGTCATAGCGAGCGATATAGGTGCCGTTGTCACAGATGTAGCGGAAGAAGGTGCCCAACGGCCCGTCATTGTTGAAGGACAGCGACAGGGTGCAGATCGCACCCGTCTCCGCCTTCAGCTGGATCGACATGTCCATGGCGATGCCCAACTCCGGATGGATCGGCCCCTGCACCACATTGGCCTGCACGATACGGCCTGACTGATAGGCGAACAGGTCCACCGTATGGGCGGCATGGTGCCACAGCAGATGGTCTGTCCAGCTGCGTGCCTCGCCCTTGGCATTCATGTTCTTGCGGCGGAAGAAATAGGTCTGCACATCCATCTGCTGCAGCGACAGCTCGCCAGACGCGATGCGCCGATGCAGCCACTGATGCGACGGGTTGAAGCGACGCGTATGGCCGACCATGCAGACCAGACCCGTTTCCCGCTGCTTCGCCAGCACCGCCTGGGCGTCGGCCCAGCTGTCGGCCAGCGGAATTTCGACCTGCACATGCTTACCGGCATTCATGCAGGCGATGGCCTGGGCAGCATGCATCTGGGTAGGAGTGCACAGGATGACGGCATCGACATCCGGGCGGGCCAGCGCCTCGTCCAGTTCGGTACCGGCATGCACGGCGCCATATTTTTCCGCCACGGCTTGCGCCTGATCCAGGCGACGGCTGATGACGGAAGTGATGGTGACACCGGGGATGAGTTTAAGGGCGTCGAGATGCTTTTCACCGAAAGCACCCGCACCGACCAGGGCGATCCTCATGCGACAGGCTCCAGAACAAGGTGGCCGACCGCCGTGTTGCTGGCCGGCACATGGTAATGACGGTGAAGTTGGCGGACGTCGGCGCCCAAGGCGCCGCGCATGATCAGCCACATCACCATCTCGATGCCTTCCGATCCGGTTTCCCGCAGATATTCGATATGCGGGATGGTGCGGAGGCGCTGACTGTCCTGGCTCATCATGTCCAGGAAGCGATTATCCCACTCGGCATTGATCAGGCCGGCGCGCGGACCCTGAAGTTGGTGGCTCATGCCGCCGGTGCCCCATACCTGGACCTTCAGATCGCCGGGGAAGCTTTCTACTGCCCGGCGGATGGCCTCGCCCAGCAGCCAGCAGCGGTTGCCCGACGGCGGCGGGTAGGTCACGACATTGACCGCCAGCGGGATTACCTTCACGGGCCAGGCATCGGGCTGCCCGAACAGCAGGCTTAGCGGCACGGTCAGGCCGTGATCGACCTCCATCTCATTGATGATGGTCATGTCGAATTCGTCCAGGATACAGCTCTGGGCGATATGCCAGGCCAGATCCGGATGGCCCTGGACCGTGGGCACGGGGCGCGGCCCCCAACCTTCATCCGCCGGCTTGAAGCTTTCCGCGCAGCCAATGGCGAAGGTAGGGATGATCTTCATGTCGAAGGCCGAGGCATGGTCATTATAGACCAGGATGACCACATCGGGCTTTTCCTCCGCGATCCATTGCCGCGACCAGTCATAGCCGGCGAAGAGAGGTTGCCAGTAAGGCTCCTTGGTCTTGCCCAGATCGATGGCGGCACCGATGGCCGGCACGTGGCTGGTTGCCACCCCTGCGGTGATGCGCGCCATGTCAGTTGCCCTCCTTGATTGAGCGGACGCCATTCGGCGAGCGCCCGCCCGCCAGCATCATGGCCTGATAATCCTCTACGCTCATGCCGGTCATGGTGCTGACCGCCTGCAGGAAGCTCAACCCGTCGGTAGAGAAAATCTTGGCCAGGAAATAGATGTTGCCACCCAAATCCAGCAGCCGGTTGTAATCCCGCGCCAGGATAGCCGCCTTCTGGTCTTCGTCCAGGTTCCAGCCTTCCAGATAGGCCTTCTCGTCCGCTTTCCAGCGGGCACGGTTCTCCGGCTTCATCAGGCTCATGGCAAACTGGTTGATCCAATAACCCTGTCGGGCGCGGGCCACCGTATAGACCCGCGTACCGGGGATGTCGTCGAATGCGGCAAGGTAGGAGTGGATGTCCTGATGGCTCATAGCCCCCTCTCCCTCAGGATCGCGTCAAGACGGGGAAATACGCGGCGCGCATTACCCTCGTAGATCGCATGACGTTCCGCATCTGAAATATCCAGTGCCTCGATATAGCGCTTGGTATCGTCGAAATAGAAACCGGTGGTCGGATCGATACCGCGCACCGCACCCACCATTTCGGACCCGAAAAGGATGTTGCGGTTGTCGATGACCTTGGCCATCAGATCAATGCCGGGCTGGTGATAGACGCAGGTGTCGAAGAACACGTTCTGCATCACATGCGTATCCAGCGACGGCTTTTTCAGCATATCCGCCAGCCCGCGGTAACGACCCCAATGGAAGGGCACCGCCCCGCCGCCATGGGGGATGATAAAGCGTAGGGTGGGGAAATCCTTGAACAGGTCGCCCTCAATCAACTGCATGAAGGCGATGGTGTCCGCAGCGATGTAGAAGGCGCCGGTGGCATGCATGCAGGCATTGCAAGATCCCGACACATGGATCATGGCGGGCACATCCAGCTCCACCATCTTCTCATACAGCGGATACCAGTATCGATCGGTAAGTGCCGGGTGCTTGAAATGCCCGCCGCCGGGATCAGGATTCAGGTTGCAGCCAATAAAGCCCAACTCCTTAACGCAGCGCTCAAGCTCCGCGATCGATGCTTCCAGCCCGGCTGCCGGCGATTGCGGCAGCATGCAGACACCGACGAAGCTTTCCGGGAACAGCTTCACCACGCGGGCGATAAGGTCGTTACACCGCCGCGACCATTCCAGGCTCACCGCTTGGTCACCGACATGATGCGCCATGGTGGAGGCGCGGGGACTGAAAATGGTCAGGTCGGCCCCACGCTCGCGGATCAGGCGAAGCTGGTTCTTCTCGATGGTCTCGATGATGTCCGCATCGGAGATCTCGGGATAGGGAGGTGCTGGCTCGCCCTTCTTGAAGGCGGCAACCTGCGCCTCGCGCCAGGCAGTGTGGGCTTCGGGGGCCGTGGTGTAATGGCCGTGGCAATCGATCACGAGGGTCATTTCATCTCCGTCCCGTCGCGGGTCAGAAGGTTCAGTTTATTGTTCAGACCGTCCGGCGAACCGGCGGAAAGGGCGCCAAGGCGGCGTTGGCGGATGATGGTGCCCTGGGTCATGGCCGGCTCCACCCCCAGTGACTGCAAGGTCTTCGCCACTTCCTCCATCTCGGAGGCGCGGCGCAAGCCGTGAACCAGCATGCGATCGAGGTTGTAATCGGCACGACCTTCCCACTCGGCGCCCAGCGAGGAGAGAACCTCCTCCACCACCCCAGCGCGTGAAGCGGCCAGAACCATCTCTGCGGTCAGGGCCTCAATGCCCTTTACCATCACCGACCGCACCATCTTGATGGAGGAGGCCCGCCCGACCGCGTCGCCCACTGTGCGTACCTTGGCAAAGCCAAGTGCAAGAAGACTGGCGACCGCCGCGTCGGCATGCGGACCACTGACCAGCAGCGGCACGGACAGGCGGGCCGGGTCGACCGGCGCCATCACCGCGACATCGACATAGCGCGCCCCTGCCGCCTCGATCTGCGTGGCCGCCGCGCGTTTGGTGTCCGGCGCCACAGAATTCATGTCGCACCACAATGCGCCCGGCGGGAGCAGCGGGGCGTACGCCTTGGCGGCGGACAGCGCCTGATCGGCTGTCACCAGACTGAGGACCAGCGACCGACCAGCGAGTGCGGCCGCCGCCGTCTCCCGCCCCTGAACGCCAGCGGCAGTATATTCGGCGCGCTTGGCCTCGCCAGTTTCCGCCCGGTCAGTCTTCAGGTCGAAGACGGTAGCAGCGTTCCAGGCGCCGGCGGTGGCGAAGGTGCGGCCCGCCTCACCGAAGCCGATCAGGGCAAGGCCCGATATGGGGTTGGGTTCGTTCTGCATGGCCCAACCCTGGCCGTAACCGGTGGAGAGGGCCAATCAGTTCGCACGCCACGCCATAAGTTTTAGCTAATAGTCCCACCAATGCCACGGGCGGCGGCAATCAGGGCCATGATGAAGTCGGCCTGGACCGGCGTCGGACGCCAACCAGTGCGGGTGGTGATACCGATGGTTCGGCGCAGGTCGCCGGGGGCTGCCCCGACCTGTGCCACCACACCCGCCTGCAATTCCACCGACAATTGATCGGGCGACAGCAAAGTCAGGAAATCACTGTCACGGATTAGCTGACGCACCGTCATGACCGATCCGCATTCGATGGGCACAACTGGCACAGACAGACCGCCGGCCCTGAACATCGCCTCCCACTGTGTGCGCAGCGGGGTGCCAGTCGGCGGCACCACCCAGGGATAATCGGCAATGGCTCTCCACGGGTCGGAAAGATCCATGATGGGGTGGCCGGGCCGGGCGAAGATCATGGGCTGATCATCGAACAGGGGACGCTGATCCACATCGACCGGCGGGTTATCCAATCGCAACGCACCGATCAAGATATCCAGGTCACCGTCACGCAGTGGTTCGATCAGCTCAGCGTGCGATCCTTCCGCGATGGTGATGGTGATATCGGGATGGGCGCGGTGAAAAGTGGCAACCGCACCGGGCAGCAGCCGGGCCCGCGACAGCGGCATGGCACCCACCGCCACCCGCCCCACCTCCACCCCGTCTAGCGCCCGCAACTCCGTCAAGGCGGCGACCAGTTCCGCACGCGCCAGGCGGAAGGCACGCAGGGTCCGGTGTCCCGCCTCCGTCAAGGCGATGCCGCGCCCCCGCCGCTCGATCATGTTGCGGCGCAATGCCAACGACAAATCTTTCACAGCCCGGTGCAGCGTGGGCTGCGACAGGCCTCCTGCCTGCCCCGCCTCCGCCAGACTGCCGGCAGCACCAACCAGGATCATGGCGCGAACCTGCGCCATGGTCACGCGCGGCGACCCGATATGGCCAAGGGCCGCCTCCAGCCGGGGCTGCAACAGACGGGCAGCATCTGTCATTTCCATGCCATCGGCTCGCCGCTCGAACAAGGGCCTGCCCAGTTCCCGCTCCAGCCGTGCCAGCCCCTGGGTCACAGCCGGCTGGGTCAGGGCCACCGCCTGCGCGGCGGCACTGATGCTGCCACGGCGCATCACCTCAAGGGCCGCACGCAAATGACGTAGATTGAGATTCCATATGTGCATCGCAACACGATTAGCAAAAACTTATGGCACGGGCGCGCTTCTGAATTGCCCCACCGCGACCCGGGGGTCAAGACAGTTACAGTGATCGTCCCCAGGAGAGTTTCCATGTCCGGCATCGTCGTCCAGAACATCCAACGCGCCGAGGCGTCCGTCATCGATGGGCTGGCCCGCTGTGGCGTAGCCACGGTGCATGAGGCGCAGGGCCGTACCGGCCTTCTGGCCAGCCATATGCGCCCCATCTATGCTGGCGCCCGCATCGCAGGGTCGGCAGTCACCATCTCCGCTCCGCCGGGCGATAACTGGATGGTGCATGTGGCCATCGAACAACTGAACGAAGGCGACATCCTGGTCCTGGCCCCGACCAGCCCCTGTGAGGATGGCTATTTCGGCGACCTGCTAGCGACATCCGCTATCGCACGCGGCTGCCGGGGTCTGGTCATTGATGCCGGTGTGCGTGATGTCCGCGACCTGACAGAGATGGGCTTCCCCGTCTGGTCCAAGGCCGTGTTCGCGCAAGGCACCGTGAAGGCCACACTGGGTTCGGTGAATGTCCCGGTGGTGTGCGCGGGTGCCGCGATCCAGCCGGGCGACGTGATCATCGCCGATGATGATGGTGTCTGCGTTGTGCCGCGCGAAAAGGCCGCTGCCGTTCTGGAAAAGGCACAGGCGCGCGAGGCCGCCGAAACCGCCAAGCGCACGCGTCTGGCCGCCGGTGAACTGGGCCTGGATATCTATGACATGCGCGGCAAGCTGGCCGCCATGGGGTTGAAATATGTCTGAGGCAGCAGGGGCGGACGGTGTGCGCTGCATGTGGATGCGCGGCGGCACCTCCAAGGGCGGGTATTTCCTGAAAGAGGATCTGCCCGCCGATACGGCGGAACGCGATGCGCTGCTGCTGCGGGTCATGGGCTCGCCCGATGCGCGGCAGATTGACGGCATGGGCGGGGCCGACCCGCTGACCAGCAAGGTCGCCGTCATCAGCCGGTCGCAGCGACCAGGCATTGATGTCGATTACCTGTTCCTGCAGGTCTTCGTCGATCAGGCCATCGTCACCGACGCCCAGAACTGCGGCAACATCCTGGCCGGTGTCGGCCCGTTCGCCATCGAACGCGGTCTCGTCGCGGCCACCGGTGATGAAACCAAAGTTGCCATCTTCATGGAGAATACCGGGCAGGCGGCGGTGGCCACGGTCAGCACGCCCGGTGGCCGGGTCAGCTATCGCGGTGAGGCCCGCATCGATGGTGTCCCCGGCAACCATGCTCCAGTGCCGTTGGAGTTCCGTGATACCGCAGGTTCAAGTTGCGGCGCCTTGCTGCCCACGGGCAATGCCGTCGATATCATCAATGGCGTGCCTGTGACCCTGATCGATAATGGCATGCCCTGCATCGTGATGAAGGCCAGCGATGTCGGTGCTACCGGGTATGAGGACCGGGACAGTCTGGACGCCGACAGCGCGTTGAAGGCGCAGATCGAAGCGATCCGCCTGCAGGTCGGACCGCTGATGAACCTGGGCGATGTTTCGGCCAAGTCTGTGCCCAAGATTATGCTGGTTGCACCACCGCGGGACGGGGGGGCCGTCTGCGTGCGGAGCTTCATCCCCCACCGCGCCCACGCAACCATCGGCGTGCTTGGCGCGGTCAGCGTTGCCACCGCCTGTCTGGTTCCGGGATCGCCGGCAGCGGAGGTGGCGGTGCTGCCCCCCGGCGACCGCAAGACCCTCTCGGTCGAGCATCCGACAGGGGAGATGAGTTGCGTATTGGAACTTAATGATCAGGGTCAGGTGCGGACAGCCGCCCTGCTGCGTACCGCCCGCAAGCTGATGGATGGAGTTGTATTCCCATGACAGACCGTATCCGCAGCTGGGCCGACGCCCCGTCCCGTCCCCGTTTCACGCCGCCGCCGGGTGCCGTGGATGCCCATTGCCATGTCTTCGGACCAATGGCGCAGTTCCCGTTTAGCCCGAAGGCCAAGTATCTGCCCCAGGATGCCGGACCGGAGATGCTGTTCGCCCTGCGTCGCCATCTGGGGCTGAGCCGCAATGTGATTGTCCAGGCCAGTTGCCATGGCACGGACAATGCAGCCACGCTGCATGGGATCGCGGTATCGAATGGCACCTGTCGTGGTGTGGCTGTGGTCGACCCGGCCATTGATGATTCGGAACTGGAACGGTTGCATGCAGGCGGCATCCGGGGTGTGCGCTTCAATTTTCTAAAGCGGCTGGTCGATGACGCACCCAAGGACAAGTTCCTGGAAGTGGCACACCGTATCCAGCATCTAGGCTGGCACGTCGTCGTCTATTTTGAGGCTGATATTCTGGAGGAGATGCGTCCCTTCCTGGCCGCTATCCCCACGCCTATTGTCATTGATCATATGGGTCGCCCCGATGTTACACAGGGGCCGGATGGTCCTGACATGCGGGCCTTCCGCCGGCTGCTGGACAGCCGCCCTGACATCTGGACGAAGGTCACCTGCCCCGACCGTTTATCAACTGCGCCCGGCTGGGACGATTTCGCAGGTGCGGTGGCACCGCTGGTTGAGGATTATCAGGATCGGGTGCTGTGGGGTACGGACTGGCCCCATCCGAACATGGAAAAATCCATCCCGGACGATGGCCTGATCACCGACATGATCCCTCGCATCGCCCCCACGGCAGTCTTGCAGCACAAGCTGCTGGTCACCAACCCGATGCGGCTTTACTGGCCGGAAGAACTGTCTTGAACTCTCGTGGGTGTACGCGGCGACACCAACACCCACGAAAGTCCGACCATTCAACCATGTTTGCCAAGCGTCCAGCCGTGGGGGGAGAGGTGGCTTTCTGCAAATTGCCTGGGTGTTTCCTCCAACATCGTGGCAACTGTATCGTTCCAGCGATTGAAAAATCCATAAAGCGCGATGACGGCCACGATCTCCACCTGCTGTTCCCGGCTGAAATGCAGAGCCATATCGGCAAAGTCCGCGTCGCTGACGGCATTTGGGACCTGTCCCGCCCCGACCGCGACACGCAGGGCCGACCGCTCCGCCGGGCTGAACAGGGGGCTATGTTCGAAATCCCAGATCGCAGCCAGCTTGTCTGCCGGCACGCCATTGCCAGCGGTCGCGGTACCGGTATGGGCGGAGCAGTAGCGGCAGCCCGCAGCCATGCTGACCATATAGCCCGTCATCCATTTCAGGCCGGGAGCGACCGTGCCCGACAGCATGATGGCGGCCCAGAGGCCGCCGCTGGCTTGCAGGATGTCGGGCCGCCAGGCGAGCGTGGGCACGCTATTGGGCAGTTCGTGAAAATCGCCGCCGACAAAGGACAGGTCAATGTTGCGGGCCGCCATTTCGGCAGCGGTCAACGGGGGGATGCGCGCCATGGCCGTTTCCTCTCTCATTCCCATTCGACATTGCCGTCAACGGCAATCAACTGCCCTGTGACATGCTTCGCAGCATCGGAGGACAGGAAGATCGCCATATCCCCGATTTCCTCCGGCTGGATCTTGGCGCGCAGGGAGATGTATCGCAGGAACTCTGCCTCGACGGCCGCTGCATCAATGCCACGACCGGCGGCGATGCCGGCCATGATGCCGCGCATGCGCTCACTGTCGACAAAGCCGGGCCGGATGGCGTTGACCCGGATATTGTCGGGCCCCAGTTCCCGTGCCGCCGCCCGCGTCAACCCCTCCAATGCCCATTTCGACGCGATATAGGGGGACCGGTTGACGGGCAGCGTGGTGACGGAACCGGTAGAGATATTGATGATGGAACCGCCACCCTGCACCTTCATCAGCGGGGTCACGACCCGCATCATGAAGAAGGCACCATGCACATTGACCTCAAAGCAGGTGCGCCAGCCCTGGTCGCAGATATCGGCTATCGGGCCGATCTGACCGGCGATACCGGCATTGTTGACTAGGGTATCGACCCCGCCCCAACGGTCAAAGACCTGTCGGACGAAGCGGTCCACAGCATCGGCATCCGACACGTCAAGGGCCGTGGCGATCAGGCCGGGATGGGTATGGGCGACCTTGTCCAGCCGGCCCTGATCGGCGTCGCAGATGGCAACATCGGCCCCAGCGGCCAGGAACCGTTCGGCGATGGCCAGGCCGATGCCGGCGGCACCGGCTGTGACAATGACACGCTGCTTCATGATGCGGCCCTCAATGCCTGGGTGGCGGAAAGATCGGGATAGCCCGCCGCGTCCAATGCCACGCGATAAATGTCGCGGGCGCGTTCAGGCGACAGATAGCCTTCGCGTACCGCCTCGGCCACGCTTTCGGGTGCCCGGGACAGGGGGTCACCATAGCCGCCGCCACCGGCGGATATGGCTGTGATGATGTCACCGGCCCGCACATTGACCAGGGCGCAGGCAGGCAACGCCTCCGCCCCTCCGTCAGCCCGGTCCAGCCACTGGTCGGCCCGTCCGCCGGCCCCGCCGCCGCGCACGCCCAGCGGGGCATTTACATGCCCGTCGGAGCCATACCCGATGTCAAACGCCCCCACCAGTGGTCCGAATTCCACGATGGTGGAGGGCGCACCCGTGAACCGGCCCGGCCCCTCACTGTCGGTCAGGAACGCGCGCCGCTTCACCAGCAGCGGCTGATACAATTCGTCCAGTTCCACCCCGTCGATACAGCACATGCCGGCATTACCGACATGGGCTGTCGTCCACCAGGCATCCGCCTGCGGGCTGGCGGCACCGCCGGAGAAGGCCAGGAAGATCTGGTTGACGAAGGGCTTGCCGGTGCGGGCATCGATGCCGGAGATGACCCCCGCTGACGGGGCGATCACGGCCCCCACCTCTGCCATGCCGAACCCGTCGCCAAGATCGGCGATGGCCACCTGCACCGCATTGGCCACGCGGTCGGCGATGTTGGTGGTGGCCGTGGAACAGCTATAGGGATGCTCGGTGATGCCGGCGATGCAGCCCCGCCGCAGTACCACATCGATGCGGCGGAAGGCCCCGGCATTCTTGGGCACGCGGTGGTCCAGCGAATTGAACACGCCGATCATGGCGGCGGTGCGGGCACAGGCTTCACTGAGATTCATACCGCAAGGCAGGCTGTCCGGATTATCGGTCAGATCGACGCGGATGCGCCGGGCCACACTGTCAACGACCACCTTGGCATGGATGGTAACGCCGGTTTCCGGCATGCCGGGAAAGGCGTCATGGGTGCTGCTGGCGTGGGCCTGACCGTCGGGCAGATTGGCCAGCGCGTCCACCATGGCGGCTTCAGAATAATCAAACCACTGGCCGGAGAAGGTTTTCAGCCGGTCCCAGCCCACCTCACGCCCCAGGGCGAGCAGTTCCTTCTCCCCGATCCGCACGGCGCCGACCATAGCCAAATAATCGCCGCGCCATTGTTCGGGCACGCGGATGCGCATCTCGCACATGCGGATGATGTCGCCAATGTCCTGATAGTCCCGCTGTACCTGAACCGCCGGGAAGATCAGCGCGCCTTCATGATAGAGGTCGCGGGCGTTGCCCATATAGGTGGTGGGTTCGGAATTGCCGATATCGGCCTGATGCGCCTTGGCCAGCACGGTGAACCGGTGGGTACCGTCATCATCAATTACGGGGACCAGCAACGTCAGGTCAGCCGGATGCGAACAGCCGTGATAGGGCGAATTATGGAGGAAGGCGTCGCCTCGTTTCAGCACCGGATGGAACTGCTTCATGGTGCGGGCCATCATGTCGGGACCTGCCAGCACATGGATGGGCAGGCTTTCCGCCGCTGCCAGAAGGTCGCCCGCATCAGTGACGATACAGCAGGAAAAATCCCGCGCACGGTTCAGCACGCCCGACCGTCCGGTGCGCAGCAGGGTGTTGGCCATCTTGCGCACCACGCCCTCGAACCGGCTGTTCAGGATGGCAAGGTCGGCACCGTTCAGCTTCATGTCGCTCATGCTTGTGTCCCCTTCACGCGCGGCCGGCCGGATGGATCAGGATGCTGCCCGACACCGATCGCTGCACCGTGGCGCCCGGATCGACGACGATGGTGGTGAAGGCGCTTTCGATAATGCAGGGACCGGCCATGACCCGGTCAGTCTCCATCGCTTCAAGCCGGTAAATGGCCGTATCGACCCAGCCGGTTTCCTTGAACCAGGCGGCCCGCCGACTCTCCTCTCCCACCACTGCGGTTCCGGCATCCAGGCGGAATTCCCGGAAGGGCCGGACCTGACAGCGGATGGTGGCGCGCAGACCCACGATCTCCACCGCGGAGGATGGATCGTCGATGGTGAATATCTGACGGTGGGCGGCATCGAAGGTGCGGCGGAAATGCTCCACATCCTCCGCCCCCGCGAAACGGTGCAAAGGCATGGTGACATCGATGTCCCAGACCTGATTTTCGTATCGCGCTTCCGCCATGATGACGGGTTCGGCGGGGCGCGACGGGTCGCCCGTCCGGGCGGCAAAGGCGGCACATTGGGCGGTCAGGTCGGCCAGGGCGGCATTTACCTTGGCGAAATCGAACCGGGCGGTGCTGGTGAACAGGCTGGTGGCAAATTCGCCCGTGACTTCCGACATCATGGCTCCCGCCGCGCTCAGCGCCGCCCCCGTTTCCGGAATGATCAGCCGTTCGCAACCCAGACGCCGCGCAATGAAGGTGGAATTCAGACCCGCCGCCCCGCCGCCGCCGATCAGGACGGATTTGGCCGGATCGATACCCTGTGCCACCGTGATGTCGGCGATGGCCTGCACCATGTTCTCCGTGGACAGGTGGATGATGCTCCAGGCCGCTTCCTCCACGCTGATACCCAGCTGAATGGCGACATCCCGTTCGATGGCGGCACGGGCACCGGCCAGGTCCAGCTTCATGGCGCCACCCAGGAAAAAGTCGGGGTCCAGGAAGCCCAGGGCCAGGGAGGCGTCGGTCACCGTGGGGCGCGTGCCGCCCCGGCCATAGCAGACGGGACCCGGCACGGCACCAGCACTTTCCGGCCCGACATGCAAAAGCCCGCCGGCATCGACCCGAGCGATGGAGCCGCCGCCGGCGCCGACACTTTTCACCTCCACCGACGGATATCCCACCAGATGGCCGCGCGTCGGCTGCCCGATCCACAATTCCCGCGTCATCGGCACCCGGCCGCCACGCACCAGGGAGATGTCGTAGGTGGTGCCGCCCGTGTCGGCCACGATGACGCTGTCGCCATTGCCTTCCAGGTCGGCATAATGCTGGCCGGCGATGGGAGCCATGGAGGGGCCGGAATTGACGATGCGGATGGGGTTTGCCGCGACCTCCGCCGCCGGCATCATGCCGCCGGAACTGGTCAGCACCATCACCTTTCCCTTGAACCCCGCTTCGCGCATCCGCGCTTCCAGCCCGCCCAGATAGCGGCCCATCAGCGGCTTCAGCGCGGCATCGATGGCGGTGGATGAGGCCCGGCGGAATTCCCGCAAGCTGGGGTTCACCTGATGCGACAGGCTAACCGGCACGCCGGGCAGACCCGCCGCCAGGGCGGCACCCACCCGCAATTCATGCGCGGGATTGATGGTGGACCACAGAAGACAGACAGCCACCGCCTCCACCTTCTCTGCCCGCAGCTTCTCGATGATGGCGGCCAGCGCCACCTCATCCAGCGGTTGATGGACCGACCCGTCATGGATCAGGCGTTCCGGCACCTCGAAGGTCAGCGCGCGGGGGATGAAGGGCTTGGGATAAGGGACCGAGTGGTTGAACGGCTCGATCCGCCCCCCCTCGCGCAGGGTCAGGATGTCGCGATGCCCTTCGGTCACCAGCAGCGCGGCGCGCGCCGTGCGGCCCGTGATGATGGCGTTGATGGCGTGGGTCGTGCCATGGATGAAGGTATCGCCCCGGTCCAGCAAGGTTGCCAGATCCAGCCCGCGATCCTTGGCTGCCAGGGTCAGGGCCGCCAGCACCCCCTGCACCGGATCGCCCGGTACGGTGGAGGCCTTGTACATGCTGATCCGGCCATCATCCTCTTCCACCACCAGATCGGTGAAGGTGCCGCCGGTATCGGTTGCAAAGCGCATGATCTATCCCCACCCTTAAAATGCAACCCGGTCCGGACCCTTCAGCGCCAGCATGGCGCGGGCCTCGTCCGGGGTGGCGATCTCCATGCCCAGTTCGGTCAGGATGGTCCGGATCTTGGCGACCTGTTCGGCATTGCTTTTGGCCAACTGGCCGCGCCCGATCATCAAACTGTCTTCCAGCCCGACGCGGACATTACCGCCCAGCATGGCCGACAGGGTCAGGAACCGCATCTGCATGCGGCCGATGCCAAAGGCCGACAGGTAATAGTCATTGCCGAACAGCCGGTCCGCCGTCTGCTTCATCGCCGTCAGATTTTCCAGGTCGGGACCAATTCCGCCCAGCACACCGAAAATCCCCTGGATCAGGAAGGGCGGCTTGATCAGGCCCCGTTCGGCGAAATGTGCGACATTGTACAGATGGCTCAGATCGTAGCATTCATATTCGAACTTGGTGCCATGCCCTTCGCCCAGCTCGCGGATGATGCGTTCGATCAGCGCGAAATTATGGTTGGCAGCAAACCGCTTGCTGGCCTCCAGGAACGGCTTTTCCCAAGGATGCTTCCATTCCGGATATTTGTCGGCCAGCCCGAACACGCCGAAATTCATCGACCCCATGTTCAGCGAGGTCATTTCCGGCAGGGCACGTAAGGGGGCGGCCAGCCGGTCATCCTCGCTGAACCCCGGCGCGCCGCCGGTGGTGATGTTGATGACGGCATCGCAGCGTTGCTTGATCTGCGGCAGGAACTGCATGAAGAGGTCGGGATCGGGCGAGGGTCGGCCATCGATCGGGTCGCGGGCATGCAGGTGCAGGATGGCCGCACCGGCCGCTGCCGCTTCCACCGACTGGTCGATGATCTCCTGCGGGGTGATGGGCAGGTAGGGCGACATGGTCGGAGTGTGCAGCGACCCGGTGATAGCGCAAGTGATGATGACCTTGTCGGATTTACGCATCATTTCTCTCCTGAATTCGGGGCAAAGTCCGCCCCTTCGGCGCCCTTGGGGGCGGCCGTCCGTCATGGTGTTGAAGGGTGAAGATCAGGCGTCGGCGGTCATGGCGGCCCGGGCCGGCGCCCGGCTGAACCAGGCAACAAAGGCACCGAGCAGACCGAAGATGAAGGTTGCCAACAGCAAGGACGACCCCAGCGCCTTGTCATCCCCGAACACCCGGTCGGTGAAGATGCCGATGCTGGCCGGTCCCATGCCGATGGCGGTGAAGGTGACCGCCGCCATGAAACAGGCACTTGTGACGCCGCGCAGCCGCTCCGGCGTCAGCAACTGGATGCCGGACAGACCCGGCGGGGCGGCGGCGGTGAGCGTGATGTTCAGCAGGGCGTAGCTGAGCAGCGACAGGGTTTCATTCTCCGTCGTGCAGAACAGGGTGGCCAGTGGCAGGGACAGCAGCAGCATGCCGGCAATCACCAGACCGGGGGCGCCTGTCACGCCCCGGCCCTGCAACCGGTCGGTCAGATAACCGCCCGTCAAATGCCCGACCGGGCCCGCCACCAGCACCACCATGCCCACCAGATACCCCGCCTCTGCCGGTGCCAAACCGAAATTGCGGATATAGAAGGTGGGCGACCAGGCGGCGTAGGACTGAACCAGCAGAATCGCCGATGCGGCCGCCGCCGTGTGCAGCAGATAGGCGGCGCGGTGCCGACCGATATGGGCGAACACCTCCCGCAGACCCGGCTTGGCCATCGCACTGACGGGCCGCGCCGGTTCCCGCACCGTCAGCAGCAGTAGGGCGACCAGTACGCCAGGCGCCGCCGCCGCGATGAACAACCCCTGCCAGGGCGACAGGTGCCCCCAACCCGGCAGCATCGCCCCGCCGCGTGCCGTCAACCACGCCAGGATCATCCCACCCACGATCAGCGCCACCGACTTGCCCAGCGAGGCACCCATGGTGAACGTGCTGACCGCACGGGACAGTTTGGACCGGGTGAAGTAGGCCGCGATCAGCGACATGGCCGCCGGCACCAAGGCGGCCTCCCCAAACCCGACCGCGATACGGGCTAGGAACAGACTGTTGAAGGAGTTGGCAAGGCCGCAGGCCGCCGTCGCCAAGCTCCAGACCAGGATACCCGCGACGATGATATTGCGGCGGTTGGCCCGGTCGGCCATCCAGCCCAGCGGAATAGCCGCAACCGTGTAGAGGATGACAAAGCCGGTACCATGCAGCAGCCCCAACTGCGTATCGCTGAGCAGCAGTTCGGTCTTGATGGGGACCAGAACCAAGCTCATCACGAACCGGTCCACAAAGGAGATCAGGTGGGCAACAGACAGCAGCACGGCCACATACCAGGCGTAGGTGCTGTCTTTGCGCAGGCTGTCCGTCATTCCAGATCCCCCTATTTACTGTTCTATGCTTAGCCAATGGCAGCAGAGATGCCTTCATCAATGACCAGCGTCGTGCCAAAGACTGGCCGTGCGGCATCCGACAACAGGTAGAGCACTGCACTGGCAATCTCTTCCGGTTTGGAGAAGGTGACACCGCTGGGCGTCATGCGGCGCATGCCATCCAGGATCTCTGCCATTTCCGGCGCGGTGCGCATCGCCTCGTTCATCGGGGTTTCGGTATTGCCGGGGGCAACGGCATTGACATTGATGCCGAAGGGTGCCAGTTCGGCGCCGGCCACCCGCGTCATCATCACGATGGCGGCCTTGGATGCGCAATAGACGGCGAAGCCCTTGACCCCGATGGTCCCGGCGACGGAGGCGAAGTTCAGCACCTTGCCCCGCCCCCGCGCCTTCAGGTGCGGCACGGCGGCCTGCAAGCAGTTCCAGGTGCCCTTCAGGTTGATATCGACCATACGGTTCATGCTATCTGCCGCCGTACCACCAACAGGACTGGGCTCGAACACGCCGGCAGCATTGACAAGGATGTCCAGACCACCGAAATCGGCCGTCACCTGCTCCAGCAAGGTGGCGACCGCCCCCTCATCCCGGACATCAGCGGCATAGGCACGCGCGGTACCGCCGCCTGCGTTCACCGCGTCCACCACGGGGGCGGCCTTGGCTATGGAACTGCTGGCCACGATGGCGACATGGGCGCCCTGGGCGCCCAGCGCCTGAGCCACCGTAGCGCCAATACCGGAGCTGCCGCCGGTCACCAGGGCTACTTTTCCTTTGAAATCGGACATTTTCCCCTCCCTGGGGGTCAGGATCAGATGGTGGCTTGTTTGCCCAAGGCCGCCTGCACCAGCGCCTCGCACCGCTCACCCATGCCGGCACCGGCACACATCAGGTTCGGGCTGTAGCTGAAGGCGAGGCCAGCTTCGGGATCGGCGATACCGACAGCACCACCGGCACCCGGATGGCCGAAGGCACGGGGATTGGCCCCGAAGCCCAGCATGGGCGGGTAGTTCAAGAACAGGCCCAGGCCGTAGCGGAAGGGCCGGTCGGTCATACCGCAGGTGCCGCGCCAGCTTTCGGTGCGCATTGCCTCCACCAGGGCGGGGGAGAGCAGATGGAAACCGTCCAACGTCCCGCCATTGGCCAGCGCCGCATAGACCCGCGCGATGGCGCGGGCATTGCCATGGCCGTTCGATGACGGGAACACGGCCCGACGATAGGCGGGTTCATTATAGGGGTTAGCCGAACTGGGCCGCACACGCCAGGCCCGGCCCAGCTTGGTGGTCTTGTCCTTGGCCTGCACAAAGGTGACGCTGCCGGGATTGGGCATGATATCGGATACGCGGTGCATGTCCGCTTCCGCCACCCCGAACCCGTAATCGATGCCTAGCGGCCGCGCGATCTCTTCCCGGAAGAACACATCGATCATGCGGCTATCCACCCGGCGCACCATTTCCCCCAGCAGATAGCCGGCGGTCATGGAATGATAGGCGCCCTGGGTGCCCGGTTCCCATTCCGGCTTCTGCGCGGCGAGCGCACGGCACATGACATCCCAGTCATAGGCGGAACCGTCGGGGGCGGCATCAGCATAAAGAACACCGGAAAGGGCCGACAGCAGCATGCGAACGGTGGTCTTTTCCTTGCCGGCCTGACCGAATTCGGGCCAGTAGTCGGTGACGCGGGCTTCCAGATCGACCGTGCCCCGGTCGATCAGCATCAGCAGGCACAGCGCCGCCATGGACTTGCCCACGGACATCATGCAGCAGATCGTATCCCGCTGCCAAAGGGCGCCGGTGGCGACATCTGCCACCCCGCCCCACAGGTCCACGACCTTCTTCCCGTCGCGATAGACACAGACGGCGGCACCGATTTCGCCCCGGCTGCGGAAATTCTCGATGAAGGTCTCCCGCAACCCGGCAAAATCCGGGTCGCAGGTGCCATCGATATGAAGCGGGAATGCAGAAGACATTTCCAGACCCTGTATGATGGCGGTCAGTAGGTGTAGGTGAGGCGCAGGCCATAGGTGCGCGGGTCGCCCGGCGTACCCGCTGGCACCGCCGTGAACGTGCCCGTGGAAACCAGATATTGCGTGTCGGACAGGTTGCGACCGTACAGCACCACCTGCCAATTGCCGCCGTCCGGGGCGAACCCTATGCTGGCATTCAGCAGGTCATAGCTGCCCATGGTTTGCACCGCGTCATTGATGACAGTGAAATATTGCCGGTCCTTCCAGCCATACTCACCACGCACAAACGCCGAGCCGCCGGCGACATCAAAACTGTACTGGCCATACAGCGTGTAGGCCCATTTGGGGGAGGAGTTCAGGTACTTGCCCGATGCATCGATGGTGACGGCGGGGCTGGTGCCGGGGATCGGCGCCTGCGGATAGTTTTTATAGCGCGCGTCCAGATAGGTCAGCGTGCCCCCGATATCCAGGCCGGTTACGGGACGCGTCGTCAGTTCCAGTTCGAGCCCATCCACCTTGGCGTCTGAGGCATTGGTGATGTCGGTGACGCCAGGCACCAGGAAGGACTGTACCTGCAAGTCCTTGTAATCATAGGTGAAGGCCGACCCGTTCAGGCGCACGCGCTTGTCTGCGAACTCCGTTTTGAAACCGGCTTCATAGCTCCACAGCGTTTCCGGGGCAAAACCCTGCGCCGTGTTGCCAGAGGAGAAGTTGAAGCCGCCGGATTTGAACCCGCGCGTCGCTGATGCGTACAGCATCACATCTTCCGTCACCTTGTATTCCGCCCCGAATTTCGGGGTCCAGGCCGTGTAATGGCCCTTGTTCAGATAGCGGCGTGGATACGTGGCCAGCGGCGACCCGGTCGACAGGGTGTAGATGTTCAGATACTGGTCGAAATCCTTCTTCTCATCCGTGTAGCGGATGCCGGCGGTCAGGGTGAATTGATCCGTCAGATCGAATGATACTTGTCCGTATCCGGACCAGGCCTTTGTGTCGACGGTCGGGGCCGGATTGGTCACGCGGTTCAGGTTGAAGGCGGTGACCGTGGAATCCGTGTCGATATGTTCGTCGAAATAATAGAAACCAAGCACATATTTGAACCGATTAACCCGGTCTGACAGGTTCAGTTCCTCGGAGAACTGATCCTGGTACTCCTGCTGCCGCGTTTCCTGGCGGTGCAGGTCGGTGGCGTCGGTGTCGTTGACATAGTTCAGATCGCTTTTCCGATAGGCAGTCAGAGATTTCAGCACAGCGGCATCGGAGAAACTGTAGGTGATCTCCGCCGACACGCCCTTGATCTTGCGGTCGGTGTCGCTGGGGCTGTCCAGCGCCACCTTGTGCCAGTCGCCCCGGATGGCTTCCGTCACCGGGTCCAGCGCGCCGCCGGCCACGGGGCGGAACGGCAGCAAAAGCGCCTGGTTGCCGACAAAATGGCCGTAATCAGCCAGATAGTCGGCCCGGAACACTATCTCCAGCGCCTCATTCGGTGTGGCACGCAGGATGGCGCGGGTACCCCAGGTATTCTCGCTGGCGCGGTCATTGCCGGACGGGACAACATTCTTGAAATAGCCGTCATGCTTGCTGCCCATAAGGGACACGCTACCATACAGCTTGTCTTCGATCAGGGGGCCACTGACATAGGCCTCACCGCGATAGAGGTCATAGTTGCCGATGGTGGCCTGTGCCTTGGCCTTGACGTTGTTGTCAGGCAGGCGGGAGACGATGTTGATGGTGCCGCCGACCGAGTTGCGGCCATAGAGCGTGCCTTGCGGCCCGCGTAGCACCTCGATCCGCTCCACATCCAGGAAGTTGTTGAAGACGGCGGCGGGACGGGCCATGTAGACGCCGTCCATGTGGACCGTCGTGCTGGGGTCCGAACCCGCGAAAACATTGTTGGACCCGATGCCGCGGATATAGAGCTGGGCGAAGGCGCCATTCTGGGCCACCACCAAATTGGGGGTGGAACCGGCCAGATCGCGGACATCCTTGATACCGGTTTTCTCCAGCGCATCGGCCGTGAAGGCGGTGATGGCGATGGGTGTTTCCTGCAACCTTGTGTCGCCCATCTTGGTCGCGGTGACGATGACCTCATCCAGCATCGTTCCATCCGCCGCCTGTACAAGGGCCGGCAGGGAGGTCAATGCTAAGCCAGTAGCACTGGTCAACAACAGGGTGCGAAGCCTCAACATGTTCATGTCCCCGTCCTCCATTTGTATTCTTATATGAAAGAGCGGTAGGCGTAACGATGCATTCGGCAATCACCATGGATTGCCGTGCCGTATACCTCCCTGCCCCGACCGGATCAGATGTCGAAGAACAGGCCCTTCGACTGAAAATAAGCCAGGTACTGTTCGCCGTGACTGGCGATCTCCTTTGCCGTACGTGCCGGAAAGAAGATGTCGTTCACATCATGCTGGCCGCCGGTGATGATCACCTGCAGCAGTCCTTCCTTATCACTGACATTACGGAAAGCGCGAGCAACGCCCGGCGGTACGGAAAGGACATCGAACGGGTTCAGCGTTACCGCGCTGTCCCCATTGTCGCCCAGGGTGAATTCAAATCGCCCCGACAGCACCGTGAAGGTTTCGAATGTGCGGCGGTGGGTGTGCAGTGAAGGCCCCGTGCCCGGCGGGCATGCGGCATAGGTGATGGACATATCCCCTGCCCCCCGGATCGGCGCGACATTACCGAAGGGACTGGGCGCATCATCGTTCCGTGTGATCACAGGGAGCAAACGGCGCGACCAGATCATATCCGCAACAGGCTGCGGCAGACCGTGGCCCCGCTGCGGCTCAATCTCCAACAATTGCTCAAAACGGGCAACGCGCCCGTCAGCGCAGGGGCCACCAAGATCACTAGCGGCTGTTTGGTTGTCCATGGCGTCAGTCCCCGATGAAGGTAAACCGCCTATGCGCCCGGCCATCCCGTGCTGTGTCGTGAGCGCCCCTATAATCCGCCACAAAGTGTCGGCACTTTCAAGAAGGAATCTTGATGCCTCGGAAATAATTTTCGCAACGAACTGCCTGGTTTCCTTTTTATCCAATAATATCAGTAACTAACGCGCAGATGTCCGATCATCCATATGAATGCAGAAGGAGGGATTTATAAATCTGTCGACACTACTGGATGTTACGGTATGCTGACTTTCAGCCCGCTATGCAGGGTCCGGCGGTTGTCGTAGCATCGTACGACGAAAGGGGCTGCCGGATGGCCTGCCATGCAGGCGGGCATGGATCGCAGGGGATAAAGCGATAATGACAAAGGTATCGACCGACGCGCCGGGCAGGGAGCGTAAAGGCGAGAAGACGAAGGCGCCGCCCCATGTGCCGCGCGTGCCGTCGGAAACGGAAGAGGACGCTGACGAGTTTCCGTCCGACATTGCCGGGGCGCCATCGCCCTTCGGTGCGCCAAAACTGATGGCCGATGGCAGCACCAAAACGACATTGGTGCAGCGTGTGCACGAAACGCTGATGGAAAGCCTGGATGAGGGGGTCCTGCGGCCTGGACAGCGGATCAAGGCGGCAGAGCTGGCCAAACGTCTGGGGGTGAGCCGCGCCCCGGTACGGGAGGCCTTGCATATTCTGGCGGGCCAGGGGCTGGTCGAACTGCTGCCCGACAAGGGCGCCATTATGCGCGAGCTGTCACTGGCCGACCTGATCCAGATCTATGAGGTTACGGGCCCCATCGCCAAGGTGGGGGTCACGGCGGCCGCACGGCGCATCGGCGAGGGCGACAACCGGCAGCGTGTGGAGGAGGCCATTGCCCGGATCCGCGCGGCCCGTGATGCACCGCCTTCCTACAAATTCTATCTGGTGCTGAACGATTTCCATTATCTGCTGAATGAGATTGGGCAGAAGCCCTACGTGGATTACCTGCTGGGGCTGCTCAACCTGGAATACTGGAACCGGTTCCTTGCCGGCACCATCGACATGCGCCTGCATATCCCGGGCTATATCGCCAATTACAACCGCATGGCTGATGCCGTGCTGGCCGGGGACGCCCGCACCGCCGCCGCCGTCATGGATAGCCATGTCGAATGGTCCATCGATCTGCTGGAACGGACAGGTCAAAGCCGGCGGTGAGGCACGCCCACAGACCGTCTTTTCACGCGTCAAAGACCAAAGGCCAGGAACAGCATCCGGCAGATGCGATTCCTGGCCTTTGATCCGTCTCAGTCCGCAATGACGGAGATACCCTTTATTCTCAATGCACGCCGGCACCACCGGCACGCAGGCGCGGACCGGCCATATGGGCCAGCGCCAGCAGCGCCACCCCGGCCAGAAGGGCCAACGGCACCATCAGCAACACTACCTGATCACCCGTGGCACCCGCGCCGATCATCTGACCGGCGATCAGCGGACCGGAAATGGCACCAACCCGGCCAGCGGCCACAGCGGCCCCGACCCCGGTCCCACGCGTCTGATCGGGATATACTTTCGGCGCCAGACCATAGAGCGCGAACTGCGCACCCAGGACCAGAAACCCTGCCCAGAAGGCCAGCACCAGCAGTATGTTCATGTCACTGGCCAATGACAGCAGGTACATGACCAGCGCCATCGCCAGATACCCCACCGCCATCGGCGTGCGCGCGCCATACCGGTCGCACAGGAAGCCGGCGATGACGGAGCCAAAGATGCTGCCGATATTCAGCACCAGCGAGGTTAAAAAGGCCTGCGCCGGGGGAAACCCCTTTGCAATGATCAGCGTAGGCAGCCAGTTCAGCAGCAGGGAAAGTTGCAGGAGCGTCAAGGCGAACACGATCCACAGCATCAGCGTCGGCCCAGCCTGCTGCGCGCCAAACAGGGCCTGACCGATCGGGGTGCGGCTGCCGTGGCCGCGCACAGCCGCTCGCTTGGTTTCCGTCAGGAAATACCACAGGGCCGGAGCCACCAGCAGCGGCAGCACCCCCCCTATAAGGAACAGCCCCCGCCAATCCATACCGCCGGGCGCCAGCTTGGCCATTAACGACACAATAATCCCGCCAACCGCCAGCCCGCAGGAGATGGAGGCCACGGTTATGGTAACCCGCGCCCGTGCCGTCACTTCCGATGCGATGGCGATGACGTTTGGAAAGGTACCGCCCAACCCCAAACCGGTCAGCACCCGGAGCACGAATAGCGAATGATAGTCCCAGGCCCAACTGGAGGCCAGGGTGGCGGCCCCAAAGGCCACAACCGAACCGACCAGCACCGGCTTGCGCCCCACCTTGTCGGCCAGCCGACCGCCCGCCAGGGCGCCGATGGCAAGGCCGATGAGGCTGGCACCAAAGGCCCAGCCGATTTCCTGTGGCGCCAGCCCCAGTTCGCGGGTTAATTGCGGAGCCGCCACCCCAATGACCTGCAGGTCAAACCCTTCCAACACGGCCACCAGAAAGCAGAGAAAGATGGTGATGCCGCGCCGCGCTCCGGCGGGCATTTCCTGGTCGGTCTGCATGTTTCTCACCCTTGTCGTCCGTTCATGCGGCTATGACTTTTTTGGTGAAGACCATGTCATACACACCATGGTCTTCACCAGTTATTTGAAGTCAGAAGCTCCAGGTCAGCGACACGCCATATTCCGCCGGCCGGCCCGGCGAATGGGTCAGCGTGGCCAGCGTGTTCTGGCGGCCATTGGTGCCTGTGGTGATGTAGTATTTGTCAAAGATGTTGGTGCCGAAGGCCGCCACCTTCCACTGTGCACCGCTATCATACTCAATGCGGACATTAGCCACGCCATAGGCCGGCAGCTTCACCGAGTTGGAGGTGGAGTTGTTGGAATATTGGCTGCTTTTATAGGCGTAGTTGGCATTCATGCTGACATCGCCAGCCCCCACCGGAACCGTGTACTGGGCGCCAAGCGTGTAGGTCCATTCCGGCGACCGGGCCAGCGGCTGTGCCCGGCAGCGATCAAAGGTGAGGGCACCGCCGGGGCAGCTGGCAGGATCGAACAGCGGGCTGCCGGTGGGCAGATCGACATATTTGATCCTGGTGTAACCGACATTGGCATTCAGGGTCAGCCGCTCGATAGGCGCCACCGCAAACTCGCCCTCGAACCCGTCAATTTCCAGCTTGCCAGCATTCAGGAACAGGACCTGCAAGGCCCCGCGGGAGAAGTCGGCCACCTGCACGACCAGATTGTCATACTTCATGTGAAAGCCGGTCAGGTTGGCGCGCAGGCGCTTGTCAAACCATTCCGATCGCACACCGGCCTCCAGGTTCTTCACCGTCTCCGGATCGAAGGAGGTGATGGTGGGGGCCGCCGTGCCCAGCGTGACGATATCGACATTGAAGCCGCCGGACTTGAAACCCTTGGAATAAGTCGCGTAGGTCATCAGCGTATCGGTCCACTGATAATCCAGCGTCAGGCGATAATCGATGGCATCCCAATTATTGGCATTGGTCCGCGGGGAACCGCCAGCCGGCAAGGCCGGGGTGAAGATGCCGACCTTCGATATGAAAACGTCCTTGTCGTCATAGGAATATCGCGCCCCGGCCGTCACCCGCGCCTTGTCGGTCAGGTCCAGGCTGGCCTGACCAAACGCGGAATAGCTGTTGGTCTTCAGCTGCACATTGGCATCGAAGCCGTTGCAGCATTCGACCCGACCGGCGTTGACCACCGCCTCACGCAGGAACCGGCGCTCTGCCGGGGTTTCGTGGAAATAATAAAGACCGGCTACCCACTCCAGGCCCTCATGACTGCCCAGAAGCTGCAATTCCTGAGAGATGGAGTTCATCTCGTTCAGGGTATAGTTGGTCTGGGCACCGAAAAGACCATAGTCACCCTGGTCGATATCCGTGCCCTTGTTATAGCCCGTGATCGAACGCAGCGAGAGCGCATCGTTCAGGTCGGCATTGATATCAGCCGACAGGAAGGTGTTCTTGGTCCGACGTGCATCGTCGCACAGGCTGGCCTGGGGACGGCTGTTGGGCAGAAGGTTCGGGGCGTCGCCGAATTTGGCCGGGTTAAGCGCAATATCATCCATGATGCAGCTATCCGGCACGGAATAGCCGTCCTTGGTCACGAAGCGCGGATCATCCGCCACGATGGCAGACTGGCCGCGCGCCGCCAGATAGGCATTGTAGGCATTGACCGCCGCAATCGGGAAACCCGATGCCTGTCGCAGGCCGACGCCGGCGATGACGGTGGGCGAACCATTGCTGCGGTTCTCGGTATAGGCTGCACTCAGATCGACAGTGATGCTGTCATTGGGACGTACGCGCAGGGCGCCGCGCACGGCATAATCATCCTGATTGCCCCGCGTCCGGTCGGTGCCAATGACATCAACATAGCCGTCACGTTTGAACCAGGCGGCCTGGCCCCGGAACGCCACTTTCTCGGACACGGGGACGTTCAGGACGCCTTCGATATCCGTCCGATCCAGGGAACCATAGGTGCCGGTGATACGGCCTTCCAGCCGGTCGGTGGGTTTGCGCGTGATATAGCGGATGGCACCGCCCGTCGTGTTGCGGCCAAACAGAGTGCCCTGCGGCCCACGCAAAACCTCAATCCGTTCCACATCCAGCAGGTTCAGGATGGCGCCCGTGGAACGCGGATAATAGACATCATCGACATAGAGACCCACGCCCTTCTCATTATTGGCGCGGCCCGACGTCTGACCGACGCCACGTATGGAGAAGTTGGGGGCCGAGTTTCCGACCGGCGCGGAACCGCCGATGGAAACGTTGGGTAGGAAATTCTGAAGATCGTCCACCGACCGGACATTGGCCCGCTCCAGCGCGTCGCCGGAGAAGGTGAGGATGGAAATTGGGGTGTCCTGCAACGATTCCGAACGGCGTTCGGCGGTAACGACAATCTCCTCCAGTTCGAGCACCTGACCTGTAGCCGGGGCTGTCTGGGCCTGTACCGTCCCCGCCGCCAGCACCAGGGCCAACGCCGATATGCCATGTCGCGTCAGACCGTGACCCGGTTGCATCCTGAACATCTTGGCCATTCTTCTTCCTCCCTGTGACTTGCCTTATGGCATTGTTTCGCGGTGAAAGCTCAGGTGTGCGTCTCCACCTTCCGCTTGAAATATTCCCAGGCGCGCCGGGCCGGCCCTTCAGCCAGGATGGCGTCGAAACTGAGCGCGACCTCGCCGTCGCTGAGATAACGGACAGGCCCAAGCTGGCGGGCCTTCAGGTCTAGCCCGGCATTGACCTGGAGATAGACAGCCATGATCACGGCGGCGCGCAGGCCGTCGCCCACCACCACGCCGCCATGGCCGCGCATCAGCACCGCCCTGCCGGCACCCAGCCGTTCCGCCAGATCACGTCCCTGCACCATGTTGGTGACCAGCAGCGACGTCTCCCCGAACCGGTCGGCGATATCCCAGACAGGCACCCTGCCCAACGGGCCAGCAACATGCAGAAGCGGTCGCACTTCCGTGCCTGTCACGCCGAACGGGATCAGATCATGGGCGTGGGAATGGACCACGGCGGCGACATCCGGGCGCGCTTCATAGATCGCGGCATGGATGAAGCGTTCCAGATAGGGCGCGCGAGCATCCCCGTCCGCCGCCTGCCCATCGGGGCCGAAACACATGATGTCCTCTGGCACCACCTGGTCAGGGCTGACCGAACGGGACAGCAGAAAGTGACCAGGCCGGTCGGGATGGCGCAGACTGACATGGCCGAACGCGTCCACCACCCCCTCATGGGCAAGGATACGGTTGGCCAGTGCCAGATCGTGGCAGGCGGCGTCGACGCTCATGTCAGCCCTCGCCTGCGATATTCACCGACATAGCGCACACCAACCGTACCCGCGAAGTTACGGATCAACAGCGGATGCAGGCCCCATTCATAGAGCGTAGCCACATCGCGTGCCGCCAGCACTGCCACCTCTGCCTCGCTGAGGTCGAAGGCGATGAAGGCCTTTTCGGGGGCTTCGGCAAAGGCGGCCTGCAGGTCAGGTTCCTTGTCAAAGCGGAACAGGAACCTCTCAAGATCGCGGCGGCTCATGACAGGATCTCCGTCACGGCGATACCGGTATTCCACATGGCCACCGGCTCATATGCGATCTCGCGCGCGCCTTTGGCATTCACTGCACCGGCTGCGGCCAGCCAGTTGCGGATTTCCGCCGCCCCATTGCCTGCATTGTCGATCACCCAGTCACTGTCCATCGCCGCGATCTCATCCAACCGGCCAGACGTGAACAGCTCCAGAAACCGCCGGTCGAAGCCGGTATTGATGGTCCCGGTCTGCGGCGTGCCGACCCAGTGCGACAAGCCGCCTGTGCCGACGATGGCCACCCGTTGTGACACCCCCTGGGTTCGCACCACATCGCCCAACGCGCGGCCAAAGGCCAAGGCGCGGGCATGGCTGGGCAAGGGGGCGACAGTGCAGTTAATGTAGACGGGCAGGATCGGCACATCCCAATCCCGCAGCAGAAGCTGCAAGGGACAGGAAAAGGCATGGTCAAGCTTCACATCGCGCGCGCCAACGGCGTCGAAGCCCGCCGCCACCAGCCCGTTCTGCACCGCTTCGCCGAAGGGCGCGACACCTTTATAGTCGCGCTTGGGCACCCCAAACTCCCCCCAACCTTCGAACCGGTCGCCGGTGCCGATGCTGAAGATGGGCAGGAATTCATAGCCGTAGGTCAGGAAATGGTCGGTGGCGATGGTGATCAGCACGTCCGGGCGGGCCGCCTTCAGCGAAGAAGCCAAGGTGCGGAACCCGTTGAACACCTGTTCGGCGCGGGCCTCATCGGCCCCGCCATCGGGAAGGCGCATCATGGCACCGGTATGGGCCGTCGCCGCCGCCCAGACGAAGCTGCCCATGTCCCTCACCCCTTCAAGAAGTCGATGACCAAACGGTTGACGGCGTCGGCCTGCTCGAACTGCGGCCAGTGACCGGCACTCTCCACCAGGGAGAAGTCGGCATTGGGCATGATCTCGGAGACCTTCTTGGCCACCGTCCAGGGTGTGGTGGGGTTATGGTCGCTCCAGATGATCTTGGTGCGGATGTCCAGCTTGGCCAGTTGAGCCTCGTCCAGGAGATACTTCCGGTTCTCCTCGCCCGGCTGTTCCTCCACCATCTTGGGCATGGCGGCGCGACTGTCAGGCAACATGAAGAAATGGAAGCGGGTATCGACCAGCTCGTCAGTGGCCACTGACTTATCCCACATCAGCCATTGCAGCCGTTCCTTGACCTTGTCGCGCGTCGGTGCCTCGCTGGCCTTCTTGGTGACGTTCTTCACCTGCTGGTGGATGCGCGCACTTTCCGCCTGGCTTTCGGCGTCGCTGAGCAGGAAGCCGGCCCCGGTGATGGAGATCAGGGAGGCGACGCGGTCGGGATAGGCCTGGGCGAAATTGAAGGCCGTCCAGCCGCCCAGCGACTGTCCCACCAGATGCGCCTTCTCCGCCCCGATGGCGTCCATGAAACGCTTCAGATGCTCCACGAACAAGGGCGCGTGATAGGTGACGTCAAGCGGCTTGGCGCTCAATCCATGGCCGATGGCGTCCATGGAGATGGCGCGGAAACCGGCCTGGGAAATCGGCACGACATTGCGGATGAAGCCCTCGGCATGGCCCGACAGGCCGTGCATCATGATCACCGGGGTACCTTCGCCTGCTTCGAGCACGCGGGTGCGCCAGCCGCCGGCATCGTAATATTTGACTTGTGCCCCAAGGGCATCGGTCCAGAAGGACATCATTCTCTCCCGTTCTTCAAAAAGTCGCCGATCAGTTCATTAGTCCTGTCGGCCTGTTCATATTGCGGCCATTGCCGGGCACCCTCGACCGTGACCAGCCGCGCATCGGGGCAAGCCGCTACCGCCTGGGCCATGATCCCGGCAGCCGTATTTCCCCCCTCCCCCCGAATGAACAGGGTCGGCACCGACAGGCCGGAAAGCCGTTCCGGCGTCAGCAGGAAGGGGCCATTGTCGGCCTGGCGCACCTTCAGATGCACCGCACGGGCGGCGTCCGGCTGGTACAGTGCCAGGCGGGTAGCCAGGATTTCCGGATCCACGCTGTCCGGATCGGCCAGCAGGCCCGACAACCGCTTGCGCACGGCCTCCAAGGTCGGCTTATCGAATGCCTCCCCACCCGCCTTATAGGCCTGGGCGATCTTGGGATCGGCCAGCCGTTCGGCCTCGGCCTGCAATCCCGCCGGTTCGATCAGCACCAACCGGTTGAACCGCTCGGGTCGGTTTAGGGCCAACCAGGCCGCCGCCCAGCCGCCCAGGCTTTGGCCCACGACATGGGTGCGGGTCAGGTCCAGCGCGTCCATGGTATCGGCAACATGAGCGGCCAGCCGTTCGATTGTGTAGTCCCCATCGAAGGGTGCCGTCAGCCCATGTCCTGCCAGATCGACGGCATAGACAGTGAAGTGAGCTGACAGCGGGCCGATATTGCGGGCAAAGGTCTCCAGGTGCCCGCCGCGGCCATGCAGCAGCAGTAGTGGCACCCCTTGACCCAGCCGGACATAGCGGGTGCGAAGGCCACCCGCCATGACGAACCCGACCTCCCCGCCCAGCATTTGCGTCCACAGGCTCATGGCGCTTATCCCAGATGCTGGTGGAAGAAGGCGACGAAGCGCTGAAAGGTCAGTGCCGCCGCCTCCGGTGAGTAGCGTTCCAGGGTGCTGTCCATGTAGGCGTGACGCGCCCCCTCATAGAGGTGGAAATCCACCGGCTGGGGGCTCTGCGCCAGCAGTGCCGCCCGCAGCGCTTCGGTCTGCTCCAGGGGTATCGCTTCGTCATTCGTGCCGAAATGCAATTGCAACGGGCACTGTATGTTCGGCGCCAGGGTCAGGCGGGAGCGTTCCTTGCCGTCCGGGGAATAGGCAGCCGGCAGGATGGGCAGGGCGTAGAGGATGACAGCGCAGGCCAGCTTGTTGGGACGCGCCGCCCAGGCCAGCGAGGTGCCGCCGCCCAGGCAGTAACCCAGGGTGCCGATACGGGCCGGATCGATATTGGGCAGGCCCGCCAAGAAGTCGAACCCGGCCTGCATGTCGGGAACCGCCGTCTCATCCTTGGCGGCCAGGAACGCCTTGCTGCGGCGTTCCTCCGGTGTGGTGTAATCCTGGGGCGGGCGACCGCCGATCCGGCTGTAGGGATCGACGGACAGGACCACGAAGCCCTCGGCGGCCAGACGGCGTGTCTCCGCCTGACGATGCTCGGTAACGCCCAGATTTTCCGGGGCCGTGACAATGGCTCCCCAGGGGCCTGTGCCCTCAGGCTCTGCCAGATAGCCCCGGATCAGGTCGCCGCCATTGGGGAAAGTCACCCAGCGGGCGGTGACGGGGTAAGTCGGATGGCTCATCACCCCTCCCCTCAAGCTGCGATTTCGATATCGAACAGGCTGTCCTCGCCGCGCCGCTTCACCTCCACATCCAAGAGCGTGCCGCAGCCGGGACAGGCATGGCGCACCACCTCCAGATCAGCATGGATACGGACGCGGGGGCCAAGATCCTCTGCCGTTGCCGGGGCATGGGCGGCATAGTCCTTCCAATTCTCATCAGCCGGCGCGATGACATGGCCGCAATTGCAGACAAAGTAGCTGCGGCCATCGGTGAGTTTCAGGATACGGGCGACATCGCCAACGATGGCCACGGCTTCGGCGTTGCCATGAACGTGCGGTGCATGTTGCAACCGGCGGGTCACGGGCCAGGACAGGCGGTCCTGACGGATGGCGTCGCGGCGGGCCGCCGTTGCCGCCTCGTCAACAGTACCCGATGCGGTGACGACAACGCCGAAGATGCGTTCCGCTGAAGCGACGGAGAAGGCGCCACCCATCACATCACGGGCCACCAGTTCCGGCTCGCGTCCGATCGGGTCGCCCCAGCCGCCACCGGCGGTCGGGTTGCACTCATACACATCGTCATGGGCAAATTCGAATTCCGGCGGCTTTGCGGTGAAGGTTGTCTCTTCCCCCACCAGCCCGTTCATGCTGTCGGGGAACACCCCGCCTTGCATCAAATCGCGGATGTTAGAATTGCGCAGCAGACGGCGATGGTTGCAACCGCTGGGATAGCCGCCGAACAGCCCGCGAGAGGTCGGCGATTGATAGCCATGGCAGGCGACCAGGGATTCCACCTCGTGCACATCATGCAGGACGAACGCCGCCCCCGCCGCCTGTCCGCCGGCATTGCGACCAGGACCGGAACTGTCGGTGATGATGCGCCGGTACATATAGAGCACGGGCAGCTTAAGCTCCGTCGCCTCCACGTTCGGCGCGCGACCAGCGGTGATGTTGCGCTGGCCCGACACGGTGATGCCGTCGCGATGGGCATAGGCGCCGCCGCCCGACAGCATCACCTCCAGGATGGGCGCGGTCGCCGGCTCGCCATATTGGTTCTTGCCATGGATATGGAACAGGTCAGGGCCGCTGGCCGGGGCGGCCTGCGCCTCGCGTACATAGTCTGGATGGCTGGCCAGCAGCTTGGACATCGCCTCCGTCGTCGTCACCTCAACCAGCCACATGGCACCCAGAGGCCCTTGTGAGCAGGGAGCGGGGAACTTGCAGGAGACGACGGAGCCTTCACGCGACAGCACTTCCAGCGGGCGCAGCAGCCCGTCATTCCAGGGCAGATCGAAGGCGATCAGCGGCAGGATGCCGGCATAGATGCCGGCCAGCAGACCGGTGCGGGTGGCATTCACGAAGCCCGGCGCCTGATCGTCGGAACCGGTATAGTCGAAGGTGATGCGGTCGCCCTGTTTACGCAGCTCGACATGGATCTTGTAGATCTTGTTCTCGAACCCGTCATGGTCCAGGAAGGCCTGGGCACGGAACACGCCGTCAGGCAGTTCATGCAGGCGCTTGCGCATCTTGGCTTCCGACAGGTCCATCATTCCGTCCATGACGGTCAGGACCGTGTCGACCCCATACTTGGCCACCGTATCCAGCACGCCCTTCACGCCGGTATTGCAGGCGGCCATCAGGCCCTTCAGGTCCAGGCTGACATTGATGGGCAGGCGCGACATGCCGGTGATGAAGTTCAGGACGTCAGCGCGCAGTTCGCCTCGGTCCACCAGCTTCACGGGCGGGATCAGGATGCCTTCCTGTCGGATATCCTTGGCCATGGAGGCGAAGCTGCCCGGCACCATGCCGCCGACATCCAACTGATGAGCGCACGCCCCGGTCCAGCCGATGCGCTTATCACCCACGAAGATCGGGGCCAGGATGCCGATATCGG